>CAZYMT010000185.1:0-5622 GCA_964649035.1 uncultured Rhodobacterales bacterium
TAAATCGTCCGCGTTTCGGCGTGACCCCATGCGGCGCCTTCGCCGTTTTTACGTCCAAAATCAGATGAAAATGCGTGAAGGTATGGCGAATATGGCCCACTTCGGTCCAATCGGCATTGATTGGTTGGTTTTCAACTACCTCGGCCTCACGCCATTCGGTGCTCGGCAATGCCAACATTCCGCCCAACAATCCCTTTTCGGGACGCGTCTCCAACAACACCGCCCCATCTTGGCGTTTGACAAAATATGCCACGCCATACCGCACTGGTTTTGGCGCTTTCGGCAGTTTCCGTGGTAATTCAGCCGCATTTCCAGCCGTTTTCGCCACACATTCAGCATCCCACGGGCAAATCGTGCATGTTGGTTTACGACCACAAATCGTTGCCCCCAGATCCATAACCGCCTGAGCATAATCTCCGGCACGTTTTTCAGGCGTTAACCCTGCCGCAAATTCGGTAAGCCGTGCTTTGCTCGTCGGCAACGGCTCGTACACTGCATAGATCCGTGCCATTACCCGTTCAACATTTGCATCCACCACCGTCGCCGACAAATCATAGGCAATCGCCGCTACCGCCGCCGCCGTGTAAGGCCCAATCCCCGGTAATTTCAACAATTCCACTTCGCTTGACGGAAAAATACCACCCAGCTCGGTCGAAACAAGTCGCGCACATTTCAGCAAATTTCGCGCCCGCGCATAATAGCCAAGACCCGCCCATTCGGCCATAACATCCGCATCATCCGCATTCGCCAGCGCATGAACATCCGGCCAACGCTTTGTAAACGCGTGAAAATATTTAACAACCGCTGCCACAGTCGTTTGCTGTAACATCACTTCGGACAACCAAATATGATAGGGGTCGGGGCGTATTCCCGCCTTGGACGCAGCGGGCGGTATCCGCCATGGCATCTCGCGGGCGTTCAGATCATACCAATCCAACAGGTCTTTAACCATTCGTTCACGCAAGCTTTACCCTCCTGCGACGCTCAAAGCTATGGACGTAGGTTAATCGAACGTTACTATGGCCGTTAGTTGTAAAAGAGAGTCTCATGGCCCGCAAAATTGACGCCAATACCAAAAAAGGCAAGCCCTCGTTCGTAAAAAGGCGAGCGCGTGGGTTCATGCAGACCGGTGGCCTCGTCAGTAAGCGGATTCGCAGTGCATCGGAACGCCGGGGCTTCGCGGAAACCCGCCTATTAACCCACTGGGCCGAGATCGTCGGGCAAGCAATCGCCGACATCGCACAACCTGTCAAAGTATCATACGCCCGCGAGGGAATCGGTGCGACACTAACCGTGTTAACTGACGGCGCACGCGCGCCGGAGTTGCAGATGCTATTGCCGAATTTACAAGAAAAAGTGAATGCCTGTTATGGTTACAACGCCATTTCCCGCATCCGCATCACCCAAACGGCCGACCATGGTTTCGCAGAAACTGCCGCCGCATTCGAACACAAGAAACCCGAAAAAACACTGTCACCACCACGCAAAGACGCCCTGAAATCATCCTTAAAACCCATCGGGGACGAGGGATTACGGGCTGCTCTGGAAAAGCTTGGCGAAAACGTATTAACTAGATGAAATTCCGTCTCGAAAAGGAAACTTGATGACCGATAAACTGAACCTCACTCGCCGCGTAACGCTCGCCATGATCGCAAGCGCTGCTGCGACCACGGTAACAACACCAGTTTTTGCCCAAGCTGCGATCGACGACATTGTTGTTGAGGAAATGTCCCAAGGTGATGCCGATGCGCCGATCACAATGATCGAGTACGCCTCGTACACCTGCCCACACTGTCGTTCATTCCATGAGGATGTGTACCCGTTAATCAAGGAAAACTACATCGACACCGGCATGGTTCGTATGATTTACCGCCCCGTATATTTCGACCGCCTCGGCCTATGGGCTGATCTTTTGGCGCGTTGTGGTGGGCCGGATCGTTTCTTTGGCCTTGCTGGCATGATCTACGAAAACCAGTCCGCTTGGACCCAAGGTGCAGGCGCGGTTGATATCGTGGATAACCTATACGGTCTGGGTCGCTTGGCAGGCTTGAACGATGCCGAGATGGAGGCGTGCATGCAAAATAACGATATGGCGCAGGCGCTTGTAACAGATGCAACTGCTAACCTAGAAAATGATGATATTGGTGGAACACCAACATTTATTATCAACGGAAAAACCATATCAAACATGCCATATAGCGGTTTTGTCGAAGAATTCGACCGTCTATTGGCCAGCTAACACAGAAATCTGGTGGATCACTCTGCGGCGCGATCCACCACCGCACCAAATTGCCGCGTTCGGTTTTGGTAGGTTTCAAGTGTCTCTTGGAATACGGATTTGGTAAAATCTGGCCAAGGTAAATCCAGAAATATAAATTCAGAATAGGCGCTTTGCCATGTCATAAAGTTTGACAGGCGCAATTCACCCGCCGTGCGAACAATCAAATCTGGATCCGCCAGTCCGGCAGTGTCCAGATGCGCCGCCATGGTATCTTCGGTGATATCCTCCGGTACCAACTTGCCATCCAGTACTTTGGCCGCAATCTTGCGCGTTGCCCGTATCAGTTCATCCCGGCCACCATAATTTATCGCAACATTCAGGTACAGGTCGGTATTATTTTTGGTAAGTTGGGTTAACACATCCATCTGCTCGCAAATGTCATCCGCCAGAGGCGTTGGATCCCCGATAAACCGAATACAAACACCGTTTTCTTGCAATTCAGCCTGTTTATTACGCAAATACCATCGGAATATGCGCATCAAGCTTTCGACCTCATGCGCCGCACGCTTCCAGTTTTCTGTCGAAAATGCGTATAGTGTCAGCGTATCCACATCAAAATCAGGGCAAGCGCGCACGATTTCAGAAACCCGTGAAACACCACGCATATGGCCAACCTTGCGCGGCAAGCCGCGCTTGGCCGCCCATCGACCGTTGCCATCCATAATTATTCCAACATGCATTTTGGCCTCAGTTTAATATCGCTTACACGTTAGATATATAGGCCGTATTGATCAAAAAACATAGCGTTAACGGCCGACCCTGCGAACCAACAACAATGAAACGACAATCATTGGCAGCAAGATCGCAAAACTTACGCGAATACCGAACTCCTCCGCAGCATATCCCATCATCCCGGGTATCATTAACATGACCAGCCCCATTCCCATCGTGAATCCGGCAACATTTTCAGATGCTGGCCTATCCCCCAACCGTGCGGCGGCACTTATTGCCAAAGGAAATACCACGCTGATACCGACACCTAGCAAGGCAAATCCGGTTAATGCCTGCCATAGGTTTTGTGCAAATATTACAAACAGTTCCCCAGCCAGTGCTATCGATAAAAAACTGGCGGCTGTTCGCACCGCCCCCAATCGCTGGATCAAACCATCGCTGAACAGCCGCACAACCGACATCGAAATCATGAACGCAGGCAGGGTTAGCGTATCCACCCAAGCAGCCGCATCAAACGTGTCACGCATATAGATCACCGACCATGCGCGCGTTCCATTTTCGACCATTACCGCCGATAAACCAAACCCGACCAACGCCAATGTCCCAAGCGTCGGCAAAGTAATACGTTTAACCGCGCTGCCGCTGTGTTTGCGTTCGCCTGAAAGGTGCATCGGCACTATGAAAATCAGGGTAGCTGCAATAATTATCGGTAATACACCCGTAAAATGCCAAAAAGTGCTGATATCAAATCCACGCGCAGCAACCCCGATCATCGACGCAGTCAGAAAACCAAAGCTCCACATACCGTGGCACCGTGTCATTACCCGCACACCCGTAGAGGCCTCGACCCGGTCGGCTTCAACGTTCATCGCGACATTGCTTACCGCAAATGTCGCTCCAAAAGCCGCAAAAAGTATGGTGATTGTTGTAAGGTTAGGCGCCATCACCAGTAACAAGTTTCCAATGGCCAACAGTGGTAGTGCGACGATCAGTATTTTCTTTGGCCCAAGTTTTTCGATTAGTCGGCTGGAAAACAGGAATATAATCAATGCGCCAACAGGTTGCCCCATTAACGCCAATCCTAACGCACCTTCGCTAATACCAAGTGCTTGCTGAATATCGGGAATCCGTGGATATAAACCGCCATTTGATAGGGCCTGAAAGAAAAATATCGCCATAATAGTTTTGCTTCGCGACAACAGCGGTTGGCGTGTAGTTGCAGATAAATCGTCGTTCGTTTGCATTTAGTACTTTACCTCGGCCCCGCAAATGGGGATTAGGATTATCCTTAATACTATGCCAAGCTAACGTAAACCAATGGGGGATAATATGCACTGGATTAAAGATCGCACCTTAAAAGGTGACCGCTTATTGGGTGTCGGCGCGATGCTCGGCAATAGCATGGCAGTTGAATTGATCGGTCGCACCCAATTTGATTGGGTGTGGATTGACAATGAGCATGGAATAAGTGGCCCACAAGATTTGCTATCGCAATTACAAGCCGCTGCGATCCACAAAATGCCCGCTATTGTGCGGCTGTCATCCAATACATTGGAGAATTTTAAAAAGGTGCTCGATTACGGTGCGGCTGGCGTCATGGTCCCCTATGTAAACACCGCGGAGGAGGCTGATTATGCCGCCAAATGTTGCCGATTTGCACCTGCAGGTTTTCGCGGTATCGCAACATCTACACGCGCCGCGCAATTCGGGTTGGATTTTGACGAATATATTGCCTCCGCCGATGAAAATGTTCTTTGTGTGGTGCAAATTGAAACACCGGAAGCTGTGGAAAACGTTAATGAAATTGCGGCCGTCGATGGCGTAGATTGCTTGTTTGTTGGCCCCATGGATTTAAGCACATCGCTTGCTATTCCAAAACAATTTGATCACCCAACCTTCATTGAAGCGTTGGAAAAAACGCTGGCTGCATGCAAAAAACACGGCAAAGCAGCGGGGATATTGCCGCCAAACCGCGAAATCGCGGATAAATGGCACAAAATGGGTTTCACATTCTTGGTTGTCGGCGTTGATGGTGCTTTACTCGCCCGCTCACTTGCAGCCTTGCAGGAACAGTTCAAAGACTTATAGTCCGTTTACATGTTGGACCAAACCACCTCCCCCCCCTTGCAGCGCGCCACAGGTCGCGGAGAGGTGACGTTTACCAAATCTGGTCTATCCCACCTATATCAATCGGGTTGTGCCAAGATTTTGTTGCCGCGCAGCTATAATCCAGTGCCCGAGGCGGTTTTCATTAACACCTCTGGCGGCGTTACAGGTGGCGATCGCCTAAACTTTACTGCATGCGTTGAGGAAAATACCGCACTAAGTGTAACCACCCAAGCCGCCGAACGCATCTACCGTTCAAGCGGTGGTGTAGGGCGGATCGACAATCAAGTTGAAATCGGCACGGGCGGGTCGTTGGAATGGCTACCCCAAGAAACGATCTTGTTTGATGGGGCAGCACTAAACCGGCAACTAACTGTAAACATGGCGGTAAATTCCACTTTCTTAGCTGTCGAGACACTGGTTTTCGGGCGCCGCGCTATGGGTGAAACCCTTACAACAGCGACCTTGCGCGACCAATGGCGTATCACTCGCGGTGGTAAATTGGCCTATGCTGACACGTTTCATTTCGATGATCCCACCGCGCTAAACGCCCCCGCAACCCT
>CAZYMT010000186.1:0-5476 GCA_964649035.1 uncultured Rhodobacterales bacterium
ACCGGCCCTACGAGTTTCATCATCATGGACCCCGACGGCAATCCGGTGCTGGTCGATCAGCATGTTTAGGCTGGCTTCGATAGAGAGCGTCTTTGCTTTTGCACTTACCTAAAATGGCCCATCAACATTCGATTGAGCGAAGTGATTGCACGATCACGCCAATTTAGCTCCCCTCGACCATCGCCAGCTTCGTATGCATGCATGAAATGCCACATATCAGAAAATCCGTATTCCCGTAATCTATGTTCTAGATTTATGTGAATATAATTCTCATCAACCGTGAAACGTTTAATGATGTGATAATAGCTGGGAAACAGACGCCTATCCCTAACACCATCGAGGGCTTGAAGCGTCGTATGGACAACCCTTGCTGACGTATCCTCCAGCCCCAGCATGAACGTATCAATTAGGTCCACCTTGTTTGCTAACTTACCTAGAGAATGGAACACCGTGGCTCTAATGTCTTCATTCTTACTTTCCCCAAATGGCTTAAGATCGGCAGAATAATCGGCCATGGCATCTATGAATATATACGTAATAAACCGGAACGTTTCCGGGTTTTGCACCGTTTTCAATCGTTTTTGCAACAAAGGCACCCAGCGGGCGGCATTTCCTTTCGCGTGCCAGATGCTCTCACATGCGACACGGCAAGCTTCGTCGTCCTGTTCAGTCAATTCCAAAAGTTTTGGAATTGCCATATCGTGATCGAATTTGGTTAGCAGGCCGACGGCAAAATGGCGCAGTTTAGTTGCTTCATCATCACATATTTCCAGCAATTTATGGCAACTCACTATTGAAATTTGCTTCAGCTTTGTAAACCCGCATAACACGTCAAGTTTCGCGGTTACCCCCGCAGCATCAGGATATCTTTCAAATAACTCAACATCGCCTCCACCCATCACATACCCAAACCAATACGAACTATTTGAGGGTAAAGTTCCGGACGAAATTTCGTCAAGCCAACGCTCATACCAGTCCAAAAAATTGTCTTCATAGGCAAATCTAGGTTTATACCCTTCTATATCGATATTAACGACGCGTCCCTTGTCAGGTCCAGATAACAGGAGCCCATGAAAGCTCTGACAACCTTGCGACCCGATAGGAAGGATCCCACCGTATATACGTTGTCTTGCGCTTTCATATTCAGCATCCGAGATATCGTTTTCAGAATTGATGACATGCGCCAGCTTGCTCCAACTTTTATCGGACATTCCAGCAGAAATACCCGGAACTTTGTTCAGATGGGCCGTCGATCCGAACGTAAATTCATCTAGGCTATGCCCTAATGGATAAATGCCATCGAATGGTCCGGCGGCAGAATCCCACGACGAAGCCCTACGATTTCCGACATGACAAAGGAAGGTCACATAGCAAAGTGGAAGTTTCACGTCGTACCGATTTTCGAACGCTTGAATATGCCCCTCAGTGAGAGGGGCTCCGAGTTCGTAATCATGCGAATGCGCGCCAAAAACCTGGCGTTTAGCATCTACCTTACGCACTTTGATCAGCTTGGACTTTATCCGGTCGATCTGCGTCGAAAATTTATCTGCAATTTCCAATGTAATTCCCAAAAAATCAGCGGATAATACGTTACAGCTTAGCCGCCTCGCCCGCCACATAGGTTTCCACAATCGCGCGATCATCGCCGAGGGTTTGTAGGACGAACAGTTCTTCGGCCAAGGTTTCCACGGTTTCCATCCGTAAGGCCGCCGCTGGGGTGGCAGATGCGTTCAGGATTACGATGTCGGCCTCGGTGCCGGTTTCCAGCGTGCCTATCTGCGCCTCCAGCCCCAAGGCGCGGGCGTTGCCGAGCGTCATCAGGTAGAAGGCGTAAAGTGGCGGCAGGTTTTGGCCTTGCAGCTGGCAGACCTTGTAAGCCTCGTCCATTGTGCGCAGCATCGAATAGCTGGTGCCGCCGCCGATATCAGTGGCTACGGCGATGCGGATGCCGTCATTGCGGGTGGTTTCCTCGTCAAATAAACCGCTGCCGATGAACAGGTTAGAGGTTGGGCAGAATACGGCCACGGAATTGGTATCGGCCATAACGGAACGCTCGCGCTCGCTAAGATAAATTGAATGGCCGAGCAGGGTTTTTGAACCCAACAATCCGTAATGCTCATATATCCCCAGATAGTCGGGATGATCGGGATACAGCTCCATCGTATAAGCGATTTCGTCTTTGTTTTCCGACAGATGCGTTTGCACGTAACAATCAGGATGGGCAGCAACCAAGGCCTGTGCCATTTCCAACTGTTCAGGGGTCGAGGTGATCGCGAAGCGCGGCGAAATCGCGTATAGCGCGCGGCCATTGCCGTGCCATTTGGCGATCAAATCTTCGGTGTCATCAAGCCCGCTTTGTGGTGTATCGAGCACACCGTCAGGCGCGTTACGGTCCATCAGAACCTTACCACCGATGGCGCGGATATTGCGGCGCTTAGCCTCGGTAAAATACGCTTCGGCGGAGGTTTTATGGACGGAACAATACGCCACTGGCGTTGTGGTGCCGTTACGCAGCATTTCATCGAAATAAAGCCCCGCCAGACGGGTCGAATGCGCGGGGTCCGAAAATTTGGTTTCCTCGGGGAAGGTATAATTGTTCAGCCATTCCAGCAGTTGCGCACCGTAAGATCCGATGACCTGCATTTGCGGGAAATGGTTATGGGTGTCAATAAATCCGGCCATGATCAGATGCGGGCGATGGTCGATAATTTCATCGTCCCCAACCGCCATATAATCGCCAACGCCAGTGATCAGGCCATTTTCAACCACAACCATCCCGTCCTCAAAATACCGATATGTATCGGCATCCGTGAAGGTCAAAACCCTGCCCCGTAGAACTTTCATTTCGATGCACCCTCGAACCAAGCAACCAGTAGCGCGCGTTCTTCAACAGTAATGTAGGACACGTTTCCGGGGGGCATGGCGTGGCTACGGCCAGCTTGTAGGTATATTTCACGGGCGCGGATGGCGATTTGCTGGTCTTCCTCTAACAACACGCCTTTGGGTGGAAATAAAACGCCCTCATAGAACGGTTCGCTGGAATGGCACATGGAGCAACGGCCAAGGACGGTGCTTCGGACATCTTCAAAATGTACCGAGGCCACCAAGCGTTCCTGATGGGCGTTGAGGGCGACTTTTTCGCCGCTCAGGATCGCGGGAACCGTGGACAGCCACATGATCAGGATAAACAGGACCACCGTCGCCAGCCATGTCCAAGTCGGGTTGCCGGAACGAGAATGGCGGGTGTTGAAATAATGCCGGATGGTGACACCCATGAGGAATACCAGCGAGGCGATGATCCAGTTATATTCCGTCGCAAAAGCCAGCGGGTAATGGTTCGACAGCATCAGGAATATCACGGGTAGCGTCAGGTAGTTATTATGGGTCGAGCGCTGCTTGGCGATCTTGCCGTATTTCGGGTCCGGTTTACGCCCAGCAATCAAATCCGCCACCACGATTTTCTGGTTGGGGATGATGGTGATAAAGACGTTGGCGCTCATGATTGTGGCGGTGATTGCGCCGAGATGTAGGAAGGTCGCGCGGCCGGTAAATATATGCGTGAAGCCCCAAGCAAGCGCCACGAGGATCACATATAGCAGCACCATTAATACCGTATTATTCTGTCCGATCTTCGATTTACACAGCCAGTCATAAGCAAACCAGCCGCCAAATATCGACAACACCGACACGCCGATCGCCTGCCACGGGGCGGCATCCCAGACATTTGCGTCGATCAGATACAGGTCAGCGCCCGCATAATAAACCAGCGACAGCATTAGGAATCCGGACATCCATGTCGCGTAGCTTTCCCATTTGAACCAGACCAGATGTTCAGGCATTGCAGCCGGCGCTACCAGATATTTTTGGATGTGGTAAAAACCGCCGCCATGGACCTGCCATTCCTCGCCATCCGCACCGGATTTCAGGTTGCGATCACGGTGCAGCCCCAGATCAAGCGCGATGAAATAGAACGAGGACCCGATCCACGCGATAGCCGTAATCACATGCAGCCAGCGCGCGGCAAACATCAACCATTCCCAAATTATCGGCCACTCGTTCATCAACAACTCCTGTTTTCACCTAAGATGCCAGAGAAAACCGCCAAGCGGAACTGATTTTTCGGTGCCACCATTGTTAATCTTCAAATTCCCCGATAGCTTTTCCCAAACGGAGAAGTAAATGTCCACAGTTCTGGTGCAAAACGCCGAAATATTGGTCACAATGGATGGTTCACGCCGCGAGCTGGCAAACGCGTCGCTATTTGCCCGTGACGGGGTGATTATATCGATCAACGGGCCTGAAGAAGCCGCCGATACCGTGATCAACGCGGCGGGCTGTGTGGTGACACCGGGCCTCGTGAATACCCATCACCATTTGTATCAAACCGTGACCCGCGCTGTGCCGGGCGGTCAGGACGCACTGCTTTTTGGCTGGCTGCAAACCCTGTATCCGATCTGGTCGCGCATGGGCCCCGACGAGATGTTCACCTCGGCCCAGATCGGGTTGGCAGAACTGGCGCTATCGGGATGTACGATGAGCTCGGATCATTTGTACCTCTATCCGAACGGCGTCCGGTTGGAGGACACGATCGAGGCCGCCAAAACCATTGGTATCCGCTTTCATCCGACCCGCGGATCAATGAGCATCGGCGAAAGTGATGGCGGCTTGCCCCCTGATAATCTGGTCGAACAGGAAGACGTCATTTTGGCGGATTCGATCCGAGTTATCGACGCTTTTCACGACCCGAACGCAGGGGCGATGGTTCGCGTTGGCCTCGCGCCTTGTTCGCCGTTTTCGGTATCGCGCGATCTGATGCGGGAAACCGCGATTTTGGCGCGTGACAAAGGGGTTATGCTGCACACGCATCTGGCGGAGAATGACGAAGACATCGCCTATAGTCTGGAAAAATTCGGGTGCCGCCCCGGTCAATATGTTCAGGATTTGGGTTGGACCGGGGCTGACGTTTGGCATGCACATTGCGTGAAATTGGACACTACCGAAATTGATCTGTTCGCGCGCACAAAAACTGGCGTCGCCCACTGCCCTTGTTCGAATTGCCGTCTTGGTTCAGGCATTGCGCCAGTGCGCCAAATGCGCGACGCGGGCGTTAATGTTGCGCTGGGGGTTGATGGATCAGCCAGCAATGATGCCGGACATTTATTGTCCGAAGCCCGCCAAACCCTATTGTTGCAACGCGTGCAAAACGGCGCTGACGCCATGTCCGCCCGCGAAGCGTTGGAGATCGCCACAATAGGCGGCGCGGCCGTTCTAGGGCGCGAGGATTGTGGCGCGCTGGAGGTCGGCAAACGCGCCGATCTCGCGGTCTGGGACGTATCAGGATTACAGGCCACTGGATCATGGGATCCAGTGGCGGCGTTGATTTTATGTGGCCCCTTCAACGTGCGGGATTTGGTGGTCGAGGGGGCCTTGGTGGTCAAGGAAGGACATTTGATGGGCGTCTATCTGGGCCGTGTTG
>CAZYMT010000187.1:0-5369 GCA_964649035.1 uncultured Rhodobacterales bacterium
GGGCGATTAGGGAACCTAAGGCGATTGAAATCCGGCGCGGCAATACGCGGTTAACTTGACGGATAACCTTGTCACCCAATTTAATCAGCGCCCGCACGATAAGGATTATGATTAACGCGGTTATGAATGCGATTACGGCGACCCGAATTGGGTAGCTTGACGTGATCGGCGACATTTCCATCAACTCACGGATGGAATTTTGCCAAAGCGTCATGCGGTTGAGCGTGAACAAAGATACTAGCCCGAGAAGGAATGCTAGCGACCCGAAGACCAGCTTCAAGTATCGCGGGTTCAATTCCTTGATTTCAAGAAATCGCCAACAGAAAAGCAACGCTTTGCCACCCCCGTAACCTATGACAAGCAATATACCTGACAGGATACCCTGTACCATCGGCGGGCGAGGCAACATCGAGGGCGTCAAGGACACGCAGAAAAACGTTAGCGCTAATAATAGACCAACAGACGAGAAGGAATTTGCAAATTTTTTTATCATCAGCATGTTCAAAACCCAAAATTGATTGAATAGTTGTTGCCTACCTTATGTAGACATACAAAAAATTGCAATGACTTCATTTTGTAGACAATTCTGTCTACAATTACTTCGACATCGCCGGAAACTTCTCATATAATTCCGACATGACTGAACCCTGCAACCGTTTACTAAAAGCCAGAACTATGGCGGGCTATCGATCCGGTCGCGCGGCAGCGGCGGCAATCGGTGTCCGTCCGGCAACTTACGCATCCCATGAAAATGGGTCGCGATCGTTCGGGGTGCCGGAGGCGCGAAAATACGCCGATATTTTCAATGTATCCCCCGGTTGGTTGCTGACGGGCGAGGCCCTTGATCAAGGTGAATATAGTGACGCTCGCGTTCGATCAAAGCCCGAGCCCATATCGCAAACCACCGAAAACTCGATAGACGTCTATCACTTTGGTAAGAAAATCCTTGAGATGGTAACGGAGCTAGCCCCGCAAACGGAATTCGCACCGCAACCGGGTTCAAGAACACTGGGTGAGGTTATTATTGAACGCATGCACAACGAAAATTATGATCCAGACGCCGAGCAGTGGCGCATAATTTCGCAGTGGCATTTTCCAACTTCGTTTATTGAGGGTGAGATGGGAATATCGCCAGACGACGATCCCGCACTGATTGCCGTTGTCGATGACAACATGGCCCCAACTTACAATATCGGTGACCGTTTGATTGTGAATTTTTCAACCAAAGGGTTTTCCGAGGATGGTGTCTATATTTTTATGGACAAGGATCAGGGGTTACATCTTCAACGGCTTAGGGCTGAAGGCAAATCCGACATACGTATCTCCAACGACAATCCGGAAAATTCAGCTAAGCATCCCAGCCATGTTGTTGCATTAGATACGCTAGAAATTGTCGGACATGTCAAAGGATCGGTTCTTGTCGGTTAGGTTATACGTGCCGATCAGTCGTCGCCGGATAGATGTTCAATCGCGCGCTGCACCAGATCGTTCAAGGCAAGAGAATGATCAAATTTTCCAAACCGCAAAAACTCAACGACATTTGCGATAACCAAAGGGTCGAGCATCATTAGCGTATGCGTCACCTCCAGCACAATATGATCACGCATCCCGTCAATTCTGGTGGAGCTAACCGAGACTTTACCATCATCCTCACCTTCTATAATGTGCGAAAACACAGGGTTCAGGGATTGTTTTCCAGCAATAACACCGAGGTCAAAATCAACAGGACCAAGAGTGTTCGGGACGCTGTCCGCCCCTGTTCCAAGTTGATTTCCCGCCGGCCCGTTGATCTGCTTAAACGCACCCCAGTCCGCGAATTGATCGACAATTTGTGATCCCTTATTCGGTGGGCCAAGCATCACAACCCGACCTAGGTTTGCGGGGTGATTTTCCGCCAACCATGCCCGTGTCAAAATCCCGCCCATCGAATGCGTGACAAAATGGACCTTGCCGGTTTTGCATTGATCAAACGCAGTCCCAACCTGCGCAACCAGTTCCTCGATAGGGGCCGTAGTGGATGGATAATTGTGGTTCACAACGTTATATCCGATGAGTTCCAACGCTTGTTGTAAAATAAGCAACGATTTGTCACTGCGTGCAAGGCCGTGCAAAAGTACCACCGATTCATCCGTAATATCACCCGGATTTACGGACAATGCGCTAAATAGTAGGGCCTGAATGTGTTCTATCGGATATTTCATTGCTTCAAACCTTTTGTTGATCGAGAGAAGGAAGGAATTGCGGGGCGTGTGGCATATCGATACCCGCGCCATCAAACGCAATCTTTACGGCCTCGGTCAAATCGAAACGCGCCGCCCAATAATCTGGTGTTTTTGTCCAAACCTGTAGCCTGATCATCACGGCCCGTTCATTTAAATCAGTGACATGAACAATAGGTGCAGGATCGGCCAGAATACGGGCGTCGCCTGTGGTCAGTTCCAACATAACACGACGCGCAGTTTGGATATCTGCGTCATAGGAAATACCTAGCTGAACATCCAAACGCCGCTCGGGTTCTCTTGAGTGGTTAGTGATGACAACGCCCCAGATTTTTGAATTGGGGACAAACACATACAGCCCCGCGGAGCTTTTCAAAACGGTATTGAACAGCTCAATCTCGACAACATGGCCTGTAAATCCCGCGCCCTCGATATAATCCCCAACAGACATCGGACGCAGCGCAAGGATCATCAGCCCAGAAGAAATATTCGCAAGAATACCACGAAGCCCGACAGCAACAGCTAGCCCCACCGCACCCAACACCGTCAGCATAATGGTAAACGGGACGCCAAACAGTCCCAACACCAGCATCAACGTGCCAGTATAAATTGCGTATCTCGCGAACTGGGCCACGGCCGGGGCAACAGTGTCGTCTGCGTTTGGGTCGCTGGTCATGCGCATCTTGATACGGTTCGAAAGAAGCCGTGCGAACGACCATCCGACGGCCAACAACAATACAGCCAATACAAGCGTAACCGTATTGGTAATCACCCACTCGGTCAGCGTAGAAATAATTGTGCGGAATTGCATGGTGAAAATTTCCAAAAAATACAAGGCGGCCAAGTTCGACCACCTTGCCTATACAATTATTTCAAGTGTTCATCAAGGAATGCGCCAAGCTCGGTAAACACTTCTACGCTTTCTGGAAGGTCCGTGTAGATCAAGAATTCTCCATGAGAAACACCTTCATAAACGTTCAGATCCGCGATTATACCAGCGGCACGCATTGCACGATGCGTACGAATAGTTGGGCTTAGCAGCAAATCCCTTGTTCCGGTCACAAGTTGCGAGGGAGGGAAGTTGGTGAAATCACCATAGACAGGAGAAATCAGAGGGTTTGTCATGTCATTATCACCCGCATAGATCTTGGCCTGTTCACCCAATATCCCATCATAAAGCGGCAAAATACGATCAATGCCTTCGTTGATGAAATACGAGTCGCCTTCTTTGGCAATGTCCGCCCAAGGTGTGCCGCCAAAATAAGCGCCGGGAGCAGGAACGCCTTGCATATTAAAATTATGAATTGACGCCATGGCCAAGTTACCCCCAGCCGAGCTGCCACCCATAGCCACCGCCGCAGGATCATAATCCTTGAGCAACTCTAGATAGACAGCAAGAACGTCATCTAGTGCCGCTGGAAACGGGTGCAGCGGGATTGTACGATAGTCAATCGAGATCGCGCGCATTTGAGCGTAATGTGCGATTGAGATTGCTTCAAACGGGGCTGCGTCGCCGTATCCAATAGAAAAACCACCACCATGCGTATGCACAAATAAGCGATCTTTGTTTTCAGGCGCAATCACAGATGGCGTAACCCAATAGACGGTAACCCCGGCAATTTCTGCTTTCTCAACGGTAACACCCAATTTCTCAGCAAGCTGAGGGACCAAATAGGTGAACGGTTTATTGTTTGCCTCCGAAAGCGCGATCCAACCCTCAACGTCGTCGATAGCTGGTGTTTCTTCGCTCGATGGGGGCGTAGGTGTTTGCGAAATGGCATCGAACAGGCTTTGGCTGGCATGGTTCGGAGGGGGGATGTCATTGGTCACAGTCCAGCCATCTTGGGCGGTTGCAGCCGTTGCGCCAATAATACCTGAAATACATAGTGCAATGGGGGCCGTAAATATCGAATTCTTTAGCAACATAATTTATACCTTTTTTGTTGAATCGAAGGCAACTTCTGGATGCCGGATATTGGCTTCTAGCGAAGCAGTAGATATTTGCCTACATATTGTAGCTAAAATTATACAATATGAATTCAAAACGCGATTTATTAATATGCGGAAACCTCTAATATTCTACGTGAGGCTACCTTCAATATTTTATAGAAAACTGGTGTAGCGCAATCTGCGAGCAAAAAGAAATTCTTTTCAGAATCAAAATAAATCATATGTTGTGTGGTCGGAGCGAGGTTCGGTTATGAGGAATAATGCTTGCAGAATTTTCCAGTCACGAAAGTCCGCTTTCCCCTCGAAGTCGGGTAAGTCGAAAACCCTCAAATGTTTGCTTCCTGCCGTAATTACCGCGTTCGAGCAGCTGCCAACAATATGTGTTCCCCCCAACCAACCACCAATGGGAATTCGGCTCGCGATGATAGCATGCCCTTTGGGTTCGGCGCTTCCATCTCCACTAAACGAAAAGGTGCACTACGTTATGCTAGTCGGGTAAGCTAAATGGAAATGTTTCGGCTTTTGGCAAGCTTGAATTTAACGGATTTTTGGTTGGAGCGTTTGGTTGAACTAATTCTTGTGGTGGTCGTAGCGCTGGGTGCTTTGAAATTAGTGAATCGCGCATATACAAATTATCGGCAAGTTTTTTCGAATCTGTTAAAAATTCCGGCCATAATTCAAGGTAAGGAACCCCTAAACAACTTGATAAGGCCGTACGCTTTGGAAGCCCTCGCCATAAGGATGAAGCCTGCGCTTTTCCGAGTGTTATTTCTGAATAGAATACCTGTAAAAGACAGCTAGCTTCGGCTTGAAATTCAAGCAGTTTTGACAGCTCCTTTTTCGTATTCAATACCTTTGAGGAAAGCTGGAATTCTATGCGGGAACACTTGTAGTATACGTGGTATGTATCCCGCGCATCTATATGGTTCGTTCTAAGATTTAGAGAATTGAAAACCCATTGATATGGGGCGGTCCCACGCCAGAAAAGAAATCATTTTTGTCCCATGCCTGCAAAAAATGCTCTTTACCATGCTCGTCAAGATTGAAAGGCATGGGTTCGTAATCACCATATCTACGTGGCAATGCCTTGGGGGAGACCTTTTCAATCAGCTCGAAAAACCTGCGCTTTTGGGCTTCGTCAAATGGGTCTTCGCTATCGAAATATAACGAAAGTGTTACCATTTTTTCTTTAGCGTCGGG
>CAZYMT010000188.1:0-5339 GCA_964649035.1 uncultured Rhodobacterales bacterium
ACCAGCGGCCTGCGTCGCATTCGCCACGGCACCCATAAGGCCAACATCGCCCGCGCCGTACACCAAACGCATATCTCCCTCGGCCAATTCGCGCCCTAGATCGTCGGCCGCTGTCTTGAACGCTGGGTCATTGCCAAAGCGCGAACCGCAAAAAACGCAAACAGATTTCATCGGATAATCCTTCATAAATGTTATCGTTAAAGCTAAACGGGGTAAGCTTGATTTGCCAGCACTAGATTCCTAGTGTAACCATATAAATTGATTGAATAACAACTGGTTTAGGAAATAGGAATGAACGGGTTCTTTTTACGGTATGTTGCGGCGGTTCTTCTTGGGGGCGGTGTCGCTGGTGGGCTTTATCTTTACAACAAGGAAGAGCCTGAATCCACTGAACTCGTTGCCGAAGTCACCGAGAATTCTCAGGAAATCATACCAATTGAACAACCTGAACCTGTCATAACGGCATCCGAACCTGCAATTGTTGAACCTGAGCCGGCACCAGAACCCGAAGTGGTAGAAGTAGCACCAGAACCCGTCGTAGTTGAACCAACGCCCGAGCCTGTTGCCATCGAACCTGAACCAATTGTTGCCGAACCAGCGCCCGTGATTATCGCGGCTGACCCTGAGCCGATAATAGTTGAACCCACGGCTGACCCTGAAATTGTTGAGCCAGAGCCAGAGCCAGAAATCGTTGAGCTTGAGGTCGAACCAGAAGTTGTTGAACCCGAGGTGTTGCAGCCAGTAGTTGAAGAAGTTGCTATTGTGGAACCTGAACCCGAAATTATCGAAGCCGTGCCCGAACCTATTATCATTGATCCAACGCCTAAACCCGAAATAGTTGAACTTACGCCTGAACCCGAAATTATCGAGCAAGCTCCAGAGCCGGAAATTATCGAGCTATCCGAACCAGTAGCCGTTGTGCCGGACGAAGAACTCCAAGAAATCGTAGTGATAGAACCTGAACCCGAAACACCCGTTCAGGAGGTGGCGCGCGATACCGAAGTGCCGACATTCGATGTCGTTCGCGTCGATAATAGTGGTGCGGCGGTTGTAGCAGGCACAGCCATGCCAAATTCAACGGTCTCAATCCTGTCAGATGGTGAAAAAATTGGCGAGGCACGGGCCGATAGCGCCGGTGAATTCGTTGCAATCGTGATGACGCCGGAAAGCAACACTGGGCAGACTATCGAACTCGAATCCGAACTAGACGGGGAATTGCAGTTTTCCAATGAATCCATCTTGATTCTTCCACCACTCGACATCCGAGCCGCTGACAATATCGATGACGAGATTTCACCTGCGATTGTCAGGGCAACTCCGGACGAGATTGTTATAATTCAGCCCAGCATTCAACTAAGTGTCGATCAAATCAGCATTGACAGCATTAACTATGATGAGGCCGGCGAGGTTTCCGTCGCAGGTCGTGGCACGCCTGGGGCCGAGGTTTTCCTCTATGTTGACAGTAAATTAATGTCGAACACCATCATTACCCAATCAGGTAACTGGAAGGTGGAATTGCACAATCTTAACGCTGGAAATTACGTAATGCGCGCGGATGAAATGTCCGATAGCGGCGGCGTCGCCAGCCGTATGGAAACGCCGTTCCAACGCGCCTATCCCGAAGATGTCCGTGAAGCCCAATCAGAAGATTCTGCACCAACATACACGGTTCAGCCCGGAAATTCCCTATGGGTTATCGCCACCAGTCGCTACGGCGAAGGCAACAAATACACACAAATATTTGCCGCCAATCAGGACCAAATTCGCGATCCGGACCTGATTTATCCCGGTCAGGTATTTAACCTTCCTGCACAGGAAGAATAATCCCCGCTAGGTCTGGTCCTTTGCCTTGAAAATCCTTATCTGTTGCCCCTTAGCAAAAGAGGCAGCAGATGAGCAACCAAGACGAAGTTGAGCGCAGAAGCGGTATGCGCACCCTGAAACGTGTAATCCCTTATCTGTGGACGGATAGCCCGAATTGGGTGAAAATCCGTGTTGTCCTGGCGATGATCGCGCTGGTGATGGCCAATATCTTGACCGTCATTACGCCGTTTTTCTTTAAAGGCGCGGTTAACGCTTTGACCGACGGTGCCGATGCCTCGACCATGTTTGTGACCGGTGCTGTCAGCCTTGTGATTGCCTACGGCGTTATCCGCCTTATGGGCGTTGGTTTTAACCAGCTTCGCGACGCGATTTTTGCCAAAGTTGGCCAACGTGCCATGCGTCGCCTCGCGCTTGAAACCTTCCGCCATATGCACGCGCTGTCTTTGCGCTACCACATCACACGCAAAACCGGTGGCCTGTCCCGCATCATTGAACGCGGCGTTAAAGGCGTCGAATTCCTGCTGCGTTTCATTCTGTTTTCCGTCGGCCCGCTGATCATGCAATTGGCCATGGTTTGCCTGATTTTCCTCTTCCTGTTCGACGTGCGCTACATGGCCATCGTTGTTGTCACCATCACCGTTTACGTTTGGTTCACCTTCAAGGTCACCGAATGGCGCGTGCAAATTCGCCGTCAAATGAATGAACGCGACACTGACGCCAATCAAAAAGCCATCGACAGCCTGCTAAATTTTGAAACCGTCAAATATTTCAGCGCTGAAGAGCGTGAGGCGATGCGGTATGACGAATCCATCGCTGAATACGAAAAACTGGCGATTCAGACCAATTATACCCTTGGCCTGTTGAATTTCGGTCAAGCCGTACTGATTACGCTCGGTCTTGTCGGGGTCATGGTTCTTGCCGCGCTAGGCGTCCAAGATGGCACCCTGACGGTCGGGGATTTTGTTATGGTTAACGCCTACATGATCCAAATCACCATGCCGCTAAATTTCCTTGGCACCGTGTACCGCGAAATCCGCCAAGCTTTGGTTGATATGGGCGAGATGTTTAATCTTTTGGAACAAGCTGCTGAAGTCAAAGATAAACCGGATGCTACCGACCTGAAAATCACTGGTGGTGAGCTGGTTTTCGATAATGTTGATTTCTCCTATGACGGCGAACGCTCCATTCTGCACGGTCTCGATCTGACGGTCGGGGCAGGGCAGACCATCGCTGTCGTCGGCCCGTCTGGCTCCGGTAAATCCACCATCGGGCGGCTGTTGTTTCGTTTCTATGATGTCGCTGCCGGTAGCTTGAAAATTGACGGTCAAGATGTGCGCGATATCACACAGGAAAGCCTGCGCGCCCAGATTGGCGTGGTCCCGCAGGACACCGTTTTGTTCAATGATACTGTTGGCTATAACATCTTTTACGGCCGCCCAGACGCCACCTATGAAGAAATGATTGAGGCCGCCAAAGCCGCCCAAATCCACGATTTCATTATCTCGCTACCCGACGGCTATGAAACCACCGTGGGCGAGCGCGGCCTGAAATTGTCCGGCGGCGAAAAGCAACGTGTCGGTATCGCCCGAACCTTGTTGAAGAACCCACCAATCCTGTTGCTGGACGAGGCAACCTC
Source organism: uncultured Rhodobacterales bacterium (assembly GCA_964649035.1). Classification (GTDB taxonomy): domain Bacteria; phylum Pseudomonadota; class Alphaproteobacteria; order Rhodobacterales; family Rhodobacteraceae; genus NORP23. The sequence goes on from CAZYMT010000188.1 coordinate 3,461, forward strand.
GGCCCTCGACACCGAAACCGAGCAGGGCATCCTCGGATCGCTTCGGGCAATGGGACATGGCCGCAGCGTCATCACTATCGCGCATCGCCTGTCAACAATTGTTGATTCTGATCTGATCATTGTCCTTGAAAAAGGTCATGTGACCGAACGCGGAACCCATGATGAATTGCTGGCCAAAAGGGGCCGTTACGCGTCGATGTGGGCCCGCCAAGCTGCTGATATGGAAGCCGAAAAAACCGCATGAAACTGGAGAGCGGTCGCACATTAACGGGCGGTGCCCCCGAAGGATACGACGCCCATCTGGTTGCCGATCTGGTGGCGCGTGCGAACGGTCCCCTGATCCATATCTCACGCGATGACACCCGTCTTGCCGCGTTGGAACGCGCGTTGGAATTCTTTGCGCCGGAACTACCAACCCTGACATTTCCCGCTTGGGACTGCCTACCGTTTGACCGTATTTCGCCTAATGCGGATGTGTCGGCACGCCGCATGGCCACGCTTGCAATGCTTGCTGACGGGTTTGATCGCCCTTGCGTAATCCTGACTACGCTTAATGCCGTCACGCAGAAACTTCCGGCCCGCGAGATTGTCCAAAAATCCAGTTTTACCACCGAAGTTGGCAAACAAATCAATCTAGACGAGCTGAAAACCTATCTGATCCGTATGGGGTTCTCGCCCTCGCCAACAGTCATGGAACCGGGGGATTATTCCATTCGCGGCGGGTTGATCGACATTTTTCCACCGGGTGCCAGCGGTCCAGTTCGCCTTGATTTATTCGGTGACGTTCTGGACGGTGCTAGACGTTTCAACCCCGAAACCCAGCTAACGATTGAAAAGATCAGCCGTGTTGAACTGGCTCCCGTTTCCGAGATAATCATGGATGAGGAGGCTATCCAGCGCTTCCGCTCAAAATACCGTCACGCTTTTGGAACCGCTGGCAATGACGACCCATTATACGAGGCCATATCAGCAGGCCGCAAACACCAAGGCGCAGAACACTGGTTGCCGTTTTTCCACGAAAAACTCGAAACCTTCTTTGACTACTTGCCAAACGCGCCCGTTATCCTCGATGACCAGATCGAGGCCGCACGAACAGCCCGTCACGACACGATCATCGACCAGTTCGAGACCCGCAAAGTCGCAATGTCGGAAAAATCCCATCTCGGCACCGTCTATAAACCCGTCGATCCAGCGCTATTATATCTAGACGATACCACATGGGAGGCGGCCCTGAAAAACCGCCCGATCCGCCAGTTTTCCGCCCTACCACAACCCTCCGGCCCTAATGCCATTGATGCAGGGGGCCGTTTGGGTCGCAACTTTGCCCCCGAACGCCAGAATGAGGATATCAGCCTATTTGGTGCACTCGCCGTACATATCGCCGAGCGTCGGAAAACCGGCCAAGTTATTCTTGCCTGTTATTCCGAAGGCTCGCGCGAACGTTTCGAATCCTTGCTAAAAGATAGCGGTGTTGAAGATTACCGTGAGATAGGCAAAGCCAGCGATATTCCGTCGGGGAAGGGGGCGTTATGCCTCGCCATCTGGCCGCTCGATACGGGGTTTACTGCGCCGAACCTGACGGTCATGTCAGAACAAGATATTCTTGGTGATCGCTTGATCCGTTCAACCAAAAAACGCCGCCGCGCCGAAAACTATCTGAAAGAAGCGCAATCGCTGACACCGGGCGACCTGATTGTCCATATCGAACACGGTATCGGCCGATATATGGGGCTAGAAACCATCACCGCCGCAGGCGCGCCGCATGAATGTATCGCGCTGGAATATGCCGGCGGTGACCGTCTATTCCTGCCTGTCGAAAACATCGAGCTGCTATCGCGTTATGGCAACGAGGGTGGTTTTCTGGACAAGCTTGGCGGCG
>CAZYMT010000189.1:0-5311 GCA_964649035.1 uncultured Rhodobacterales bacterium
TTCACCAAATCCGCCAAGGTTAGCTGGCGCAATTGTTGCGGGTGCAAGCGGCGAAGTTGTCGCGGGATTTGCCACAACATTACTTGTCACCACCACCGCCGTGTCATTGGCTGATGGCGCGGCTACATTAGGTGTAGTCACTGGTGCAGGAGCGGCCACAACAGGTGCCGACGGCGCAGATATTGGTGTGATATTCAGCACAACCTTGGGAAATGTACTGACCGGCATCGCCGTGCTGTAAATGATAAACCCAACCGTATATAACGCGGTAGCGCTTAACGCACCACGCGTATATCCACCCCTAGGCATACTCCCACCCTGACTACTTATACCAAGACGCAATTTCCTCATATCGTCATTCCTTTAGGTATAATGTGTTGTATTAACACCCTATACCGTGCAAAACCCTTTTAAATCTAGCCCTTTTTGCATCACGCGATACACGAAAGACCCACCATGCTTCTGTTAATCGATAATTATGACAGCTTCACCTACAACTTATACCATTATATCAGTGAATTGGGCGCAAATGTGGCAATAAGAAGGAATGATCAAGTCAATTTGCAAGAAGCGATGGCGATGAAGCCATCGGCGATCATGCTTTCACCTGGTCCCTGCACCCCTGATGATGCCGGAATTTGCATGGCATTGGTGGAGGCTGCCGCCGAAACTGGCATCCCGCTAATGGGCGTATGCTTGGGGCATGAGGCTATCGGTCAGGTGTTCGGAGGCAAGGTTGTTCAATGCGGCGATATTGTCCATGGCAAGATGGGTTCAATGCTGCATAATTCCAAAGGCGTTTTTGCCGGACTCCCCTCGCCGTTTGAGGCGACGCGCTATCATTCGCTAGTGGTTGAGCGTGAGAGCCTGCCCGATTGTCTGGAGGTCACAGCCGAGTTGGAAAATGGCACAATCATGGGATTGCAGCACAAAGAATTGCCGATCCACGGTGTGCAATTCCATCCGGAATCGATTGCATCTGAACATGGGCATGCGATGCTGAAGAACTTTTTGGATCTTGCCGGAGGCGGAAAATGAGTGATGCGTTAAAGCCGTTTATAAACAAAGCTGTAGAGGGACCATTGTCACGGACAGACGCCCAAGCGGTGTTTGATGCGATTATGGAGGGCGACGCAACCCCTGCCCAAATTGGCGGGCTGTTAATGGCAATGCGGACGCGCGGCGAAAGCGTTGACGAATATGCGGCGGCGGCGGCTGCAATGCGGGCGCGGTGTGTTCCGGTTAATGCGCCTGCGGGCGCGATGGATATTGTTGGTACAGGCGGCGACGGCAAAGGGACGTTGAACATCTCGACGGCTACAGCGTTTGTGGTAGCGGGTGCTGGTGTTGTTGTGGCCAAGCACGGCAATAAAAACCTATCCTCCAAATCTGGTGCGGGGGATGTTTTGTCACAAATGGGGATCAACGTGATGGTTGGCCCTGAAGTGGTTGAGGCTGGTTTGCGCGAGGCCGGTATCGGGTTCATGATGGCCCCGATGCACCATCCAGCAACGCGGTTTGTAATGCCGGTGCGTCAAGAACTTGGCACACGGACATTATTTAACATTCTCGGCCCTCTGACCAATCCGGCTGGCGTTAAGCGGCAGCTAACTGGAGCATATTCGCGCGAAGTCATCCGTCCAATGGCCGAGGTTTTGAAATCTTTGGGCAGCGAAAAAGCGTGGCTAGTGCACGGATCCGACGGCACCGACGAGATTACGATTTGTGGGGTTAGCTGGGTTGCGGCGCTGGAAGACGGCGTGGTTTCGGATCGCGAAGTTCATCCAGAAGATGCTGGCCTGCCAGTCCACCCTTTCGAGGATATCATGGGTGGTGAACCTGCCGAAAATGCAGCCGCGTTTCGGGATTTGCTGGACGGCGCTAAAAATGCTTACCGCGATGCGGTTTTGTTGAATGCAGCAGCGGCGTTGGTGATTGCTGATAAGGTGAACAATTTAAAACAAGGCGTTGAAATGGCGAGAGAAAGCATTGATTCAGGCAAGGCCAAAGTTGCTGTTACCAAGCTGGCTGAAATCACATCGTCGGCGTTGTAACATGGTTGATGTTTTAGAAAAAATCAAAGCCTATAAGCTGCAAGAAGTAGCGGAACGTAAATCCAAACGCCCGCTTAGTATCGTCGAGGGGGCCGCGAAGGCGGCTTCGCCTGTTCGCGGTTTTGCCGCAGCGCTTGCCAAAGCGGCGGGTGGCACGGGGTATGGCTTGATTGCGGAGATTAAGAAAGCCAGCCCCTCAAAGGGGTTGATACGGGCGGATTTTAATCCTCCGGCTTTGGCGAAAGCGTATGAAGCGGCTGGCGCGAACTGTTTAAGCGTTTTGACTGATACGCCGTCCTTTCAAGGGGCTGATGAATTTCTGGTGGCGGCGCGGGGGGCAACCTCCCTGCCCGCTTTGCGCAAAGATTTTATGTATGACACCTATCAGGTGGCCGAGGCGCGCGCCCTTGGGGCGGATTGTATTCTGATTATCATGGCCAGCGTTTCTGACGCGCAAGCAGTGGAACTGGAAGATGCGGCCTTTGGCTGGGGTATGGATGTTCTGGTTGAAGTTCATAATGCCGAAGAACTGGAACGGGCTGCCGTGTTGAAATCGCCATTGCTGGGGATCAATAACCGGAATTTGAAAACGTTCGAGACCTCGCTTGATACCACGCGGGAGCTTGTGAAAATGGCCCCTGAGGGTAAAACCGTGATCTCGGAATCCGGTTTGTTCACCCGTGATGATCTGGCCAGCATGGCCGAGATTGGCGTCCGGTGTTTTCTAATTGGCGAGAGCCTGATGCGCCAAGATGATGTCGAAACCGCCACCCGAAATCTATTATCAAATCCGTGGAGCGCATAAATGTCAGACCTAACCCATTTCGACGATAAAGGCGCCGCCCATATGGTTGACGTCTCGGCCAAGGAAATCACCCATCGCACGGCGGTGGCACGGGGGCGGATCACCATGGAACCCGCGACTCTGGCGCTGATTACCGAAGGGCGCGCCAAGAAAGGCGACGTTCTGGGGGTTGCGCGGCTGGCGGGAATTATGGCGGCGAAGAAAACGCATGATCTTATACCGCTTTGTCATCCGCTGGCTTTGTCTAAGGTTTCCGTCGAACTGACGCCCATAGATAACGGTATTGAGATCGAAGCGACCGTAAAAACCACCGGACAAACTGGCGTCGAGATGGAGGCCTTAACGGCCGTCAATATCGCCGCCCTGACTGTGTACGATATGGTTAAGGCCGTTGATAAAGCCATGGTGATTTCCGATATTCGCCTAGTGTTGAAAGATGGCGGTAAATCCGGCTTGTACGAGGCAGAATAGATGATTTCAGTTTCCGAAGCGCTGGCGAGGATACTTGCGCTGGCCACGCCACTTGATGCTGAAACTGTTCCGCTGGCGGATGCCGCAGGACGGGTTTTGGCGCAGGATGTGACGTCGAATATCACTCAGCCGCCTTTTACATCGTCAGCCATGGATGGCTATGCTGTTATTTACAGTGAGGCGCAGACGGGTATGACCTTAGAGGTTGTTGGCGAGTCAGCGGCAGGTAAACGCTACGATACGACGTTGAATTCTGGCGAGGCTGTGCGGATTTTCACCGGCGCCCCCGTCCCCGAGGGTGCTGACAGTATTCTAATTCAAGAAGACGCCGATCGCATTGGTGACGTTATTACGGTGCGCGAAAATCGTGACACTAAGAAATATGTTCGCCCTGCTGGCGGGGATTTTGCGAAAGGGGACGTTGTGTCGGCACCGCGTCGTTTGACACCGGCTAATGTTGCGCTGCTGGCCTCGATGAATATCGCGAATGTTCCGGTGATGCGCAAACCTGTGATCGCGCTGATCTCAACCGGAAATGAACTGGTTATGCCGGGGGAAGTTCCAAATTCGGACCAGATTATATCATCGAACAGTTTTGGCCTAAAAGCACTGTTTGAGGCCCAAGGGGCGTCCGTGCGGATCATGCCGATTGCGCGCGATACCTCCGAAAGTTTGCAACAGGCGTTTGATCTGGCTAAGGGGGCTGATCTGGTGGTGACGCTGGGTGGGGCCTCGGTCGGGGATCATGATTTGGTGCAATCGGTGGCGATTGAGAACGGCCTTGAACTTGATTTCTATAAGGTGGCGATGCGTCCTGGGAAACCCTTGATGGCTGGGCGAATTAACGGCGCGGCGATGGTTGGGTTGCCGGGAAATCCGGTTTCTTCAATGGTTTGCGGGCATATTTTCTTGCGACCATTGATTGATGCAATGCTGGGGCTACCTGCAACGCCGTTACTGCGTGAAACAGGTGTTTTGGGCGAGGCTATGCAGGCCAATAGCAACCGCGAGCACTATATGCGGGCGATTGCCAAACCTTCCGCAAATGGCTGGACGGTGATGCCGTTTGATCGCCAAGACAGCTCCTTATTGTCAGTGCTTGGGGATGCCGATTGCCTAATGGTGCGCGAGGCGAATGATCCTGCGCGTGCTATTGGTGAACCAATTTCCTTTATTCGAATTTAATCCAAATATTATCATTTGGATTAACCCCGTATTTACCATACCGGACTACAGTTGACACAAAACAAGAACACATGTAGAACTTAACGGGACTATATGTGGACATAATGTGTTCGGAGGACAATACATGCTGACGCGGAAACAACTAGACCTACTGCAATTCATCCATAAACGGGTGCAAAAAGAAGGTGTGCCACCTTCATTCGATGAAATGAAAGAAGCGTTGGATTTGCGCTCCAAATCCGGTATTCACCGTCTAATCACGGCGCTCGAAGAACGCGGATTTATCCGGCGTTTGGCGCACCGCGCCCGTGCTATTGAAATTATTCGCCTGCCCGACAGCATGGATGGCGGCGGTTTCAGACCTTCCATCGTGCAAGGTGGACGTATCGATCCACCACCAGCTGCCATTCCGGTTAGTCTTGACGCTGTTGAACTGCCGGTAATGGGGCGGATAGCGGCAGGTACACCGATTGAAGCTATTCAGGAAATCTCGCATAAAGTTGCAGTTCCGGGGTCGATGATTTCGGGGGCTGGTCGGCATTATGCGCTCGAGGTTAAAGGCGATTCAATGATTGATGCTGGTATCAATAATGGCGACATTGTTGTTATTCAGGAACAATCTGATGCCAATAACGGGGATATAGTTGTGGCTCTGGTCGAAGATCAGGAAGCAACGCTAAAACGCTTGCGTAAACGTGGCACATCCATCGCGCTTGAGGCTGCTAATCCAGCCTATGAGACCCGCGTTTACCGCGATGATCAGGTTAAGGTTCAAGGTAAACTTGTCGGCTTGATC
>CAZYMT010000190.1:0-5309 GCA_964649035.1 uncultured Rhodobacterales bacterium
CGGATCGATATTAAGTTTATTAAGACCAATAGGCACCAGAATTCCGGCAAGCCCAGCGACCAATAGATTTCCGATCATCGCCAAACCCAGAACCACCCCCAGCATAACACTGCCGTACCAAACATATCCCACAACACCGATTATAATCGCAAAGACCACACCGTTGCACAGACCGACAAGCAGTTCACGCAAAACGATCCGCGAGGCATTTGCCGGTGTCAAATCCCGCGTTGCAATCGCCCGCACCGCCACAGTCAAAGTCTGCGTTCCGGCGTTCCCGCCCATCGATGCCACGATTGGCATTAGCACGGCCAACGCCACCAGCGCCTCAATCGTGTCGGCGAATTGTGCAATGACAATGGACGCGAGCACCGATGTGACCAGATTAACAGCCAGCCACGGGAAACGCAGTTTTGTGGTCTCCCAGACTTTGCTGGACAGCTCCTCATCCCCCAAACCGGCGAGGCGCTTCATGTCCTCCTCGGCGTGATCTTCCAGAACTTCCATCGCATCATCGATGGTAATCACCCCAACGAGGCGACCGCTAACATCAACCACAGGGGCCGAGACCATGTTATATTGATTAAACGCATAGGCCACATCCTCATCTGGTTGGCCAACCGGGATGGTACGGAAATCTTCATGCATTATCGAGGTAAGCAAGGTATCCAGCTTCGCCCCCATAATTGCGCAAAGCGGGACGGTGCCAACCGGGTGCATCGACGCATCGGCAATCACGATATCATAAAATATTTCTGGTAGGTCTTCGCTGACGCGCATGAAATTTATTACATCGCCAACACTCCAATGTTGCGGCGCGACAACAATCTCGCGCTGCATAAGGCGACCGGCAGTGTCCTCCTCATATTGCAGCGATTGCTCAACAGCCACACGATCAGCGTCATCAAGCATCCCCAGCAGTTTTTCCTGCTGTGGCGGTTCCAAATCCTCGACCAGATAAACGACGTCATCTGTGTCCAGTACCTTGACCGCTTCGGCCAGAACCGCGTCGGGGGTTGCGTCCATGATTTCATCGCGAACCCCCTCCTCAAGCTCGGTCAAAACTTCGCCGTCAACGTGATCTCCCCAAAGGCGGATCAGGCGGCGGCGTTCCTCGGCGCTAATTTGTTCAAGAATGTCCGCAATATCAGCTTCGTGCAGATCTTCGAACAGCAATAGAAGATCGGGTTGCGAACCCGCCTCGACGGTTGCCAGAACTTTTTCGACCAATCCAATATCTAGGGCGTAAATATCGTCAAGAATTTCGTTTTCTTCGGTCATGGCGCCCTCCGCAAGATTTGAGGGGAACCTAGACAAAAGCCGCTTGATTGGGAAGACAGCTTAATGTCAAATACGTGAATAAGCCGTTTCATCGGCAAGAAACTTTCGACGAACGTTGGTACGACAAGTGATTTACAGATTTTTGGTATCTATCCTGCTTCTAATAATGCTTGTGATGCCAGCCTCAGCGAAGCAGGTTCCGCAATATATCGCGATGGCATTTGACGGTTCCAAATCGCTTGAGATGTGGCAGCAATCACTGGATTTTGCTGCAGCCAACGACATCAAGTTTACCTATTTTGTGTCGGGCGTGTATTTTTTGATCGACGATAACGCCGGATATTATCAAGGTCCACGACGCAATCGTGGGCGATCTGATATCGGCTTTGGCGGCACAGCCGAAGAGGTCGAGATGCGGATTGCATTTGTGCGCCGTGCCTTTCAGGAAGGCCATGAAATCGCGTCACATGCAAACGGGCATTGGAACGGGGCAAATTGGTCAAAAGACGAATGGCTAAGCGAGCTTGGTCAATTTCAGGATATCATGGCTAACACCCATGAAATTAACGGCATTTCGAACATAAATAAACGCGAGTGGCGGCGTATCGTGGCTTCGATCACCGGATTTCGCGCACCTTTATTGGCGGGCGGGGCAAATATGCGCTCGGCCCTAAGTGACTTGGGGTACACTTATGACACAAGCCAAACCGCAAACCGTAACTATTGGCCACAAAAAACCAACAGCGGTTTATGGAATTTTCCGCTGGCGTCCCTACCAATGGGACGTGGCAGCGTGTTATCGATGGATTACAATTTCTACGTTTTGCACAAAACATCCGGCAGCGCACCGCGCACCAGCATGGAACGCGCATATCGCCGGTATTTCAACAACAACTATAATGGTGCCCGTGCGCCGATGCATATCGGCCATCATTTTGCACGCTGGCGACGAGGCGCATATTGGCAAGCGCTAAAGAATTTCGCAATCGAGGCTTGCGCTGGCGAAGACGTGGTTTGTGGTACCTATAAAGGGCTAGAGGATCTGATGGGCCGCGTGGTTTTTCCAGTAGAATCGGCAAAATAACGTCTTAGACATACACGGCATAAATTGTGCTTCTGACCTTCAAAACATCCAGATTTAGACAAAATCACGTATTTTCTTGATTCACGTTTCTGTTATCCCTAGCATCGAAATCGTAACTTAGAGCAAAAAAAATCACCCAATGTGACGTTAGATCACGGGATATGGACAGGAGAGAGACAGATGTCGGATATAGATAGCAAGGGGTTTACGGACCCGAATATCACCCCACCGATGGCCCAAGCCATACCGCTTGGATTGCAGCATGTATTGGCAATGTTCGCCAGTAACGTAACCCCCGCAATTATCGTTTCGGGTGCAGCGGGCTTCGCCTTTGGCGGTGCCGATCAGGTTTACATGATCCAGATGGCCATGTTGTTTGCCGGAATCGCAACGCTTTTCAAACCGTCGGATTGGGTCCAATCGGGGCGCGGTTACCAATCATGCAAGGCACCAGTTTTGCATTTGTATCGGTCATGACCGTGATCGCCGGGACTGCTGGCATGGGGGCCCTGATGGGCGCGATTGTAATTGGCGGCTTTTTTCATTTTCTACTTGGCACGGTTATCAGCAAAATCCGGTTCCTGTTTCCGCCACTGATCACTGGTCTCGTGATTTTGACAATCGGGCTATATCTGATCCCTGTCGGGGTTAAATACGCGGCTGGCGGGGCCGCTGATTTCCAGATGGCAGATGAAAGCTTTGGCTCGCTTGCCCATTGGGGCCCTGCCCTAACAGTGATTTTTGTGACCCTTGGCATTAAGTTTTACACCAAAGGAATGATATCGGCATCGGCAATCCTGATCGGCTTGATTGCAGGTTACGTTGTCGCCCTATTGACCGGACTGGTTGATTTTGGCGCTGTCGGCAAAGCTGCATGGGTCGCGCCACCAAAGCTTTTCCCGTTTGGATTCGAAATCAATATCGGCGCTATCGTCGCCGTCATGTTGATCTCGATTGTATCCGCAATCGAAACCGTCGGCGACACATCTGCTACGACCAAAGGCGGCGCGGCGCGCGAAGCGACGGACAAGGAAATCACCGGCGCCACATATGCAGATGGTCTGGGGACGGCCATTGCAGGGATATTTGGCGGATTGCCCAACACATCTTTCTCGCAAAACGCGGGCATTGTTGCGATGACAGGCGTGATGAGCCGTCATGTTGTGACGATCTCGGCGCTGATCCTGATCGTCTGTGGTTTGATCCCAAAAGTTGGCGCAATTATCGCAACCATGCCTTTGCCCGTTCTTGGCGGCGGCGTGATTGTGATGTTTGGAATGGTGGTCGCGGCAGGGCTTAATATGCTGTCCGAAGTGGCCATGAACCGCCGCAATATGGTAATTATCGCGATTTCCCTTTCCGTTGGCTTGGGCCTTAATCTGGTGCCGACCGCCGTACAACATGTACCGGGAACGCTGAACACATTGCTGGTGTCTGGCCTATTGCCCACAGCGATTATTGCGATTGTACTGAATTTGATCCTTCCGCAGGAAGATTGATTTCAGGCAATTAGTTCTGGGTCGCCCTTTCTTTGAGAGGGCGGCTTGTTTACATTTATATGAGGAGGTCCAATATGAATTTTCCTTTTGATCCAAATGCGCAGTCCCAAGAAAATTTCGTCGATAGAGTCGGCGGTGTTTACGAACATTCCGCATGGATTGCCGAAGGCGCATTTGCGCGAGGTTTACCTGAAAACGCACAGGACCTTGATACATTAGCTAGCTATTTACGCGCTATTGTCGATGTCGCTGGCGATGGTCCGAAACTGGCCCTGCTGCGCGCGCACCCTGATTTAGCCGGAAAACTGGCCAAATCCGGGGCCTTGACTACGGAATCCACAGTGGAACAAACCAGCGCCGGCCTTGATCAATGTAGCGATGCGGAGTTCGAAGAACTTACGGTGTTGAACGACACCTATAAAGAACGCTTTGGTTTTCCTTATATTCTGGCTGTAAAAGGGCGAAATCGTCAGGAAATTTTGGAAAATTTTCGCGCCCGCGTAAATAACGCCCCAGCGGATGAATTCCGCGAGGCGTTAAACCAAGTTCATCAAATTGCCCGCCTCCGGCTGGAGGCGATGTGCTGATTATTTAGTGCCGTACATCCGGTCGCCAGCGTCGCCAAGGCCGGGCACGATATAACCCTGCTCGTTCAGACGTTCATCCAATGCAGCGGTCACAATTTGCACATCAGGATGTAGTTCTTTCATCCGCGCAACCCCCTCGGGTGCTGCTAGAAGGCAAAGGAAACGTATATTTTTCGCGCCAGCGTCTTTCAGCAAAGTAATCGCGGCGGCGGCTGAATTTCCGGTTGCCAGCATTGGATCAACAGCAATCACCACGCGCTCATCCATATGTGACGGGACCTTGAAATAATACTGCACAGGTTGCAGCGTTTCTTCGTCGCGGTACAGTCCGACAAACCCGACGCGCGCCGACGGGATCAGTTCCAGCACACCGTCCAACAATCCGTTTCCCGCGCGCAAAATGGAAACCAGCGCTAGTTTGCGCCCTTCCAATACAGGTGCTTCCATTTTAACCAACGGGGTTTCCACAGTCGCGGTTGTCATCGGCAATTCGCGCGTGATTTCATAGGCAAGAAGTTGACTGATTTCCCGAAGTAGTTGCCGAAAAAGATTGCTCGGCGTTTCGACTTTACGCATCTGCGAAAGCTTATGTTGCACCAGCGGATGCTTCACGATTGTTAGATGTTGGTCCATTTTATCCCTCGTAGAATTTCGCCAGCAGGCGTTGTCTGGTTTCGTCATCGCAAAAAGCAGCGTTCATTGCGGTTTGGTTGATGGCATTAAAATCGGCTGCGTTCCAGCCAAATGTGTTGGCCAAGTTGGTGTATTCTTGTGTCATATCGGTGTGGAAATAGGGCGGGTCATCAGTGGAAACGGTAACCCGAACACCAGCTTGTCGCAATTTCTCAATCGGATGAT
>CAZYMT010000191.1:0-5303 GCA_964649035.1 uncultured Rhodobacterales bacterium
GCTTTCCATCAGTTTTTCTGTGCCACGATGCAGCAGACCAATATGCGGGTCAGCACGTTCAACAACCTCGCCGTCAAGTTCCAGCACCATACGCAACACACCGTGTGCAGCTGGATGCTGTGGACCAAAGTTGATCGAGAAATTGCGGACTTCTTGTTTACCTGTCAGCGTATCGCCGTTGGAACCGTCCATTATTTGGCCTCCGCTTTTTCATCACCGGGCAGGATGTATTCGGCACCCTCCCAAGGGGACATGAAATCGAATTGACGGTATTCTTGCGTAAGCGTTACCGGTTCATAAATGCAGCGTTTTTGCGCTTCGTCATAGCGCATTTCAACGTACCCCGTGGTTGGGAAATCTTTGCGCAATGGATGGCCTTGGAAACCGTAATCGGTCAGAAGGCGACGTAGATCGGGGTGGTTGGCGAACATGATGCCGTACATATCGAAAACTTCACGCTCAAACCAATTGGCCGAGGGGTGGATTTCGGTGATAGTTTCGACCATCTCGCCATCTTCCACCGACACTTTTAGGCGAATACGCTGGTTCTGCACCATCGACAAGAAGTGATAGACCATATCGAAACGCTTTTCGCGCTCGGGGTAATCAATCGCGGTAATGTCGACAAGTGTGGTAAACTGGCAAGACGAATTCGTCCGCAAGAATTCCACCAAATCAGTCAAACCAGCAGCCGTAACCTGCACGACCAATTCGCCGTGGTTCACAGCCGTCGATAGAACAGCGTCGCCTTGCTTGGCTTCTAGAATGCCGGCGAGTTCGTTAAGCGCTTCGCTCATCTTAGTCCCCTATCGAACAATCGTGCCGGTACGGCGGATTTTACGTTGAAGTTGAAGGATACCATATAGTAGCGCCTCAGCCGACGGCGGGCAGCCCGGTACATAGATGTCTACCGGAACGATACGATCACAGCCGCGCACAACAGAATAGGAATAATGGTAATACCCGCCGCCATTCGCACACGACCCCATCGAGATCACATAACGCGGCTCTGGCATCTGGTCGTAAACTTTGCGCAACGCTGGCGCCATCTTATTGGTCAGCGTGCCCGCAACAATCATCAGATCAGACTGACGTGGAGAGGCGCGCGGCGCGGTCCCAAAACGTTCAAGATCATAACGCGGCATAGAGGTGTGGATCATTTCGACGGCACAACAGGCCAGACCAAATGTCATCCAGTGCAGCGAACCGGTGCGGGCCCAATTGATGATTTCGTCCGTTGAGGTCAACAGGAAACCCTTATCGGCCAGCTGGTCATTCAAAGCAGCCGTGGCGGCTTCTTTATCAGCCCCTGCGGAATTTGTGGAAATATCTAGTCCCATTCCAAGGCTCCTTTTTTCCACTCATAGGCAAACCCGATAGTAAGGACGCCCAAGAATACGATCATTGACCAGAAACCGAATATCCCGACATCCTTAAAGGCCGCGGCCCAAGGGAACAGGAAGGCAATTTCGAGATCGAAGATAATAAAGAGAATCGCGACCAGATAGAAACGAACATCAAAACGCATTCGTGAATCGTCAAAGGCATTAAAGCCACATTCATACGCCGAGGTTTTTTCAGGATCAGGGTTGCTAACGGCGACAATTACTGCCGAGATTGACAATATAATGGCCAGCGCAATGGCTAGGCCAAGGAATATAAGAATGGGAAGGTAATCCATTAGTAGGTCTTCCAAGATTGCGTCTCCTTATATTCACGCCAATTGTACGGTATCGCGACCCGCTAGAGTCGACTCGGTTTACCCCTGCCCTATAGAGAGGTCAATGGAATCGACACTCTATTACCTTCAAATTCCTTAAGTTTTGCCAAATTGAAACAGGAAACCTGAAAAAGTCACGAGATTGCCCGAAAACACGTAGTAGTTGACTAAAACACTAATAATTAGAACGACTTTTGTTACAAGAAATTAGCAAATTCGGAAGCATTGTTTCAGATTGCCCTGTAATTCTCACGAGAATCCGGCAAATCCTGACATCGCATCACCGCCGCGTGAACTCACCTGCTTGTGAGTAGCGTTTGAACATTGCGGCGGGTTAGACATTCCGTGTCGAGAGGCGAAACGAATTAAACCAAAAGGAAATGACACATGTCTAACGCTCTTCTGAAAACTGCAGCAATTGCTGGCGCTGTAACTGTAGCACTTGCTGCGCAAACAGCTTCGGTTTCCGCCGAAGCCCACATTGCTCAAGTTAAATGCTTCGGCGTTTCCCTTGCAGGTGCTAACGATTGTGCAGCCGGCCCAGGCACTACATGTGCTGGTACTTCATCCATAGATTTCCAAGGTAATGCATGGAAAATGGTTCCTGAAGGTACATGCGTATCCATGGAACTTCCAGACGATCGCGCTGGTTCTTTGGAAGCCCTTACACGTGACCTTCCTGCATAAGGCGGCTTAAGGTTTTGTATATTTGGACCCGCTGCTTGTTGTGGCGGGTCTATTTCGTTAGGATGATATGATGACAAAAGCGTTCTCGAAAGCCCCCGCGCGTGCAGGCGTTGGTTATAAGCCAGTGCATCTGGACGGCATTCTGGCGGAGCCTGACACAATTGGCTGGCTGGAAGTTCACGCGGAAAACTATATGGGGGACGGCGGGCCACAACTGGCGCAGTTGAAGTTTTTACGCGAACGTTTTCCGATTTCTTGTCACGGTGTTGGTTTGTCGATCGGCTCTGAAGGGCCGCTGGACCAAGAACATCTACTGCGCTTGAAAAAGCTGGTTAATTGGCTGGAACCAGCGCTATTTTCCGAACATCTGGCATGGTCCACCCATGATATGGGCTATATGAATGACCTATTGCCGGTGCCGTATAACGAGGCGTCGTTATCGAAGGTAGTGGAGCATATTGATCAGGTTCAAGACGTGATCGGGCGGCAAATGATGCTGGAAAATCCGTCGCTATATCTGGCCTTTGAACAAAGCACGATGAGCGAGATTGAGTTTTTAAGCGAGATTGTGAAGCGCACGGGATGTGGGTTGTTGCTGGACGTCAATAATGTGTTTGTTTCAGCCGTGAACCAACAGACGTCTGCCGAAGAATACCTTGCCACCTTCCCGATTGAACATATCGGCGAAATCCATCTTGGCGGCCATGAGGCCCAAGAAGATGATTACGGCGATCCCTTGCTCATCGACAGCCATAATAATCCGGTGGTTGATCCGGTTTGGGCGCTATTTGATACGCTGATTGCCCGCACAGGCCCGCTGCCGACACTGATTGAATGGGATAATGACATTCCAACATGGGATGTTCTGGCTAATGAAGCACGCCTTGCGGATGCAATTTTGCACCGCAAGCAAGCGGCAGAATAATGCAGACCGATTTCGTCAAAGGGTTATTGGATCCGGAACGTCAGCCCCCCGAAGGTGTCGTTGGCCCAGGTGGCCGCCCCGCTGGCAAACGCTATGATGTTTATCGCAACAACGTCATCGTCAGCCTGTCCGAGGCCTTGGCCTCAGCTTTTCCCGTCGTTCAAACCTTGGTCGGCACCGAGTTTTTCTCGGCGATGGCTAATGTGCATGTTCGGCAATTCCCACCACGTTCCCCGTTGATGATCCATTACGGCGTCGATTTCCCAGACTTTCTGGCCAGTTTCCCACCGGTCGCACATCTAGCATACCTGCCGGATATCGCGCGTTTGGAACGGGCGCGGCGTATTGCCTATCATGCAGCAGATGCCGATCCGTTTGATTCCGCGAAACTCGAAGGATTAACCGAGGAATCCCATCTGGTTCTACACCCATCAGTGCAAGTAATCACGTCGGAACACCCAATCTTCTCAATCTGGCGTTTCAATTCAACCGACGACAAATCCCCCCTGCCCGATTACGGCGAAACGGTCCTGATTTCCCGCCCAGCAGACGAATTACAAATGAACGTAATTCCGGCCGGTGTAGGCGTTTTCCTGTCAGCGCTGGAGGGAACTTTGGGTGAGGCAATCGCCAAAGCGACCAAAGCTGATGCCGCGTTCGATTTCACCGAAAACCTGACCGCCCTGCTGTCAGCCAATTTGCTAATAGATGTTACATAGAGGAACAAAAATGCAGAAACTTGTAGATCTTCACAACCGAATTCTGATGGCCATAATCGAGAAATTCTCTCCATGGCTTCTACCGACAGCCGCGCGTTTCACCTTTGCGTCCGTTTTGCTGCTATTCTTCTGGAATTCAGGAAAGACTAAGCTTGGCGAGAACATTTTCACGCCGTCTATTGGCGCATATGGCCAAATATTACCTCAGAAACTGGAAGCTGTTGGCTATATTGTCGGCAACATGTCTGGTCTCGACAAAATGATTGTCCTGATGGGCACTTACGCCGAGTTTATTCTGCCGACATTGGTCGTAATAGGCCTATTCACCCGCCTATCCAGCCTAGCCATGATCGGATTTGTCGTGGTGATGAGCATCGTTGATATCACTGGCCACGGCGCGGACCCTGTGACCATCGGTAATATGTTTGATCGTGTATCAAACAGCCTGATTATGGATCAACGGATGCTTTGGATATTGATGCTGTTGGTATTGGTGATCAAAGGCGGCGGACCGCTCTCGGTTGATCGTCTATTGCGCATCAAATAGTATTACGCGTGCGGGACATCTGCGCCCCGCACGCAAAAAACTTAGAAGTCGATATATTCGACAAATTCTTCCATAAGAATTAGCCACCAATCAAACGTGTCGTTGAAATTTTCGACGGTAACACCACCGCGAAGGTTATAATCCATCTCGACGCGTGGGTCGCTTTCATCATTTAGGTAAACTTTAACCCAGCGGCGCTCCCGATTGAAATCCTGCGTTTTGGTTAGGGACATCCCATCGGTCAGATCAAAGGCGGCGCTGAACTGGACGGCTTTGCAATCAGTGTTGTCGGTGCAATCATAGAAAAGCACATCAAAATCATAGCCATGCGCGGAGGAGCTAATCAAAGGGTCTCCAACATTATCGGTGCCAAGCGAGGCTTTATAGCCAAGGTCTTGCATCAACGAAGCGACATTTTCTGGATCTTCCGCAAAAACGAGTTCCTGCGCACCGGCCCCGATAGGGGCAAGCGCCAGAAGTGCGCCCCAAATAAAATTCTTACTCAACATATTGGCTTCCCTTCTTAATTAATATTACCGAGCAAACCATAACAGAGTTTTTTATCGTCATATGTTTTTTTATAAATAAATCAAATACGTAAACCGTACTTTAAGAAGAAGGGGGGAAGTGGCGCGGTTGACGGGGCTCGAACCCGCGACCTCCGGCGTGACAGGCCGGCACTCTAACCAGCTGAGCTACAACCGC
>CAZYMT010000192.1:0-5277 GCA_964649035.1 uncultured Rhodobacterales bacterium
GATCTGTTCCGAGGATACCTGATCAGGCGGCATAAAATTATTCAGCTCATCGTATGTGATGTAGCCACGGGCCTTTGCTGACGCGATCATTTTCTTGACCGCGGTCTGGCTCATATCGAGCAGAGGGCCGGAATTTTCGTCGTCTGGTTTATGCTCTAGGTCTTTAGCCGCCATGGGGTGCTCCGAAATAAATTGGCCGAATCAGTTGGCCTAATGGGGTATGTAAACGAATCTCTAGTGCGAATCACTGATTCGCAAGGGACTCTACGATTTTTTCTTTAACCAAATCTTAGCATCGATCAATTTTTGCAGGTTTTTTGAGAGATTCGCCTCGCCTTCCGTATCAATCGAATCACCGTTTCCAGCGTCATGTGCGACTTTTCTTTCCGCTTCACGCGCTTGTTGCAGTCGCCATGTCAGGCCTTCATCAGCCACACCGGTGATCTCTTCTTCCGCATCCTTTATCTCTTGCATGATGCCACGCGCGGCAGCTTGCTTGGTTATTTCCTCAAGAATTGCTTGCTCGGCAAGTTCAGGATCTGCCGTGGCCGTCAAATACGGATTGGCGCGAACCTGTCCTATCGATAACAGTTTCGGGAGAGGCTCATAGCCGATGGTGCCGGTCATCCGTGCAACCAAAAAATCCCGCATCTCTGCTTGGGGTTGATGTAGGGTGTCCATCAGAGCAGACAAGAGGGCATTGCGAATTTCCCCAAGGTCAGGTGACATAAAATCAGCGCGGTCCAGTTGCGCTTCGAACTTTTCGGCCAGTTCCGGATGGTTCATACAGCCAACAAGGATCGCGGATTCTCGCACCCGTGCCTCGGCCTCATGTCCAGAACTTTGTTGCGCGAGCAGCGATGATTTTGCTCCAGGGGTCGGCCCTCCGGGGGCTTTCTTGCCATTCCACGGTTTCCAATCACCACCTTTTTTGCGGCCAGCGGGGGCAAATAACGTCTGCCGTTTTTCGTTGATAGCCGCGCCGTAATGGCCTCGCAAAGACGGATCTTTGATCAAGGAAATCGATTTCCGCAAAACGCTGTCCAAGCTTGCGCGGCGTTCGGGACTGTCAAAAACCTTGTTTTCTGTTTCGCGCTGCCACAGCAAATCGACCATCGGACGCGCGTTCTCCAGCAGCTTTTGCATTGCGCTCGCGCCTTGGGATTTGATCAGGTCATCAGGGTCCAGACCTTCGGGTAAAATACAGAACCGCAGGGATTTTCCGGCTTCCAGTAATGGCAGTGCAATATCAATCAGCCGCATTGCAGCGCGCAAACCTGCTGTGTCGCCGTCCAGCGCAATCACCGGTTCATCATACATCCGCCACATCATCCGCAACTGTTCTTCGGTAATTGCCGTGCCCAGCGGGGCGACTGAATGCGCAAAACCAGCTTGGGCCAGCGCGATCACA
The DNA here is from genome assembly GCA_964649035.1 of uncultured Rhodobacterales bacterium. Taxonomy (GTDB): domain Bacteria; phylum Pseudomonadota; class Alphaproteobacteria; order Rhodobacterales; family Rhodobacteraceae; genus NORP23. The sequence goes on from CAZYMT010000192.1 coordinate 1,412, forward strand.
TCCATATAGCCCTCGGCGACAATCAAGGCACCAACCTTGCCCGATGCCTCGCGCGCGGGGCCATGATTATAAAGGGTGCGACCTTTGTCGAATAACGGCGTTTCCGGCGAGTTCAGGTATTTCGCCCGCGCATTCGGATCCATCGCCCGCCCACCAAAGGCGATGCAGCGCCCGCGCGCGTCGCGGATCGGGAACATGATGCGACCGCGAAAACGGTCATAAGGTTTGCCACCATCATCGGGCTTGATGGCCATACCGGATTCGATGATCTGTTCCATCGGCACGTTTTTTTCTGTCAGGTGTTCAACCAGCGCCGTGCGTTCATTGCCGATAAAACCAATTTCAAACTGGTCCAGCGTCGCCACCGGCAATCCGCGTTTTTCCAGATAGACACGGGCCTCGGCGGCTTTGGCTGTTTGTAGTTGCAGACGGTAAAACTTAACGGCCTGCTCCATAACATCCGCCAAAGTTTTGCGGGTATCAGCGCGTTCCTGTTCTTGCGGACTGGCTTTTGGCACCGGCATTCCGGCCTCGCGCGCCAGAATTTCAACGGCCTCCATAAACCCGACATTATCGGTTTCACGCACAAACCCGATGGCGTCGCCTTTGGCATGGCAGCCAAAACAATAATAAAACCCCTTGCGGTCATCGACATGAAAACTGGCGGTTTTTTCTTGATGGAAAGGGCAGGGGGACCACATGTCACCCTTGCCCGGATTGGATTTCTTGCTGTCCCACGTCACTTTACGCCCGACCACTTGGGCTAGCGATACGCGTTCGCGCAGGTCTTCAAGGAATCCGTTTGGTAAGCTCATGGGGCCAATATTACGATCTGACGGGGGGTGCCGTCTATGTCCATTATGTGGATGCGTTCCTGACCCTCATCGTCAATTGTGACTATCCCAATCCAGTCCAGCCCTTGGGTGATGGCTTGCGCGGTCTCGCCGTCAGGCAATTCGATCACATCGGGCAGCGCCAATTCGGGCGTTGAAGGTTGCGTGATTTTGAAACCAATCATAAACATGATGGCGGTAATTCCGATGATCATTGATGCGGTAAGAACCGTCACCAAAATACGCAGATTGCGCAATTGCTTCGGTTCTGGCATGTCGTCCATATCTTCACGGGAGCTATCAGTCATGTCCGATCCTTCAATTTTGCGCCTTATACTTGGCGATACACCAGCCAAGCGCCTTGATAAAGCCTTAGCGGCCGTCGTTCCCGAGGGGGTTACGCTGTCGCGCTCCCGTATCCAAGCCCTGATTGAGGGCGGTGCGGTTCGCCTTGAAGATGGGGACATTGTCCGCGAATTAAAGGCCAAGGTGCAGCCCGAACAAGTGTGGCTGGTCGAGATGCCCGAAGTTGTCGATATCGAGGCCCTTCCCGAAGATATCCCCGTAGACGTGATCTATGAAGATAATGATCTAATTGTCGTCAACAAACCCGCAGGCATGGTGGTGCATCCCGCACCCGGTTCTGAAACGGGAACGCTGGTAAACGCCCTGCTGCATCATTGCGGCGACAGTCTGTCGGGGATCGGCGGGGCCAAGCGACCCGGCATTGTGCACCGGATCGACAAGGATACATCCGGCCTGCTGGTGGTCGCCAAAACCGACGCCGCCCACCAAGGGCTGGCCAAACAATTCGCTGACCACAGTATGGATCGGCATTACAAGGCACTAGTCTGGGGCAAACCCTCGGCCGCCGATCCACGACTTGTGGGGTTTAAGGGTGTGGCGTTTGAAGGCGCTGGCGTGATCCGCATTTCCGGCAATATCGCGCGCCATAAGACAGATCGCAAACGCATGGCCGTGGTTGCCGATGCGGGTCGCCACGCCATCACCCGATGTCGCGTGCTAGAGGCATTCGGCCCATCCGAGCGCCCCGTCGCGTCGCTGGTCGATTGTTGGCTGGAAACAGGACGCACCCACCAAATCCGCGTCCACCTAACCCATGTCGGCCACTCCCTGATCGGCGATCCAGTCTATGGCAGCCGCCGCGCCATCCCGAAAAAAGCTATTCCTGAGGCAACGGCCGAGGCCCTGCGTGCCTTCCCGCGTCAATCGCTGCATGCCGCAACACTGGGGTTCATACATCCGGTCAGCGGAGCGGAACTCGAATTCAGCGCTGAGCTGCCCGACGATATGCAGCAGGTGCTTAAATTGTTACGGGCACAATAAAATCGCTGACATAGCGTGCATGCAGGGGTAAGAACTGCGCATGAAATACCACCATCTAGGCATACCAACCGACAAACCCTTTGCAGGGGAGCGCTATATTCCGCATTTGAAAATGTATGTCCGCGACTATTCCAGCGGTCCTTATGGCATCGAGTGGATAAGGTTCGATCCGGACGCTGATTTCCCCGAATTGGTGAAAACCGTCCCGCATGTAGCATTCGAGGTGGAGGATTTGCAAAAGGCGCTGATCGGCAAAAACGTGATCGTTGAACCCAATTCCCCAAGCCCCGGCTTGTGGGTGGCGATGATTGAAGATAACGACGCACCTGTGGAACTAATGCAGATCGACCATGAAGTATTTAAGGAATGAATTCACAGTTTTGTCATCACACTTGCGTATAAAGCGAAACAAACCACATAGCTGTTAACAAAGAGATAAGTTTGCGAAACTATTGAAAACGCGACGCCCTGTCTCCATATTATTAATAACGTGCGATAACAGCACTTCGAGAGGATGGTAAATGACATATTCAAATCTGCCGGCCCCGTCGCCGGAACAGGGACTTTCTCGCTATATGCAGGAAATCCGCAAATTTCCGATGCTTGAAAAACATCAAGAATACATGCTGGCCAAAGCATGGGTTGACCATGAAGACAGCGATGCGGCCCACCAATTGGTGACGTCACACCTGCGTCTCGCGGCCAAAATTGCCATGGGATATCGCGGCTACGGCCTGCCCACAGCCGAGGTGGTTTCAGAGGCCAATGTAGGCCTTATGCAAGCCGTCAAACGCTTCGATCCGGAAAAAGGTTTCCGCCTGTCCACCTATGCAATGTGGTGGATCAGGGCCGCTATTCAGGAATATGTTTTGCGCTCTTGGAGCCTCGTGAAAATGGGGACAACGTCGGCACAAAAGAAGCTTTTCTTCAACCTGCGCAAGGCCAAAAACAAGATTGGCGCGCTGGAGGAAGGCGATCTTCGCCCTGAAAACGTGGCCATAATCGCCAAGCAGCTGAACGTGACCGAGAAGGAAGTCGTGTCGATGAACCGGCGCATGTCAGGCGGCGATGCCAGCCTGAACGCGCAGATCAGCAAGGACGGCGAAGGCGCGTCTGAATGGCAGGATTGGCTTGAAGATGAAGACGCCGATCAGGCGGCTGACTACGCCGAAAAGGATGAACTGGTACTGCGTCGTGAATTGCTGGTGGCAGCGATGAAGGACCTGAATGAGCGCGAACAAAACATCCTGACCGAACGCCGCCTAAGCGAAGAACCCAAAACGCTGGAGGAGCTGTCAAAAGTCTATAAAGTCAGCCGCGAACGCATCCGCCAGATCGAGGTGCGGGCCTTCGAAAAACTGCAAATCGCGATGCGGGCAATGGCAATGGAAAAAGGCATGGTCCCCGCCGTTAACTAATTCGGTTTCCGCCTGAAAACCGTATGCACAATGCATGCACAACCTATGCACAAGTTATGCATACGATTTGATGGGACGAAAAATTAACCTTTGCGAATTCAGCGGCCCTTACAGGATTGTGGGGGCCGTTTTTGGTTTGTCAGATTTCTTGTTAAAGTTTACGTTTTAGGGATAAAGTCGATATATTAATTACTCGAAAAACTTTAGAAGGTGCCAATGAACTTAGACACAGCCAACGAAGTTGATATTCGCGAAGAGGTCGCAACGC
>CAZYMT010000193.1:0-5229 GCA_964649035.1 uncultured Rhodobacterales bacterium
CCAGCCGACGTTGATATTGGCGATATTGTGGTTCGCCCGACTGCTCAAGCATGAAAATGTCATATGTTTCGTGATCCCCCCTTATCGCCAGACAACGAAGGTTAATGGGGGGGGCGACCAAATAAGAAGAAAAGCAATGACAACAAACCGTATCAAATCAGTTTTCAAATAGACGATTAAGACAGTATTATAACGCGAAAGCAATCTACCTGCGCAATCCCCCTAGCGATTACCCACCCCTACACCACTATATATAGAAATCCCTTGCGCGAATCCCCTTCTTACGCCATTAATCACGAATAAAGGCGATAAAACGCTTATTACCGTGAACACGTTACAAACGTGAGGCAGCAGATGACCAAGAATTTCGTGCGAGAAGACCTAAATGCTATTATCCGCCAGAACTCCGAAACTCTGGCCGCGCAGCTTCATGCCCAACGTGAAAGCCTGTTCCCCCCCGACGCCACCAAATCCATGCGCAGCTTCACCTCTGGCGAGGCCGCAAACCTCCTTAACGTGACCGACTCTTATTTGCGCAAATTGCACCTCGATGGTAAAGGCCCCTCGCCCGAACTCAGCGCAGGCAACCGCCGCCTTTATTCCGTCGAGGATATCCAAGAACTCCGCGTTCTCCTAGAAAAAACCGCCCGCAAACCCGGCGACTACCTGCCAGGCCGCCGTTCAGGCGACCATCTTCAGGTTATCGGCGTCATGAATTTCAAAGGCGGCTCAGGCAAAACCACGTCCTCCGCCCACCTCGCACAACGCCTCGCCCTAAAGGGATATCGCGTCCTTGGTATCGACCTTGATCCGCAGGCATCCTTTACCGCGCTCCACGGCGTTCAGCCCGAATTCGACCTGCCCGAAGGCGGCACGCTTTACGACGCCATCCGCTACGACTCCCCTGCCCCGATCCGCGACGTTATCCGCAAAACCTATATCCCAAATCTCGACCTGATCCCGGGTAACCTTGAACTGATGGAATTCGAACACGAAACCCCCCGCGCCCTTGCTCAAGGCGAGGCCGGCCTGTTCTTCTTCCGCGTTCGTGACGCCCTCGCACAGGTTGACGCCGATTATGACGTCGTCGTCATTGATTGCCCGCCGCAACTTGGCTTCCTGACTATGTCAGCCCTTTCCGCGTCCACCGGCCTGCTGGTCACGATCCACCCCGAAATGCTCGACGTCATGTCCATGTCCCAGTTCCTGCGCATGACCGCCGACCTGATGGACGTCATCGCCGAAAGCGGCGCGGACATGTCCCATGACTGGATGCGCTACCTTCTGACCCGCTACGAACCCACCGACGCCCCGCAAAACCGTATAGTGGCCTTTTTGCGCACAATGTACGGCGAACAGGTCCTGAATGCGCCAATGCTCAAATCCACCGCCATTTCGGACGCGGGCCTGACCAAACAAACCCTGTACGAGGTCGAACGCAGCGCCTTCACCCGCTCCACATATGACCGCGCAATGGAAAGCATGAACGCGGTTAACGATGAAATCATGACGCTTATCCAACAAACATGGGGGCGCACATGACCGATAAAAAGAAAAAGCGGATGTCGATGCTCGACAATCTTGCCAACGCGACGGCCCCTGCCCCGCAAGCGTCGATGATGTCGTCAAACCGTGCGCTGCGATCCGCTCGCGACGCCGTTGATAATCACCATGTCTGGGAACTGGATCCCGCCGCGATCGATGATGGCCGGCTGGCGGATCGCCTCGATCCGTCCGACGTTCTTGACTTGCTTGATGCCATCGAAGCCAACGGCCAAACCGTGCCAATTCTGGTGCGCCGCGACCCATCCGATTCCGACAAATACCTGTTGGTTTATGGCCGTCGTCGGTTAGAAGCGATCCGTCTATCTGACAAGGTTACAAAAGTTCGCGCACTGGTAACCAGCCTAGATGATGATGCAGCATTGCGGGCGCAAATTTCGGAAAATATGGCGCGGCGTGACCTGTCATATATCGAAAAAGCCCTTTTTTCTCAAATGCTTATGGAAAATGATTTCGGGACACAGTCACAAGTGGCCGAGGTTCTGACAGTCACCAAATCCGCGATTTCCATGGGCCTCTCCATCGTTGAATCCGTAGGTCGTCCACTGGCCGCGGCCATCGGTGCCGCCCACAGTATTGGTCGCCCCCGCTGGGAGGCCCTCGCCAAGGCAATCGATGAATCCGGTGCCAATCATGACCGACTGATTGAGGCCGCCGAAGATATCTATGCCAAGGCCGACGTGGCACTTGTAACCGACGGTGATGTGACCTCGGCTGACAAGCTGTCCATCGCGGCGTTCGACGCCGTGACCAAGGCTGTGCAACGCCCAGCTAAACGTCGCGCGGCAACACAGACCAAAACCGTTCGGTCCCGCACCCTCAATATTGACGGGCGTCCCACTGGCACTCTGCGCCGGACCGACAAAGGATTACGAATAGACCTTGAAAACGGCCCGTTCGCGGACTGGTTCGAAACCGAGGCACAACAGTTGGTAGAAGACCTTCACGCACGCTGGATAAAGCGTTCGGAAGACTGAGGAAATACAGGCAACAACCATAGGAGGCACAACAAAGGTAAAAAGAAAAAGTCCCGCAAAGCGGACGCCTTACGAGACCTAAATCTTATTGTCTAGCAACTTCAAGGTACAGGTCGGCGCTCAATATCGCAAGTCTTAAGTGATTCGCGGAACGTTATTTCTTTGCCTTGTGACAGCAAAAATGACCTACACACCTATAACGCCGTTCAGGCGACCCATCGATGCTGCCCTATTGGCACATCAACATTTGGCCAAAGATTCCCTGCCCCCCGAAGGCGCAAACAAGTGGGAAGTTCTGCGTGAACTTGGCACTGCACAGGCCCATTTCGGCGTCACGGATCGCGAATTAATCGTGCTTCAGGCGCTCCTCAGCTTTCATCCCGAAACCATCCTCGGTGGCAACAGCCCCAATCTTATCGTTTACCCATCAAACGTGGCCATCTGCGAGCGTCTAAACGGCATGCCAGGCTCAACCATGCGCCGCCATCTTGCAGGACTTGTGGATGCAGGGCTAATCCTGCGCCGTGACAGCCCCAATGGTAAGCGCTATGTGCGTCGCTACGGTGACGAAAGGGTAGCCTTCGGGTTCGATCTAAGCCCCCTTCCCCGTCGTTTCCCCGACATCTGCGCCGCCGCCGAGCTTGTGCGCGCCGAACAAGACGCCTACCGCCGCCTCAGGCAGTCTGTAAGCCTCATGCGCCGCGATCTAGCTGGTCTGGCCGCCTACGGCACCGAGCTACGCCCCTCCCTCCCCCTCTGGGAGCTTCTAAGCAATTTGGCTGCCGTGGTATCACAAGCCTTGCGTCGCAAACTCCCGACAATTGAGCTACTGGACCTCGAGAGCAAACTAAGCGCAGCGCTTGATCAGGCACGCAACATTATTGATCCAAATACAGAAGAAATGAACACCAATGATGCTCATACTGAGCAGCACTATCAGAATTCAAATAAAGACTCTTATGATTTTGAACTTAGCTTAGAAAAAGCAAAGGCGGAAACTGGTAGGGCATCTCATAACGATGAACCAGTACCTAGTGCCGATGGAAGCGTAACGATTGGTACTCAAGAAACAGTCGATCCCCCCATCGACAAGATCCGTAGCGAAGCCAACGATAACCGGAACCTCCCCAACGTCCCCCTTGGTCTCGTTCTCGCAGTCTGCGAAGAACTTAAGCCCTACGCACCTGATGGCATCCGCCATTGGCATCAATTCGTTCGCGCGGCACAACTTGTGCGCCCAATGATGGGCGTCTCCCCATCCGCATGGGACGAAGCCGTTGCGGCAATGGGCCCTGAACAGGCCGCTGTTGTAATAGCCGCAATGCTAGAAAGGTTCGACGAAATCCAGTCACCCGGCGGCTACCTCCGCCACCTGACCCGAAAAGCCGAGCTAGGCGAATTTTCCTGCGGCCCAATGGTAATGGCATTATTACGTCGAGAGGCCGCCTGAGGTCATTCGAAAGATTCCGGATGTTCACAACTGTGAACTATTATGACGAGGTTCGTAACGAGAGTGGTTCACAGCTGTGAACTTTCACAGCCCAGCAGCCTTGGTCAAATTGACTCTGAACCTATCTCTGCGCCTTTGATACCGCCTTGTCATCTCGGCTGAGGCATGGCCGAGATGTTTCTGGATGTAGCGCTCATCAACATCAGCGCTGCTGGCAAGGCCGGCGCGGAGCGAATGGCCGGAGAACAAAGCCAAGCGTTCCTTTTCCGGCAAGTCGGATCGAATGCCAGCATCGCGGACCGTTTTCTTGATCAGGCGGGCGACATGTTTGTCGGATAGGCGATCCCCCGCAACTTGCCGGTCATCGCGGCTGACCCGCTGGAATATTGGACCGAACGCGATCTTGGCGTAATGCAAGTATTGCTCAAGCGCATGCACCGGGCAGGTCTGGTCACTGCTGCCGCGCCCAATCTCAACTTCGCGCCAACCGGTTTTGCTGCGGAAGGTCAGAATTAATCCCTGATCCTCGATGGCAATCCAGCCTTTGCCCTCAACGGTGTCATCACGGTTGACATCAAGGGCGGTGATTTCCGAACGCCGTAAACCGCCTGCGTACCCGACCAGCAAGATTGCTCGGTCGCGCTGATCCCTGAGGCTAAAAGATAGGGTGGCGATCATCGCCAGAATATCTTCAGCCAGCACCGCTTCTTTCTGCATAGGCGGGCGGGCGTGTTTGCGACGGATGCCGGCTAGGACGGTGGCGATGTGGCGGTCTTTGCGATCCAGGGCAAAACCGCGCTGCTGATACTGCCACGCTAGACCTGAGAGACGGCGCTCGATCGTGCTAACGGACAGGGCAGGGGTGCCATCATCTGGAGAGGCGCAATTGGCGATGTAGAGGCCGATTAGTTCGGGTGACGGGGGCAGGGGGTCTGCACCACGTCTTCGACACCAGCTGTTAAAATGTGCCCAGTCGGCTTTGTAGGCAACATTTGTATTATCGGCCGTGGCTTGGCGGGCGTAGTCTTTGGCGGTGTCTACCAGTCGGTCGAGGGAGCCTGATCCAATAAGGTCTGCGACTTCAAACGTCTCACTGGTTGCTTCGCTTCTCTCGTCGCCCTCGTTGGGCAAGGCTGCGCTTTCTGGCTCTGAGGTCGATTTCTCGTGGTTTTGTTTCATATTTGGGAGTATATTCATTGCGTCCGATAATGCAAACTTATTGGACCCACTAAGTGGGTG
>CAZYMT010000194.1:0-5084 GCA_964649035.1 uncultured Rhodobacterales bacterium
GTTCCAGAACGCATGTTTGGTGCAATACCCACGCGAAGGTATCTGGGCGATTGCTTTTATATCAACAGACACCCGCGGTGAAGTAGACGCCAAAATCCCGTCCGAGGCATTGTTATCGATATTCCTGCCAACCACCCCGAACCCGACATCCGGTTTCTTGTTGTTCGTCCCGCGAAAAGACGTGGTGATATTAGACATGTCAGTTGAGGACGCGGCGAAACTGGTGATCTCTGCAGGGTTGGTGACACCGCCTACGGCCGAAGAAATTGCAGCCAGCGCGAAACCCGTGACAAACGGCAAATGACTGCAGCTACCACCGGATTTCTAACCGCCTTTGTCCTGATCCTCGCCATCGGTGCACAGAACGCGTTTGTGCTGAAACAAGGCATCATGCGCAGCCATATATTTTGGGTTTGTCTGATCTGCGCCACATCAGACGCGCTACTAATCACCGCAGGCGTCGCTGGATTTGGCGTCATCGTTGAACTTTACCCGGCATTGCCGCGCTGGATGGCCATTTTTGGTGCTGCATTCCTGTTCTTCTACGCGCTCAGCCGCTTTTGGGCCGCCTTTAAGGGCAATGGAGGGCAGTCCGCAGCTGGTCAAAGTGCCGGATTGTGGCCCACCCTGCTGACCTGTTTGGCGCTAACTTGGCTGAACCCCCATGTCTATCTGGACACGCTGGGTCTAATTGGCGCGGTTTCCACGCAATTCGTCGACCTAAACCAGAAACTGGCCTTCGGAGCGGGTGCGATCCTGTCCTCTTTCGTGTTCTTCTTTGGCCTTGGCTACGGCGCGCGCATGTTGGCACCCATCATGACCACCCCGAAAACTTGGCGAATCCTCGATCTGCTGATCGGGTTGCTGATGCTGTATCTGGCATACGGACTGCTGAACACGCTCTAAGACTCTGAAACGATTCGGAGATTCGCGGCGATTCTTCAGAATTTTGCACTACATTTTGGATTTATCTTGGGAATCGGTCAATTTCCAAGCCTGCGAGTAGAGGTATTTATTTACTAAGAAATTATCGCAATTTATCCAAACTCCGCCCGCTATATCTTGTGTCACAAAATACCCGAAAACACAGAAAGACCACGAAAGCCTACATTTGGTATGGTTTACCTAGAGGTAAGCCGTGACAAGTTATCCACAGATTCCGTGTTATCTTTGCCACAGGACTCCTTTTGAATCAGGTTTGGGGGGCTAAGCACAGAATCTAAAAGGACTTTTTCTTAGATTCTACTTGGCAGGTTCGACTCCAAAGCCTATATATAAATCACTGCTCGATAGGTTTCTTGCCTGTATGAAACCTGCCTCAATAACTTGCGCCCTCCTTGTGAGGGCGTTTTTTTTGGGTTAGGCATTTGTTATGGATACACTTTCTGGAAAATTGGCGGTTGTTACGGGGTCAAACTCGGGAATCGGGCTTGGGGTTGCGCGAGAATTGGCGCGGCTTGGGGCGAATGTAGTGATTAATTCGTTTACGGATCGGCCTGAAGACCACGCTATTTCTGACGATATATCAAATGAATTCAATGTAATAGCGCGGTATCTTAAAGCGGATATGTCCAATGCGATTGAATGCCGTCAACTGATTGAACAGGCCGGCGACGTAGATATTCTCGTAAATAACGCCGGTATTCAGCACGTTGCTGCCATCGAAGATTTTCCGACCGATAAGTGGAACGACATTCTGGCCATCAACCTATCCTCGGTATTCCATACATCGGCGGCAGCGGTGACGGGAATGCGAACACGCGGTTGGGGACGGATCGTCAATATTGCATCAGCGCATGGCTTAACAGCCTCGCCTTACAAATCAGCTTATGTCGCTGCGAAGCACGGGGTGATAGGTCTGACCAAAACCATCGGGCTGGAAACTGCGCAGGATCCGATCACCTGCAATGCCATCTGCCCGGGTTATGTTCTGACCCCGCTGGTCGAGGCCCAAATCCCAGACACCATGGAAAAATACGGCATGGATCGTGAAACGGTCATTCGCGAGGTTCTGCTCGAGCGCCAACCCTCGAAGGCGTTTGCAACGGTGGAACAAATTGGGGGAACGGTTGCGTATCTGTGCTCCAGCGCCGCAGAACAGGTGACTGGCACCACTATTTCCATCGATGGTGGTTGGACAGCGCTGTAGGCGTCACATAAGTGACATCGAAATATCGTATTGCCTGTACGGAGGCCGCTTCATCATCACGGCCTATATTTGTACTGACCAAACCGGGGTAATCCGAAATGCAAAAGCTGCTGGCCGAGGGCTTGGGGACCGCCTTTTTACTAGCAACAGTCGTTGGCTCCGGCATCATGGCCGAAAATTTGGCGGGCGGAAATGTCGCGCTGGCGCTGCTGGGCAACACGATTCCAACGGGTGCTATCCTGTACGTGCTGATTGTGATTTTCGGACCAATATCCGGTGCACATTTCAATCCGGCTGTCACCTTGGCATTCTTGGCGCGGCGGGAAATTCCATTTTTCGAGGCGATCAAGTTCATTTCAACGCAGATTTTTGGTGGCATTATTGGCGTATGGGCGGCACATGCTATGTTTGATTTGGATATTTTACAGTTTTCAGAAAAACTGCGCTCCGGCCCCGCACAATGGTTTTCAGAGATCATCGCAACATTTGGCTTGCTAACCGTTATTTTCGGCGGAATTCGTTATCGTGTCGAGGCGGTGCCAATCCTCGTCGGACTATACATTACGGCGGCTTACTGGTTCACCGCCTCAACCAGTTTCGCAAATCCGGCGGTGACAATTGCGCGCGGATTGTCGGATACGTTCGCCGGAATCGCCCCTGCAAACGTTATCCCTTTCATTTTATCACAACTGATAGGGGCCGCATTGGCCGTCTGGGTCGCAAAAATACTGTTTACGCCAGCGATGTCACCCATAAGATAACCGCATCATCCTGGCTGGTGGAAACCACGTTATGCCCCATCGAGCCGTCGTAATAAGCGCTGTCACCCCGACGCAATTCAACGGATTCGTAGAACTCGGTATAGAATTGCACGACGCCAGTTAGCACATACATGAATTCTTCACCGTCATGGCGCACCCAACCGTCAAAATCATCTATGCTGCGGGCGCGAACCGTGGCGCGGTAGGGCATCATTTGCTTTTGCGACAGATCGGCGGCAAGGATTTCATGTTCATAAGTCGGCGTAATCAACCCCCTACCCTCACCGGATTTGGTGATCGCGCGACGCCCCAATGCCTTGTCGGATTTTGGTGCGGTGAATAGTTGTGGAACCGAAATATCCAGACCTATCGCCAGTTTCCGCACCGCATCAAATGTCGGCGACATCTGCCCGTTTTCAATCTTCGACAGGGTTGAACGCGCTAATCCAGCCTTTTGCGCGGCTTGTTCCAACGTCCAATTGCGGGCTTTCCTAAGCTCGCGAACACGTTCGCCAAGGTTCAGGGGTTCGTGTATTTCGTTCCCGCCGCTTTCGCGCGCGATTTTTAATACGCTGGGTTTGTCTTGCATCATTGCGTCCGTATAATTAGGTGTGTTTGCACCGGATTTGCCAGAAAGCGAGAGAAATGACAACGCTAGACATTATTTCAGACCCGATTTGCCCGTGGTGCTATATTGGCAAGGCGCGTCTAGATCGCGCGTTGGAGGCTGCAGGGGATCATCCGTTCGACATCCACTGGCAACCGTTTCAGTTGAACCCGGACATGCCTGTTGAGGGGATGGATCGGCGCGAATATCTGGAACTGAAATTTGGCGGGCGCGAAGGCGCGATCAAAGTTTACGGCGAGATTGCCAAACATGCCGAGGCCGCCGGACTGGATATCGCGTTCGAAAAGATCAAGCGGACACCAAATACGATCAACGCACATCGCCTGATCCGTTGGGCGCGAGATGAGGAAAAACAAACGCCCGTGGTCGCGCAACTTTTCAAACGTTATTTCCGCGAGGGTGAAGATATTTCAGATCACGATGTTCTGGTCGATATTGCTAAAACCGTCGGGATGGATACGGAAATGGTGACACGATTGCTATCCACCGATGCCAATATCGAAGATATTCGTGCCGAGGATCGCAAAGCCCGCGAGATCGGCGTTCAGGGTGTGCCATGTTTCATCGTCGGCGGAACCCGTGCCTTAAGCGGCGCGCAGCCAACAGAATTATGGACACAAGTTATCGACGAAATTCGCGAAAAAACGGCTTAATCCGCCATTTTTGCTAATCGTGCCTCGCGAAGTCGCGCAAAATCATCGCCTGCATGATAGCTGGATCGCGTTAGCGGGGTCGCCGAAACCATCAAGAACCCCTTGCCATAAGCAGCCTTTTCATAGGTTTTGAATTCATCCGGATCGACAAAACGATCTACAACGTGATGTTTTACAGTCGGCTGCAAATATTGGCCAATAGTCAGGAAATCAATGTCGGCGGCGCGCATGTCATCCATGACTTGCGTGACCTCGCGTTTGGTTTCGCCAAGGCCAACCATGATGCCGGATTTGGTGAACATCGCCGGATCAAGTTCTTTGACCCGCTGCAACAGGCGCAATGAATGGAAATATCGGGCACCGGCTCGGACCTCGGGATATAGGCCGGGCACGGTTTCAAGGTTGTGATTAAAGACGTCTGGGCGGGCTTCGACCACGACTTCTAGCGCTTCGGGGGCGCAATGCAAGAAATCCGGCGTTAGAATTTCGATTGTTGTATCGGGGGATTTCCGGCGGATGGCACGGATGGTTTGGGCAAAATGTTCCGCCCCACCATCATCCAAATCGTCGCGATCCACAGATGTAATGACCACATGGTTCAGGCCCAGCTTTTCAACCGCCGCCGCCACACGCCCCGGCTCAAACACATCCAGCGAATCTGTTTCGGGTTTTCCAGTGGCAATATTGCAGAACGAACAACCGCGCGTACAAATGTCACCCATAATCATCATGGTGGCGTGGCCTTGCGACCAACATTCACCGACATTAGGGCACCCTGCCTCCTCACACACGGTCACGAGGTTGTTTTCGCGCAAAATATCGCGTGTTTTCTTATATTCTTCGGAAACGGGCGCCTTCACCCTGATCCAGCTAGGCTTTCGCAGAACCGGCAT
>CAZYMT010000195.1:0-5058 GCA_964649035.1 uncultured Rhodobacterales bacterium
CGTGCACCGGCTGGCGCAATCAAGGCCGTTGCCCCATGATTTTGGATGTTGCCGCCATTTACCATGCGCAACCCGCGCCCATTCCAGAACCGCGCAGACTGCGTCTGATATTCCCCGATCAAGGCGTAGTCAAAACCATTTGGCAGCGTGACCTCGACACCCCAAGGCGCGCGATAATTCCAACCTAACGCCTTGAAATAATTAGCAGAAGAGGCCAGCGCATCCCGTGGATTATCCCCCCAAACGTTCCGGCGACCATCGTCATTAAAGTCCTCGGCATAGCGCAGATAAGTCGAGGGCATGAACTGCGTGTGCCCCATCGCCCCGCTCCATCCACCAACCATATCAGCGGCGCGAATCTCACCCGAAGTGATGATTTTCAAGGCCGCGATCAGCTCGTTTTCCGCAAACTCCCGACGTCGCCCATCATGGGCCGCGTTCGCCAGCGCACTGATAACATTGGTGTTTCCCCGAAACCCGCCATAAGCGCTTTCCATGCCCCAGATGGCGATCAGCACCGGACCGTCGACGCGATATTTCCGTTCCAAGGTCGCCAGCGTATCGCTTAGATCCGCGGCTTTTTGACGCCCGGTGTTCACCCGCCCGTTTGATACCGCATCGTCAAGATATTCCCAAATAGGGCGCACAAATTCCGCCTGATTTGCATCGGTTGAACGGGTTTGGGGATTGTAACTAACATGCCGAAAAGCCTCGTCGAACACCTGCGCCGAGATACCCGACGCCAGCGCCTTTTGCCGGAATGTGGATTCCCATGCCCCAAAGCTGTTTTGCGGAACCGTGAACCCAGCAGCGCGTTGCTCCGGCACAGTCATTTGTGCCGGAGCCAAAGATGGAAAGACTATAAGACAAAGGATTATTAGGATAAATTTCATGTCAGTATCCTACATCAAACCGCGCCCTAAGTCTTGCGTTTCCGTTTGTGGCTGGTCTTGTTTCGGCGAATTCTAGCCTTTCCGTGTTTCCGGCGACCACCTGTGGGACCCTTTGGCATTGCCTTGCCGTCGAGTTCCAACAATTCAAACATCAAGCCACCGGTGATTGGCGCAGCCTCGGCTAGACGCACGGTTGCGGGCATGCCGATTTTGATCACGCGTTTGGATTGCTCACCCGTCAGGCTGTTGGTATCTGCGTCATAGCGGAAATATTCACGCCCCAGATGCGAGATCGGGATCAAGCCGTCAGCGCCAGTTTCGTCCAGTTTCACGAATAGGCCAAAACGGGCAATGCCGGATACGGTGCCCTCAAATTCATTGCCGACGCGTTCAGACAGATAGGTGGCCAAATAACGGTCAGTTGTGTCGCGTTCCGCTAGCATTGAGCGACGCTCGGTCTGGCTGATATGTTCGCCGGTTTGGGACAACTCAGCCTCTTCCTCGGGCGTTTGGCCATCATCACCCCAGCCATGTGCAGAAATCAACGCGCGGTGGACGATCAGGTCAGCATATCGGCGGATCGGCGAGGTGAAATGGGCATAACGATCAAGACTCAGGCCGAAATGGCCGTAGTTTTCGGGGGCATAATAGGCCTGTGTCATTGAACGCAGAACCGACATGGAAATCAGTTCCGAATGTTCGGTTCCCGCCGAGGCATCCAGCAATTTATTCAACTGCGCTGTTTTCAGAACCTGCCCTTTGGCCAAAACCAAACCGACGCTTTGCACGGTCTCACGCAGAGCGTCCAGTTTTTCCGGTTTGGGCTGCTCGTGGACACGGTAAAGGAAATGTTTCTGCTTTTGTTCAAGCGTTTCAGCCGCACATACATTGGCCAGAACCATGAATTCTTCGACCAGTTTATGCGCGTCAAAACGATCAAGGAATGCGACGGACGTTACCTTGCCTTCATCGGACAGAATGATTTTCCGTTCTGGCAGGTCCAAATGTAATGGCTGGCGAACGTTACGTTCTTTGCGGGCCGCAAAATATGCCGCCCAGAGGGGTTTAATGCCGTGTTCCATCAACGGTTCGGTTTGCGCATCAGGGTTGCCATCGGCCCCTGCTTGTGCCTGTTCATAAGACAATGACGCAGGCGAGCGCATCAATCCGCGGGTAAAACGGTGGCCGATTTTATGCCCCTCGGCGTTCAGTTGAATCTCGAGCGCGATACAGGCACGGTCCACACCCTCATGTAACGAACACAGATCGCCGGACAGAGAATCTGGTAACATCGGCACGACGCGGTCGGGAAAATAACTGGAATTACCGCGCTTGCAAGCCTCGCGGTCCAGCTCCGAATTTGGCCGCACATAATGGGCGACGTCGGCGATGGCCACCCAGACGATGTGACCGCCTGCGTTCTTGGTGTCAGGGTCCGGTAATGCGCAGATGGCGTCGTCATGGTCGCGCGCATCCGAAGGGTCGATGGTGAATAGGGGAAGGTGGCGCAGATCCTCGCGCTTGCCTAGGGAAACAGGCTTGGCCAGCAGGGCTTCTGCCTCGACGGATTCGGGGAAGGCGTCGGGGATGCCGTGCTGATGAATCGCGATAAGGGATACTGATTTAGGGGCCAACGGGTCGCCAAGGCGTGCTGTAATTCTGGCTTTGGGTAATCCCATGCGCCCTTTACCGCCGATTTGGGTGCCCTCGACAAGTTCACCGTCGCGGGCACCGTTGCGATCCCCGGGCTCAACCCGCCATTCTTTGCTGGCTTTTTTGTCAACCGGAATGATCCGGCCGCCAAAATCTGCCTGCCGGAATATACCCAGAACTATGGCTGAGGAGGAGCCTATTTTGCGGATAAGACGGCCCTCATATGGGGCATGATCCTCGCCAGTTTTGGCGATACGGAACAGGCCGCGATCCCCGACACCTAGCGTTGGGTCACCTTTTTTTGGAACCAGCAACACGTTGGGCGCTTGGGTTTCACCTTTCCAGTTGGCGGGTTCGGCGAAGACATCGCCGTCGCTGTCAATCGCGCTGACTTGCAACAGTTCAACATTCTGAAGCGTTCCCGCCTCGCGGAAAGTGTTGCGGTTTTTCTGTAGGTGCCCTTCGGAGCGCAGTTCGCGCAAAATACGCTTCAGCTCAATCCGGTCTTGGCCCTTGATATCAAAAGCCCGCGCGATGTCGCGTTTGCTTGTGGTTTTGGAATTCGATTGGATCCATTCGAGGATCTGTTCTTTTGTAGGAAATTTTTTCATGCCGCCATGTAACACGGGTTGCGCGAAACGTCATGTGAATAAGTTAAAACCGCAAACCAACACGGATTTGGGCGGATTGGAATAGGGAGTCTATGCTAATATCGCCGGGTGTTTCCAATTCACCAACAAGATCACGAACCAAATATTCGGCCCCGACAAAAATCGTATCTGTAACTTGGTAATCAACACCCAACCCATAGTTCATTCCGGCAGTTGAGACAGTTTCAGGTGGTCCTGTTCGATCTTCCCAAACACCTACGCTACCACCGACAACGCCGTATACTAACGCGTCGCCAACCGAATATCCGGCGCGGGCTTTCACATCGAAGAAACTGGAATATTCGGCGTCGCCCATGGCAGGAGTGGCACCAAAAACATACGCCGCCTCGGCGCCGTAAATCAAATCACCAGACTGGAAATTGTACCCCGCAAACGCTCCAAGAGTAGAGCTGTTTAAGTCAAACTGACCCGCGGTAGATCCATAATTCAATTCACCACTATCAAAACTTCCTAGCCCACCGGCGTAGAAACCACCCCATTCAGCTTCGTCATCGGGTATAGCAAAACCCAACGAAGTTGGCACACTTGTTTCAACGCTGCCAGCAAAGCAGGCGCAAGCGCTGAGATAAAAACACGTGTGGGCGAAGAGCAGTCTCATACGTTCATTTCATAGTCTATTTTCGTAAACAAAATCTGAATAGATACGTACGATTCGAGCTATGGGAGCGTAAAAAGCGAATTTACGCAAGGGAAACACAACCCTTGCGCGATTTTTGGTTACTTTTCAGCGGCTTTCTTTTTGGCCGGTGCTTTCTTAGCCACAGTTTTCTTCTTTGCTGCGGGCTTTTTCTTGGCGGCTGGTTTCTTCTTGGCTGCAGGCTTCTTGCGCTTACCTTTTGTTGCAGCTTTGGCATCCACCAGTTCAACAGCCATTTCCAGCGTGATGTCAGCCGGTTCAACCTCTTTAGGCAAGGTCGCGTTGATTTTCCCCCACTTCACATAAGGCCCATAACGACCATCCATAACGTTCAACTCACCGCCTTCTTTTGGATGTTCACCCAGCTCTTTCAACGGCTTAGCAGCTGCGCCGCGCCCACCGCGAGCGGCTTTTTGGGCGATCAGATCAAGCGCACGGTTCATGCCGATGGTTAGGACCTCTTCGGCGTCTTTGATATTCGCGTAGATTTTGACTTGTTTCTTTTCGCCTTCAACGGGCGGTTTGGTGTGCATGACATATGGGCCAAAACGCCCGATGCTGGCCTCCACCGGACCGCCTTCGGGGTGTTGGCCGATAAGGCGTGGCAGCGATAGCAGTTCAAGCGCTTTCTTCAAATCGACGGTCGAGATATCCATGCCCTTGGGGATGGAGGAACGTTTTGGTTTCGGCTCTTCTTCCGTCACCACGCCAAGCTGCACATAGGGGCCAAAGCGACCGGTGCGCAGGGTTACAGGGATGCCGCTTTCGTCTTCGCCAAGCGGTTTGCCATCGGGACCAGCGATATCGCCGCCTTCAAGTTCCCCACCCAAAGGACGGGTGTAGCGGCATTCGGGGTAGTTGGAGCAACCGATAAAAGCACTGCCAGCACGCGATGTGCGCATCGACAACTTGCCGTTGCCGCAGTTTTTGCAAATACGCGGGTCGGAGCCGTCTTCGTTCGGCGGGAAGATATGCGGCGCGAGGACTTCGTTGATTTTCTCCAACACTTCGGTGATGCGAAGTTCGGATGTGTCGGCAATGGATGCGGCAAAATCTGTCCAGAAACGGCGCAGGAGTTTTTTGTAATCTTCTTCGCCAGCACTGACCTTATCGAGGTCGTCTTCGAGGGCTGCGGTAAAGTTATAGCCGACATATTGGCGGAAATAGCTTTCAAGGAAGATCGTCACCAGACGGCCTTTATCCT
>CAZYMT010000196.1:0-5056 GCA_964649035.1 uncultured Rhodobacterales bacterium
TAAAATCAAACTCCCTTGAAACAAAATTACCTTTTGCCGTGATGATGATGGATCTCGACAAATTCAAAACCGTCAATGATACCTATGGCCACGCAGCTGGTGACGAGGTGCTAAAAGAATTCGCGCGGCGTTTGCAAGAAAACCTGCGCGGTGTTGATCTAGTGGCCCGCTTGGGCGGCGAAGAATTCTTAATCGTTATGCCAGATACCACGGAAACCGAAGCCGGATTCGCCGCAGAACGTTTACGAAAAGCCATTGATCATCGCGACTTCAAACTATCCACAGGCAAAAGCATTCCAATTACGGTAAGCATTGGTGTCGCATTTGGTCAACCGGCAGATGGTGATCCGGAAGCCCTTATAAATAACGCCGACGAGGCTTTGTACGAATCCAAATCTACGGGACGAAATCGGGTTAGCTATTTTGCGGATGCAGCGTAGAAATAACGTGACAAATTGACCTGAGGGTATTTTGCTATTCCTTAGAATACCCCATCATTATATATCTAGTCACATCGAAAATGTGGCTGGAGTTCTATTTGCCAAAACAATCTTATAAAATCCTTATTCTAGGTGGATATGGCGTGTTCGGCGGACGCCTCGCGCAGCTCCTGTCTAATATCGAAAATATTGAACTGATAGTCGCAGGGCGAAATCGGACCAAGGCACAAGCGTTTTGTGACATTCAAACGGGAATCGCAAAATTTACGCCGGCGGAAATTGATCGGGCGGATTTAGCAGAAGCATTGCAAACCCTATCACCTGATGTGATCGTCGATGCATCCGGCCCCTTTCAAAATTACGGGGACGACCCTTACTATACCATTCGCGCGGCAATCGCTGCAGGGGTAAACTACCTCGATTTTGCCGATGGGTCTGATTTTGTTACCGGCGTCAGTCAGTTTGACGAGATTGCCGAAAAAGCAGGCGTTTTCGTTCTGTCAGGTGTCAGCAGCTTTCCGGTTCTAACCGCCGCCGTCATTCGAAATATCGGCCAAAATATGGACATCCATAGCGTCATTGGGGGAATTGCGCCCTCTCCGTTTGCGGGCGTTGGTATGAACGTAATGCGCGCGGTTATCAGTTATGCGGGTGGGCCAATCACTTTGCAGCGAAATGGAACCCCCACTCTCGTGGCCGGGCTAACCGAGAGCATGTATTATACCATCGCGCCGCCCGGCATGAAGCCACTTCGAAACATCAGGTTTTCGCTGGTGGACGTCCCGGATTTGCAAGTTATTCCGGCCGAATATCCCGAAATTAATAATATGTGGATGGGCGCGGGCCCAGGCCCAGAGAGCTTGCATCGCCTACTTAACCTGCTTGCAAAAATACGGGCGACATTACGCCTCCCTTCGTTTGAAATCTTTTCACCGATATTTTTCTGGGTGCTAAACCACATGAAATTCGGTGAACATCGCGGCGGCATGTTTATCGAAATTAGCGGTACAAAAGACGGCACCGCCCTTACCCGTTCGTGGCATCTATTGGCAGAAGGTGACGACGGCCCCTTTATTCCGTCAATGGCGATCGAGGCGATAATTCGAAATACTCTCGACAAAGCGCCTCCAAGTGTTGGCGCGCGGCCGGCAATTCACGAACTGGAACTAAACGATTACGAAAAATTATTCGCCAGTCGCACGATTTACACTGGCATCCGCGAGACCGCACTCGAAACAAATTCTCTTTTCCAGCGCACTCTCGGTTCTGCATTTGATGATTTGCCGACAAGCCTTCAAAAGCTTCACACACCAAACACACCAAACACAGAAACTATCTGGATTGGGCGGGCGGATATCACGCAAGGCAGCAACCTGATGGCGAAAATTATTGCCAAACTATTTCGCTTCCCGCCAAGTGGTGAAAACGTCGCAACCCGAGTTACGGTTTCAACAGACGCAAACGGGAACGAAAAATGGCAGCGCGACTTTGCGGGTCGAGTTTTCAACAGCTACTTACGCGCAGGTAAAGGAAGATTTGAGCATCTTATTTGCGAATCCTTTGGTCCCGCAAGTTTTGCATTGGCAATGGTGGTCGACAACAATAAACTGCATTATATCCCGCGAAACTGGCGGGTCTTTGGCATTCCCATGCCAAAATCCCTGACTCCAAACGGCGTCACATTTGAAGAAGAGGTTGACGGAAAATTCTTCTTCGATGTTGAAATCGCCGCGCCCTTCATCGGGCGTATCGTTCATTACCGTGGTTGGCTGGAACCTGAATAAACACCGTTCCCAAACCCGAGAACCTTCTTTATAAGCCGCCCATGACACAGAACCCACCATCCCTTCGCCCCGACCTCGCGCCGCGCGCCCGGTTCACCGACACCGCCCGCCCTGGCCAGCCAAAAATTGGAATGGTCAGTCTGGGATGCCCAAAAGCCTTGGTTGATAGCGAACGGATTCTGACCCGATTGCGTGCAGAAGGCTATGCGATTTCCGCCGATTACGCCAATGCCAACGCAGTGATCGTCAATACATGCGGGTTTCTGGACAGTGCCAAGGCCGAGAGCCTAGAGGCCATCGGCGAGGCATTGCAAGAAAACGGCAAAGTGATCGTGACCGGATGTCTTGGCGCCGAGGAGGATTATATTCTGGGCACGCACCCGTCGGTTCTGGCCGTCACCGGCCCACATCAATATGAACAAGTTCTGGATGCGGTGCATGCCGCGGTGCCGCCAGACCCAAATCCGTTCATCGATTTGCTGCCTGCAACTGGGGTCAGCCTAACGCCGCGCCATTACAGTTATTTGAAGATTTCCGAGGGCTGTAATCACAAATGTAAATTCTGCATCATCCCCGATATGCGCGGCCGCCTGAACAGCCGTCCGGCCCATGCGATCATCCGCGAGGCCACGAAACTGGTCGATGCCGGAGTCAAAGAATTGCTGGTTATCAGCCAAGATACATCTGCTTACGGTCTTGATATAAAACACAAAACCGAACGGGATCATCGCGCCCACATCACCGATCTAGCGCGTGACCTTGGCGGTCTTGATGCGTGGATTCGCCTGCATTACATCTATCCCTACCCACATGTCCGTGACCTGATCCCGCTAATGGCCGACGGTTTGATCCTGCCTTATCTGGACATTCCGTTCCAGCATTCACATCAAGGCGTTCTAAAGCGTATGGCGCGCCCTGCGGCCAGTGCCAAAACCCTTGATGAAATTGCGCGGTGGCGGGATATTTGTCCGAACATAACGCTGCGCTCAACCTTTATCGTCGGGTATCCCGGTGAAACCGAGGAAGAATTCCAACATCTTCTGGACTGGATGGGCGAGGCCCAACTGGATCGCGTCGGCTGTTTTCAATATGAAAACGTCGCAGGCGCTAGGTCCAACGCTCTGCCTGACCATGTGCCGGATGATGTGAAACAAGACCGCTGGAACCGTTTCATGGAAAAAGCCCAAGGCATTTCCGAAACCAAACTCGCAGCCAAAATCGGGCAAACACTGGACGTAATCATCGACGAAATTGACGATAAGGGGGCCACTTGCCGCACCAAAGCTGACGCGCCGGAAATCGACGGTAATCTGTTCATCGACGATGGGTTCGAAAATCTGAAAGTCGGCGATATTGTGCAGGTCAAAGTTGACGAAGCCAGCGAATATGACCTTTGGGGACGCGTCGTTACGTAAGTATCTAAATATTTACAAATTTCACCTGTTGAATTGTGATAGCACATACCACACATATAGTGTGTGATATAAAACCGGAGCAAACCATGTCCTATACAATCAACCGTATCATCCCGAATGCCAGCATCGACGAAGTTGACGCGCGGACCCGCAAGGCCCTCGCCGATAACGGTTTCGGGGTTTTGACCGAAATCGACGTTCAAGCAACGCTGAAGAAAAAGATCGACAAGGACATTATTCCTTATCGTATTCTTGGTGCCTGCAACCCTGAAATGGCTTTTCACGCCATCGAGATGGAACCGCGCATTGGCGCAATGTTGCCCTGCAACGTGATCTTACGCACCGTCGATGATGGGGTGGAAGTCAGTGCAGTTGATCCGGTTGTTTCGATGCAAGGCGTTGAAAATGCAGAACTAACCAAAGTCGCCGGCGAGGTTCGCACGATGCTTGCCACCGTTGTCGAACAAATATAACACCACATTGATTTAACGCGCGGTACAAGCGTAGACTGCAAACTCTTTCATCAAAAAGGAGTTTATTATGTCAGTCGCTCGTATTACCGAAATATCCGCGTCCTCGAAAAAAGGTTTTGAGGATGCCGTCAAAAAGGGCATTGCCCGCGCATCGGAAACTTTGAAAAACGTCGAAGGCGCATGGGTCGAAAGCCAGAAAGTCATCTGCAAGGATGGCGAAATATCCGAATACCGCGTGACCATGAAAGTCACGTTTGTCCTGAAAGATTAAAGAGCGGGGGGAGCGATCCCCCCAACCGGTTAGCGCGTGAACTTCTTATACTTAACGCGTTTTGGATTGACTGAATCCGGTCCCAAACGGCGAATTTTATCGGCCTCGTAATCCGCGAAATTACCTTCGAACCATTCAACATGACTGTTGCCTTCAAAAGCCAACATATGCGTACAAAGCCGATCAAGGAAGAAACGGTCATGCGAGATGATCACCGCACAGCCGGCGAATCTTGCCAACGCATCCTCGAGCGCGCGTAAGGTTTCAACGTCCAGATCGTTCGTTGGCTCATCGAGCAGCAGAACATTTCCCCCGTCACGCAACAGTTTTGCCATATGCACACGGTTGCGTTCGCCCCCCGATAACATGCTAATTTTCTTTTGCTGATCGCCGCCCTTAAAATTAAAGGCACTGACATAAGCACGCGAATTCATCTCGGCGTCACCCAAGGTGATGATGTCCAATCCGTCGGAAATTTCGTCCCAAACGGTTTTGTCGCCGTTCAGCGCGTCGCGCGATTGGTCGACATAAGACAGCTTAACGGTGTCGCCAAAACTGACGGTACCGGAATCCGGTTCTTCTTGGCCGGTCATCATCTTGAACAATGTCGATTTACCAGCGCCGTTTGGCCCGATAACCCCAACAATCCCACCCGGTGGTAGGCTAAAGCTTA
>CAZYMT010000197.1:0-5032 GCA_964649035.1 uncultured Rhodobacterales bacterium
TGACCTTAAGGTTCTTTTGCAACACGGTGTCGTAGCTAACCCGATCATAGCGAATGGCGTCCGAATTTTTCTGCGGGTCGCTATCGTAAATCCCGTCAACTTGGGTCGCCTTAAAGATCGCTTCGCATTTCATTTCCGAAGCACGCAAGGTCGCGGCCGTATCCGTCGTGAAATACGGATTGCCAGTACCAGCAGCAAAAATGCAGACGCGTTTCTTTTCAAGGTGACGTACGGCACGACGGCGAATATAGGGTTCGCAGACCTGATCCATCGGTATTGCGGAAATCACGCGGGTATGAATTTTCAGGGCCTCAAGCGCGGCTTGCATGGCCAATGCATTCATGACTGTGGCCAACATTCCCATGTAATCAGCGGTCGTGCGTTCCATCCCCTGCGCGCTGCCCTGCAGCCCGCGAAAAATGTTACCGCCGCCAATAACCAGACAGATTTCAACGCCGGTATCATGGACTTTCTGGATTTCTTTCGCCACCCGTTCAACGGTGGGGGGATGTAGACCAAATTGTGTGTCGCCCATCAGGGCTTCGCCGGAAATTTTCAGCAGAACACGTTTATAGTGCGGTTTGGTTTCAGTTTCCCCATCCGGCATCTGCAATTCTCCTTATTCAGATTTCGGGCAAGATGCGGCAAATAGGCGTAAACTTCAATGGGTAATTGGAAATAAAAAAGGCGCCGCAGGTTTCCCCCGCGACGCCTAAATCGAGAAAAGGTGTCGGCTTTAGCCGCCCATAGTTTTCGCAACTTCTGCCGCAAAATCTTCTTCGACTTTTTCGATACCTTCGCCAACTTCTACGCGGGCGAAGGCAACGATTTCCAGACCAGCATCTTTAGCGGCTTGAGCCACTGTGATGTCTGGGTTCATAACGAATTTCTGGTTCAGAAGGGTAACTTCTTGATAGAATTTCTTCATGCGACCTTTGATCATGCCTTGAATGATGTTTTCAGGTTTGCCGGATTCCAGCGCTTGCTCGGTCAGAACTTTTTCTTCGCGGGCAACCAATGCTGGATCCATATCTGCTTCGGACAAGGACGCAGGGTTTGTCGCTGCTACGTGCATTGCGATCTGTTTTGCAACACCGTCTTTGTCGTCGCCTTTTACAGCAACCAAAACACCGATCAGGCCAAGGCCGTCCGCAGCGGCATTGTGGACATATGCCGCAACGCTGTCGCCTTCGAGGCGCGCCATTCGACGCACAGACATGTTTTCACCGATTGTGGCGATTTTGTCGGTGATAATTTCGGATACGGGTTTGCCACCCATGTCAGCCGCTTTCAGCGCCTCAACATTGGACACCCCCAGAGCCGCTGCCGTAATGCCGGAAACCATCGCTTGAAAATCAGCGTTCTTGGATACGAAATCTGTTTCGGAATTAACCTCAACAGCCACGCCAACGCCGCCTTTAACAGCCACACCAACAAGACCCTCTGCCGCGGTGCGACCGGATTTCTTGGCGGCTTTTGCCAAACCTTTGGTGCGAAGCCAATCAACTGCGGCCTCCATGTCACCGTTTGTTTCTGTCAACGCTTTTTTAGCGTCCATCATCCCTGCGCCAGTAGAATCGCGCAGTTCCTTAACTAATGCTGCGGTGATAGCCATCACTGCTCTCCTTATATCAAAATCGGGAAGTCTGCCGCATGTATGGAGTGCGGCAGACCAAAAACAAGTGCCTTATTTGGCGTCTGCTTCTGCCTCAGGCTTTTTCTTAGCGGCTGGTTTCTTTTTCGCAGCGGCTTTCTTTGGCTTCTCTTCAGCTTTAGCTTCCTCGGCAGGTGCTTCTTCTTTAGCTTCTGCTTTTGGTTTTGCCGCTGCTTTTTTCTTCGCAGGTTTTTTCTCTACAACAACTTCTGCAGCCGGTGCTTCAACAACCTCTACGATTGTTTCTTCGACCAATGCTTCAGCCATTGCGCCAACGTCAACGCCGGATGCACCAAGCTGTGCCGCCATGCCGTCAAGTGCCGCACGGGCGATCAAGTCAGTATAAAGCGCGATTGAACGTGCCGCATCGTCGTTACCCGGGATCGGATAATCAATGCCGGTTGGATCGGAGTTGGTGTCTAGAACCGCAATAATTGGAATGCCCAATTTGCGCGCTTCAGCGATAGCCAAGGCTTCTTTGTTAGTGTCGATCACAAACATAATGTCCGGAATGCCACCCATTTCGCGAATGCCACCAAGGGACAATTGCAGTTTGTTCTGCTCGCGAGTCATTTTAAGCAGCTCTTTCTTGGTCAGGCCATCTGTGCCGGACTCAAGACGCTCGTCGATGTTTTTCAGACGGGTGATTGACGCTGTGATTGTTTTCCAGTTCGTCAATGTACCACCCAACCAACGGTGATTCATATAGTATTGCGCAGAACGTTCAGCTGCATCGGCGATGCCTTTTGCTGCTTGGCGCTTCGTGCCAACAAACAATACACGACCGCCGCGGGCGGCTACTTCTTGAACAGCTTGCAATGCAGCGTCCAACAAAGGAACAGTTTGTGTCAGATCCATGATGTGGATGCCGTTACGGGCGCCATAAATATAGCGTTCCATACGTGGATTCCAGCGATGTGTCTGGTGGCCGAAGTGAACGCCTGCTTCCAAAAGCTGGCGCAATGTAAACTCTGGTAGAGCCATTGTAATAACCTTTCCGGTTTTGCCTCAGCGGGGAGAAGAGCAGAATGCCCAACCGGTGGACCTGTCGAGGATTTCTCCCCCGAAGGCCGCGACCCCGCCTGTGGATTTTTCGTGTCCGCGATGTACCCCGACATCTAAGGGATTGCAACCCCGTATATATTGGCTAGAACGTCCCAATGGTTAACAAAACATCTTCACCAGTATTATGTATCGGTTCAGCGCTATGGGACATCATAGCCTCGTCAGGTCAGGCGTTAAATCCCGGCGATGACGTCGCGGGCCGCATTCGCCGTCGCCCCGGGGGTGTCGCGTTGAATATTGCGCTAGCATTGGTGGCCCAAGGGCAACCCGCTGCATTATTGTCGATGGTCGGGCGCGGACCACAAGGAGATGCGTTGATCGCGGAACTGGAAGAGGCTGGCGTTGACTGCCAATATATCACCCGTAGCGACGACCCAACCGACACCTATTTAGCCATAGAAACCACATCCGGCGAGGTTTTTGCCGCTATCGCTGACTGCGCGTCACTAGAACGCGCTGGCGACACTATATTAACACCACTTCGAGACGGGCGTTTGGCCGATGAATTTACGCCGTGGAAAGGGTCAGTCATTGTCGACGGCAACCTGCCGGTCACGGTTCTGGAATCACTTGCCGAACACGGTGATTTCTGGGGGGCTAATTTAACATTTGTTCCCGCCAGCCCCGGTAAGGCTGCCCGTATGCGTGCTGCCTTAAAATCCTCCTCCGGTACATTATTTGTGAATAAGGGCGAGGCTGAAATCCTATGTGAACGCAGTTTTGCCGACGCTGAAGAAGCTGGAACAACCCTACGAACCCTTGGCGCACACCGCACTATAGTCACCGACGGCCCCAACCCCGCTTGCCTATGCGTGGGCGAAGAGGTGGTCACAGTCACACCACCCAAAGTCGAGGCGAATACGACAACTGGCGCAGGCGACGTATTCCTCGCTACGTTCATCGCCACCGAATTGTCGGGAAAATGCGTCGAAGACACGCTCGAAACCTCAGTTCAGGCCGCCGCCAAACACATAACGAAAGTCATCACATGAGCGAATATCCCTACGAGTTTCCAACACTCAACATAACTGACGAAATTACAGATACAGACCTTCCGATTGTGGCACTTGAATCGACGATCATCACCCATGGTATGCCCTACCCGCAAAACCTGGAAACTGCCCGTATCATCGAAAATGACATTCGCGAGGCTGGCGCGATTCCCGCAACAATTGCAATATTGAAGGGTGCTATCCATGTCGGATTATCCGATCCCGAATTGGAAGAACTGGCTCAAGCCAAAGACGTCATGAAAGTGTCGCGCGCCGATATAGCCTTTGCACTCGCATCGGGAAGAACAGGGGCAACTACGGTTGCCGCAACGATGATATGCGCTAAATATGCTGGGATTGAAGTTTTCGCCACTGGCGGGATTGGTGGTGTGCATCGCGGTGCAGAAAACACCTTTGATATATCCGCCGACCTAGAAGAATTCGCCATAACCCCCGTGATCGTCGTCGGCGCAGGTGCCAAAGCCATTTTGGATATACCGAAAACACTAGAGGTTCTGGAAACTCGCGGTGTTCCCGTCATCACCTATGGTCAAGATGATTTTCCGGCATTCTGGTCAGCATCTTCAGGCCTGAAATCCCCTCTCAGATCGGATTCTGTTGACGAAATTGCAGCGGCCTTCAAATTGCGCCGTGGCCTGCATATAGATGGTGGTATGTTCGTAGCAAACCCCGTTCAGCCCAAGGCCGAAATCCCTGCCAACATCATGGCTCCGTTCATCACCCAAGCCATTGCCGAGGCGGATCAACAAGGCATCAACGCCAAAAACGTAACCCCCTTTTTGTTGCAACGGATATTCGAACTAACGGATGGCAAATCCTTGACCTGTAACATCGCATTGGTCCGCAACAATGCGCGTCTTGCCGCCAAGATCGCCACCTCATTATCAAAATAGAGTTGTCGTAGGGTCAAAGAGCCCCTACATATCGTGCCAACCTAAAGGATAATTATGGCCCGTCGTAAGAAAATCAGAATTCGCAAACCCTCAGTTTGGCAGCGTACCCGTAATAATTTTCTGACAGGTTTGATCGTTATTGCGCCGGTTGTGCTGACGCTTTACCTGATCTGGACGGTTGTGACGTTCATTGATGCCAAAGTCGTGCCATTGGTCCCTGCCCTTTATAATCCCGCCACCTATATCGGTACAGATATTCCTGGTTTTGGTGTGGTAATTTTCCTGATTTTTACCGCAATTTTCGGTGCCATGACCAAAGGTATTTTTGGTCGGCAATTGCTGCGTTTCTGGGAAAACCTGATTGGGCGTACACCCGTTGTGCGTTCGGTATATAGCGGCCTGAAACA
>CAZYMT010000198.1:0-4997 GCA_964649035.1 uncultured Rhodobacterales bacterium
AAGCCGCGATTGGTCTGGCGATCCTCGTTGTTTTCTACCGTAACCGTGGCGCGATCGACATCGAAGATGTCAACGCGATGAAGGGATAACTTGATGCCTATTATCATTCTCTTTGCGCCGCTTGTCGGTGCGCTGATTGCAGGTTTCGGCTGGCGGATTATTGGCGAGCGTAACGCGCAAATCGTCACGACCGCTTTGCTATTTCTTGCGGCGTTCTTGTCATGGATCCAGTTCTTTGGCGATTACGAGCATGTCGAAACAGTGGCGTTGTTCCGCTGGGTCGAAAGTGGCTCGCTGTCGGTTGACTGGGCCATTCGTATGGACCGTTTGACCGCCGTAATGTTAGTTGTTGTGACCACTGTTTCCAGCCTCGTTCACCTATATAGCTTTGGCTATATGGAGGGTGATCCGCAGTGGAAAGAAGGCGAGAGCTATAAACCGCGCTTCTTTGCCTATCTGTCGTTCTTTACCTTTGCGATGTTGATGTTGGTGACCTCCGACAATCTATTGCAGATGTTCTTTGGCTGGGAGGGTGTTGGCGTTGCCTCCTATCTTCTGATCGGGTTCTATTACCGCAAACCTTCGGCCAATGCGGCGGCGATGAAAGCGTTCATCGTTAACCGTGTCGGCGACTTTGGTTTTGCCTTGGGGATTTTCGCGATTTTCATGCTGACGGATAGCATCAATTTCTCGGACATTTTCACCCAAGGGCATCACCTGTCTGAAACGACTTTCACCTTCCTGAACTGGGAAGTGAACGCGATTGAAATGATAACCCTGCTGTTATTCATCGGCGCGATGGGTAAATCTGCGCAACTATTCTTGCACACATGGCTACCTGACGCGATGGAAGGCCCGACACCGGTTTCCGCGCTGATCCACGCCGCGACAATGGTTACCGCCGGTGTATTCTTGGTCTGCCGTATGTCGCCGCTATTTGAATACGCGCCTAATACATTGGCGTTTGTGACAATTATTGGCGCAACCACGGCGTTTGTTGCCGCGACTATCGGTCTGGTGCAAAACGACATCAAACGCGTGATCGCCTATTCAACCATGTCGCAGCTTGGCTATATGTTTGCTGTTGCCGGCGTTGGGGTTTATCAGGCGGCGATGTTCCACCTGTTCACCCACGCATTCTTTAAGGCGATGTTGTTCCTTGGGGCAGGCGCGGTTATCCACGCGATGCATCACCAACAGGATATGCGGTCTTACGGCGCGCTTCGCAAAAAAATTCCGATGACTTTCTGGGCCATGATGATCGGCACACTTGCCATCACCGGCGTTGGCATTCCACTGACAAATATTGGTTTTGCAGGATTCCTGTCGAAAGACGCAATCATCGAGAGCACCTTTGCCGCTGGCACTAGCGTCGGCATGTACGCCTTCTGGATGTTGGTTGCTGCCGCTGCGATGACCAGTTTCTATAGCTGGCGCTTGATGTTCATGACCTTCTACGGCGAAGAAAAGGGTGACAAGCATACGCATGAACACGCCCATGACGCGCCCAAAACCATGATGATTCCACTGGCGGTTCTGGCCGTTGGCGCAGCATTGTCCGGCATGGCGTTTTACGGTGATTTCTTTGGCCATAATGTCGAGGAATTCTTTGGCCCTGCAGTCTATATTAACCACGAAACAAATCATGTCATCCACGATGCACACGAGGTTAGTAATCTGGTTAAAGTCTCGCCGTTCATTGCAATGTTGTCCGGTTTCTTGATGGCCTACTGGTTCTACATCGTTAACCCAGAGCGTCCAAAACAATTGGCGGCGCGCAATCCCGGCCTCTACCAGTTCTTGTTGAACAAATGGTACTTTGACGAGATATACGATTTCCTATTCGTACGTCCCGCGCTAAAATTTGGCCGTTTCTTATGGAAGAAACTGGATGGATCCGTCATCGACGGCACCATCAATGGTATCGCCATGGGGATCATTCCGTTCTTCACCCGTGCCAGCAACAAGCTGCAATCGGGTTACCTGTTCCACTACGCATTCGTGATGATTATCGGCCTTGTTGCCATCATCACATGGTTCGCCATTACCGGAGGGGCGCACTAATATGGATAACCTTCTTTCCATCGTCACCTTCCTGCCGCTATTTGGCGCGATCGTTCTGATTTTCTTCTTGCGCGGCGACGACGAAATGGCCGTGCGCAACGCCAAACTGCTGGCATTGTTCACCACAGGCGCGACGTTCCTTGCATCCTTGTTTATCCTGTCGCAATTCGACCCTTCCGACACCAATTTCCAAATGGTCGAGGAGGCCGATTGGCTCGGCACTCTAACCTATAAACTGGGTGTCGACGGGATCAGCATTCTGTTCGTGATGTTAACCACGTTCCTGATGCCCATCGTTATCGGGTCCAGCTGGAAGGTCACACACCGCGTCAAAGAATACATGATTGCATTCCTGGTTCTGGAAACCCTGATGATAGGCGTTTTCTTGTCCCTCGATCTGGTGCTGTTCTATGTATTCTTCGAGGCTGGCCTAATCCCGATGTTCCTGATCATTGGTATTTGGGGTGGCAAGCAACGCATTTATGCGTCCTTCAAGTTCTTCCTTTATACGCTGCTTGGCTCGGTCCTGATGCTAATCGCCATGATTGCGATGTGGTATGATGCTGGCACAACTGACATCGTGCGATTGCTGAACCATGATTTCTCCTCCAGCACTATAAGCGTGCTTGGCTGGCAGATTGTCGGCGGCGCGCAAACCCTGATGTGGTTGGCCTTCTTCGCCAGTTTTGCGGTGAAAATGCCGATGTGGCCTGTTCACACATGGCTTCCTGACGCACACGTGCAAGCGCCAACCGCGGGTTCCGTGGTTCTGGCGGCGATCCTGATCAAGATGGGGGGCTATGGCTTCCTGCGTTTCAGTTTGCCGATGTTCCCGATTGCCTCCGACATTATGCAGAATTTCGTGTTCTTCCTGTCGGTCACCGCAATTATCGTGACATCGCTGATCGCGCTGGCGCAGACAGATATGAAAAAGCTGATTGCCTATTCATCGGTCGCGCATATGGGTTTTGTGACCATGGGGATATTTGCCTTCAACCAACAAGGTCTAGACGGCGCGATATTCCAGATGATCAGCCACGGCTTCATCTCGGGTGCGTTGTTTTTGGCGGTTGGTGTGATCTATGATCGCATGCATACCCGCGAAATTGAGGCATACGGTGGTCTAGTCATCAGAATGCCGGTTTACGCGCTGATCCTTATGCTGTTCACGATGGGTAATGTTGGCCTGCCGGGCACATCCGGTTTTGTCGGCGAATTCCTGACCTTGGTCGGGGTATTCAAAGTCAATACATGGGTTGCGTTTGGCGCGACATCCGGCGTGATCTTGTCGGCAGCTTACGCGCTATACCTGTACCGCCGCGTCATGTTTGGCGATCTCATCAAGGAAAGCCTGAAGGGCATCAAGGATATGGATGGGCGCGAAAAACTGCTTTTCGCCCCGCTCGTCTTCTTCACGATCCTTTTGGGTATCTATCCAGCCCTAGTGCTGGACATCATCGGCCCCTCTGTCGAGGCGTTGTTGGATAATTTTGAAACCGCAGTCGGGGTGGTTGAAACAACCACACCCGCCTCGCATTGATCGGGTGACGATATGCTGAGCAACGATATTTCCGTAATCCTCCCCGAGCTGTTATTGGCGATCTACGCCATGACCGCGCTAATGGTTGGCGTCTATTCCAAGAAACAGGATGCGATTTCTAGTCTTATCCTATGGACCACTGCCATCATTTTTGTGGTCTTTGGTGCTTGGATCGGCCTATCGCCCGAGGGCACCAGTACCGCCTTCAACGAGGCCTTCATCAATGACGGTTTCGCGCGTTACGCCAAGGTTGTGATGTTATGGGGCGGGGCGGCAATGCTGGTCCTTTCGCGTGACTATCTGATCAAGAACAAGCTGATGAAATTTGAGTATCCCGTGCTGCTAACACTGGCCACGGTTGGTATGATGATGATGGTTTCGGCTGGCGATCTGATGTCGCTATATATGGGCTTGGAATTGCAATCCTTGGCGCTATACGTTATCGCCGCGTTCCGCCGCGACAGCCTGCGTTCAACCGAGGCGGGGCTGAAATATTTCGTGCTTGGTGCACTGTCATCGGGCCTGTTGCTATACGGCGCATCGCTGGTTTACGGCTATACTGGCACGACAGTGTTCTCGGGAATTTCCAGCGTCGTTGAAAGCGAGGGGATGTCCCTTGGCCTTACATTCGGCATGGTATTCCTTGCTGTTGGCATGGCATTCAAAGTATCGGCCGCACCCTTCCACATGTGGACACCAGACGTCTATGAGGGGTCACCAACACCGGTAACCGGCTTCTTCGCCACCGCGCCAAAGGTTGCGGCTGCCATGATGTTCGCCCGTGTCTTGCACGACGCGTTTGGCCATGCGGTCGCTGACTGGCAACAAATACTGGTCTTTCTCTCTATCGCCTCGATGTTCCTTGGGTCCATTGCCGCGATTGGTCAAACCAACATCAAACGTCTGATGGCCTATTCTTCAATCGGTCATATGGGGTTCGCGTTGATGGGGCTTGCCGCCGGAACCGAACAGGGCGTGCAATCGCTGCTGATCTATATGGCGATCTATGTCACCATGAATGTTGGCGTCTTTGCCTTCATCTTGAACATGGAACGCGATGGCCGTCCGGTAACTGACATTAAATCACTGGGCATGTATTCAACCGTGCATCCAGCCCGCGCTGCTGCGCTGGCCGTGTTGATGTTCAGCCTTGCAGGTATTCCGCCGCTCGTTGGTTTCTTCGGGAAATTCTACGTGCTGACCGCAGCGGTGAACGCAGGCCTGATCTGGTTGGCGGTTGCTGGTGTTATAGCCTCCGTTATTGGTGCGTATTATTACTTGCGGATCATCTACCTGATGTATTTTGGCGAAAGCACCGATGCGCTGAATGGCAAAATGACAACGTTGCATTGGCTGTTCTTGGGTGGTTCGGCTGCGGCAATGGTCCTTGGGA
>CAZYMT010000199.1:0-4969 GCA_964649035.1 uncultured Rhodobacterales bacterium
CGGGATATACCCGACATGGGCGACACCAATGATCGGTGCCATGTGATGTTCGCAATAAGATTCGTACCGGATGTCACGCAGAACCACCATTTCGCTATAGCCTTCAACCTCGCCAAATGTGCGTTGCAACATTTCTTCGGGGTTTTCGTCGTAACCACGGAACCATTCGCCATAAGCTTTGGTCACACGTTTTGGTGTGTCCAGCAGGCCCTCGCGAGTCGGATCATCGCCCGCCCAACGTAACAATGTACGCACAGCCTCTTCAGCTTCTTCTCTTGATGGACGGTCGACCAATAGGTTGGCTTTCTTCGTTTCAATATCCGGATTATGAACGTTCACGTGTATTTCTCCAATTGTTTTTTCGCAAGACGAACTCGGCCCCTTTGACCATCCGTCTTACAAATATTTACGAACTCTTTACCATTCAGGGTAAAAGGTTAACAAAAGGTTAACCAATAGGAGAGAGCATTAACAGATATTAAACTTTAGGTTGTGCAATTTAATGCCGATATCACATCGTTGATCAAATCACCCTCATCTTCCAGACCGATTGAAAGCCGCACGAGCCCAGCCGAGATTCCCAAATCAGCCAGTTGTTCATCGCTGAGGCGTTGATGCGTTGTCGTTGCGGGATGGGTTACAATACTTTTGGAATCACCCAAATTATTGGAAATTATGACAATTTCTAGCGCGTTCAAGAAAGCAAACGCTGCATCTTTTCCGCCCTTCAAATCCAGCGAAACCACCGTCCCGCCTTTTTCCATCTGTCTCGCAGCCAGCGCAAAATCAGGATGGCTTTCCAGTCCCGGATAGATGGTGCGACGCAACGCCGCATGCCCCTCGACCGCTTTCGCCAGTTTCAGAGCAGTATCCGCCTGCGCACGCACCCGTAAATCCATCGTTTCCAGCGATTTCAACATCACCCAAGCGTTAAACGGGCTAAGCGCGCCGCCAGTATGTTTCATATAGGTTTCCAGTTTGGAGCGAATAAAATCCTCCGTCCCCAAGACGACCCCGCCAAGGCACCGCCCCTGCCCGTCAATATGTTTAGTCGCCGAATAAACGATCACATCAGCGCCGAGTTCCAGACTGCGTTGAAAGATCGGGGTGGCAAAAACATTATCAACAACCAGTGTTGCACCGACCGTATGGCTAATTTCGGCAATGCCGGAAATATCGACAACTTCTAGCGTTGGATTGGAGATCGCCTCGACAAACGTCACCTTGGTATTCGGGCGCATCGCGGCGCGCCACGCGTCCAGATCGGAGCCATCGACAAACGTGACCTCAACGCCAAACTTTGGCAGTACGTCCTCAAGAATATATAGACATGACCCAAACAATGCCTTGGCCGAAACCACATGATCCCCAGCCTTAAGCTGGCAGAACAGCGCGCCGTTTACCGCCGCCATGCCCGATGCCGTAGCAAATGCATCTTCGGCGCCTTCGAGCGCGGCAATCCGTTCTTCGAACATCCGCACAGTCGGGTTGCCGTAGCGCGCGTAAATATACTCATCATCGCCAAGCTCAACAAACCGCGCTTCGGCGGCCTCGGCCGTGTCATAGACAAAACCTTGCGTCAAAAATATCGCTTCCGACACCTCGCCATATTGGCTGCGCCGTGTCCCTGCATGCACCAATTTTGTGCGGGTATTCCATGTATCAGTCATATTAATTTTCCCGGAAAAATCCGGCCCTTTCAAAACAAAACCCCAATCGGGTTACGATCGGGGCACATTATTGAGCCGCGACCTCTTTAGCGGAATATTTAACGTGGCCCGCAATCCAGTCAGACAAAGCTCCACGCGGATTGGATAACGCATTGGTGAAGGAGGGTCAACGGGGCTTGCAAAGCGTGCGTGAATAAACATCTATGGTAGCAAATTGAAAAGGAGCATCCATGACCATCGACCTATATTACTGGCCCACTCCAAACGGCTGGAAAATCTCTATTGCGCTTGAAGAATTTGATCTACCTTACACCGTAAAACTGGTGAATATCGGTGCGGGTGACCAGTTTAAACCGGACTTTTTGAAACTCGCCCCAAATAACCGGATGCCCGCAATTGTTGACCCCGACGGGCCGGACGGCAAACCCATTTCGGTATTTGAAAGCGGCGCAATCTTGCAATATCTAGCGCGTAAAACCGGCAAATTCTATGGTTCGAACGAGCGTGAACAAGTCGCTGTCGAAGAATGGTTAATGTGGCAAATGGGTGGCCTTGGCCCGATGGCAGGTCAGGCGCATCACTTTTTGAAATACGCGCCCGCAATGGATCCGCCCAACGATCTGCCCTATGCCAAAGACCGTTATCGCAATGAAACCGGACGGCTTTACGGCGTGCTGGATCGCCAGCTTGCCAAGCATGATTACGTCGCCGGTGATTTCTATTCTATCGCCGATATGTCCATATTCGGCTGGGCGTCCCTATGGGAAGGTCAGCAACAAGACATCAAAGATTTCCCGCATATGGAGGCGTGGCTAAAACGCGTCGGCGATCGTCCGGCGGTAATAGCTGGACGGGCTGTTGCGGCTGAAAAACGCGGTAATTTGCAAGACGATAAAGAGGCGCTGAAAAATATGTTCGGGAAAAGGGAGCGCTAGAATTGCTATTCCGCTGCGTAATTTTGGTAGGGATATTCGCCCTAAGCGGATGCGCGGAACCTCGTCTATTTACCCTCACCGGACCAAATCCCGGTGAGGTGACCGATATTCTGGTTGCAACATCCCGAGGCCCCTCAATCGATCCCGAACTGATGTTCGAGGGGGAGCGTTCGGACCAGCTTAGCTATTATGCTCTCGATATTTCGGTTCCGCCGATACGCAAAGCCGGTGAAATCCGCTATCCAACCCAAAACCCCGATCCGCAACGGGATTTCCTTGCGATCAACCAAACTAACCTTGATACCGAGCGCCGTTTTAGGGCCGCAATCGATGACACTTTACGCAACACGTCACAATCGGATCAAACTGTCTTTTTGTTTGTGCATGGCTATAATGTCTCTCACCCCGAGGCGGTTTTCCGTGCGGCGCAGCTGCGCGTGGACCTGAATATCGAAGGGCCGACGGTCCTCTATTCCTGGCCCTCGGCGGGGCGTATTTCACGATATGCCTATGATCGCGACAGCGCCCTATTTGCGCGCGAAGGGTTGGCCGAATTGCTGACAACGCTT
The DNA here is from genome assembly GCA_964649035.1 of uncultured Rhodobacterales bacterium. Classification (GTDB taxonomy): domain Bacteria; phylum Pseudomonadota; class Alphaproteobacteria; order Rhodobacterales; family Rhodobacteraceae; genus NORP23. The sequence goes on from CAZYMT010000199.1 coordinate 3,175, forward strand.
TCACAAACCCGTGCCAAAAACATCATCATCCTCGCACATTCCATGGGAACCGCCGTCACCCTCGAGGCGCTGCGCACCCTTAGCCTATCCGGCAATGACAGGGTTCTGGATCGCATTCAGGCGGTCATGCTCGCACAGCCAGATATCGACAATGACGTATTTCGCCGTCAAATCCTGTCAACAAATCGACCAGATATCCCGATCCTCATTACCTGTTCAGAACACGATTACGTACTGTGGGTTTCGAGCATCATAACAGGGGGACATCCGCGCGTGGGCGGAAAATGCGAAAAGGATGCGCTTGGAAATATAGGTATTCTAGCCATAGACACGGCTGAAATAAATGACGGTGCATTCAACGGGCACGAAGATTTTGCAACCTCGCCAACCATGCTTAGCATCCTTGGGTCCGATCAACTGGGACAGGCCCTTCGCGAAGGTGACCCCGGCGGTTCGATCCTGTTGCAAGGGGTTGCGAATGCCTCGTTTGCGGTGGCCTATTTACCAGTTCTAATTTTCGCACAATAAGGGATAATCACGCCGACATATTGTCAAACTCGCGCGCTCTGTTATAGCGAAACCATGGACAGCATCACGATCACCCGCCCCGACGACTGGCACCTGCATTTGCGCGATGGCGTTATGATGCAAGCGGTTTTACCCGAAACAACACGGCATTTTGGGCGGGCGATTATTATGCCCAATCTGGTACCCCCTGTGGTGACTGCGGCGGATGCCGCTGCGTATTTGCAGCGGATCATGAAGGCCCTGCCTGAAGGGTCCAATTTCACGCCGCTTATGACGCTATATCTGACAGAAACCACCGACCCTGACGATCTGGCAGCGGCTTACGCGTCGCGCCTGATCTCGGCGGTAAAACTGTATCCGGCTGGGGCAACGACAAATTCTGCGTCCGGTGTAGAAAATTTTGACAATGTTATGCCTGTGCTCGAAAAGATTGCCGCAATCGGTTGTCCGCTGTCAGTCCACGGCGAGGTCACCGATCCAAGCGTCGATATTTTTGATCGTGAGGCAGTGTTCATCGACACCGTTCTTGATCCGCTCCGCAAACGTATTCCAGAGCTGAAGGTTACGATGGAACATGTGACCACCAAGGACGGTATCGACTATATTGCAGCCGGTGAAAACATCGCCGGAACTATCACCACGCATCACCTGATCATCAACCGCAACCACATTCTGGTTGGCGGCATAAAACCGCATTACTATTGCCTGCCCGTCGCCAAACGCGAAAAACATCGCTTGGCGCTGGTCGCTGCGGCCACATCAGGCAATGCCAAATATTTCCTTGGCACTGACAGTGCGCCCCATACCGACCCGCTGAAAGAAAACGCTTGTGGCTGTGCGGGGTGTTTCACCGCAACCAACACCATGTCCTGTCTGGCGCAGGTGTTTGATGACGCAGGCGCGCTGGACCAGTTGGAACGCTTTGCCTCGCTGAACGGGCCGGAATGGTATGAATTGCCACCAAACGCAGGCAGCATTACCTTGACCAAACAAACCACCCCTGTCACCTATCCCGCCAAAATCGAAACTCCAGATGGCCCTGTCACTGTTTTCGATCCCGGCTACCCCCTGTATTGGGCCGTAAAATAAGGACCCCAAATGTTTGCAAATTCCTTCGTTGACCGCTCCGAAATGGCCCGCATGACCGCGCGTATGCTGCTAGAAATCAAGGCCGTGAATTTTGAGGTGGAGAACCCGTATAAACTGGCATCCGGCCTGATGTCGCCCAGCTATATCGATTGCCGCGAGCTGATTTCCTATCCGCGTA
>CAZYMT010000200.1:0-4817 GCA_964649035.1 uncultured Rhodobacterales bacterium
TCTCTAAACGTGTTGGCCTGAACCGAATGATGCTCATCGGTAGTGGTGCGACAGTTCTTGGGATGGTACTATTGCTGGGGTTCTTCTTATCCGGCGTGATCCATCCGCTGACGTTTTTTGGGTCAATGATATTCGTCGGGATTGGCAACGGTATGACCTTGCCCAATGCAAATGCAGGTATTGTTTCTGTACGCCCGCATCTGGCTGGCAGCGCATCGGGTTTGGGTGGGTCGATCATGATTGGTGGCGGTGCTGCGCTTTCGGCGATCACCGGAACCATGCTGACGCCAGAAACAGGGGCGTTTCCGCTGATTTATATGATGTCAGCCTCGGCGGTGTTGGCTGTGGTTACCAGCCTTTGGGTTCTTTGGGTGGCGCAACGAAATGAGAAATTGGGCGCGCAGGGTTTTGAATAGCGCGTTGCAATCTGTGGTCGCTACAGCCATATAGTAAATGTCAGTTTAGAGGAGCGCACATGCAAAACTATCTCGAATTCGAAAAGCCTCTCGCGGAGATTGAGGGTAAGGCCGAAGAACTGCGTGCAATGGCACGTCAGAATGAAGAGATGGATGTGACGGACGAGGCCGCAGCGTTGGATAAAAAGGCCAATGCGCTGCTGGTGACACTATATAATAACCTGACGCCATGGCAGAAATGTCAGGTGGCGCGGCATCCGGATCGCCCGCACTGTATCGATTATATTGCGGCGTTATTCACGGAATACACGCCGCTGGCAGGCGATCGAAATTTTGCCGATGATCATGCCGTTATGGGTGGTTTGGCGCGATTTAATGATATGCCCGTGATGGTGATTGGCCATGAAAAAGGTAACGATACCAAGTCGCGGATCGAACGAAATTTTGGAATGGCACGACCCGAAGGCTATCGCAAGGCGGTACGTTTGATGGATATGGCAGATCGTTTTGGGCTGCCTGTCATTACGCTTGTGGACACGCAAGGGGCCTATCCCGGCAAAGGGGCCGAAGAACGTGGGCAGTCAGAAGCGATTGCACGTTCCACCGAGAAGTGTTTGCAAATTGGCGTGCCGTTAGTGTCGGTGATTATCGGTGAAGGTGGCTCCGGTGGAGCTGTGGCCTTTGCGACGGGTGATCGCTTGGCGATGCTGGAACATTCGATTTATTCGGTGATTTCACCTGAAGGCTGCGCGTCGATCCTGTGGAAGGATGCGGAGCATATGCGGGAAGCTGCGGAGGCGTTGCGTTTGACTGCGCAAGACCTTGAGAAACTTGGGGTTACGGATCACATCATTTCTGAACCTGTTGGCGGCGCACAACGTGACCGTGAGGGCACAATTGCATCGGTTGGCAAAGCTATCGAGAAATTGCTTGAAGAACTTGATGGTAAGTCTCCGAAGGCATTGCGTGATGCACGGCGAAAACGTTACCTGGAAATGGGTAGCAAGGCGCTAGTAGCGTAATTACGCGCTAATTTTAGATAAATTCGTAACAGTATTCTGTTGAACCCAATTCGGGTTTTATCGATCAGCGATTGATTTCATTGAATATTTTTTTCTGTCAATTTCTCCACAAATTTGCACGTTAACTGTCCGTTAAGACAATCCTGAAATTCTGCCCCCAAGGTCAATGTTGGCCTGCTTAGTAAATCAGTAAAGGGGGCAATATGGGGTATGGAATTGCAGTCGAAAATGTCGGGGAGGTTGATTTGTATCGATTTGGAAGAAGTAATCAGGTTTTTAGAGGGCCAAAACCAAGCCTAAAGAAACCCTATATAGCATTTATTGGTGGGTCCGAACCCTTTGGAAAATTTGTGTCTGTGCCGTTCCCTAAGCTGGTTCAACGTGGCATCAATCAGGCGTGCGTTAATTGGGGGACTCCTGGGGCGGGCCCGGGATTTTTCTTGAAAGACCCAATTATTCTTGAAGCATGTTCAAATTCATCCGTATGTGTGATTCAGGTTATGGACGCGGCCCCGTTATCAAATCGAATGTATTCGGTGTTTCCACGTCGAAATATGCGCCTGCGCGGTGTTTCAGATGTGTTGAAAGCGCTCTACCCTCAAATAAATTTTGACAATTTTAAATATGTTCGGGGAATGCTCCGGAAACTTAAAGATGCTGATAGCAAAGCCTATGACGTTGTTGTCGCTGAGCAGCGCTCTGCTTGGATCGCCAGAATGTTGGAGCTGTTGGAAGATATCGAAACCCAGAAAATTCTACTTTGGCTGGCTCCCGATGATACGAAAAATAGTCTTGTGAATGACGAAATGATTGACGTCGTATCTTCACATGTGGATCGGTTGGTAAAAGTGTCCGTTCCAGATAAACGCCGCGTGGATCTGTTTAACAGTGCGGAAAAAGATTCAGGTTGGATGACACGAAGTGTCCATAAGCAAGTCGCTGACACTGTTGCACCAGAACTGGTAGCTCTGCTTTCCGAAGAACAAAAACTAACTGCGTAAAGAATGGCCTGCAAGAAATATGCAGGCCATTGGTTTTAATCGAGTGCTTTTTCTAGCTCGGGCACTGCGTCGAATAAATCGGCGACAAGCCCGTAATCCGCAACCTGAAAAATCGGCGCGTCCTCATCGTTGTTAATCGCTACGATGACTTTAGAATCTTTCATACCGGCAAGATGTTGGATGGCACCGGAAATTCCGATGGCGATATAAAGATCAGGCGCAACGACTTTACCCGTCTGGCCAACCTGCCAATCATTAGGTGCATATCCGGAATCGACTGCCGCGCGTGATGCACCAACTGCCGCGCCAAGTTTGTCCGCCAGCTTTTCGATAATGGCGAAGTTTTCTTCGGAGCCAACACCGCGCCCGCCAGAAACAATGACTTTTGCTGACGTGAGTTCGGGGCGATCTGTTTCCTGAACCTTATCTTCAACCCATTCGGAAAGCGCCGGATTTTCCGTAGCATCGATCATTTTGACCGCCGCTGAACCCGTGGCCTCAGTGGCGCTAAAGCCAGCGGTCCGAATGGTAATAACTTTCGTGGCGTCCGATGATTGTACTGTTTGAATTGCGTTTCCTGCATAGATCGGGCGCTCGAACGTGTCGGCGCTAACTATTCCAGTGATGTCGGAAATTACCATGACATCCAACAGCGCGGCGACGCGAGGCAGGATGTTCTTGCCCGAGGCTGTTGCGGGGGCGATGATATGGTCGTATTCGCCAGCAAGTGAAACGATCAGATATGCAATCGGTTCTGCCAACCCGTTTCCGTATGCCGGACTGTCAGCACAAAGAACCGCGTTTACACCATCCAATTTTGCAGCTGTATCAGCCGCAGCCGAACAGTTTGTCGAAGCGCATAAAACGGTTATGTCACCAAGGGATTTTGCCGCAGTAATCGCTTTTGCAGTTTGATCAACCGCCAACTCAGAACCGTGGGTCTCTGCGAGTAGAAGAACAGCCATCATATAACTCCTGCGTCATTTTTGAGTTTAGCCACCAGTTCGGCGACATCTGAAACGATAACACCTGCCGCGCGAATTGCCGGTTCGGTCGTGCTAACAATTGTTAACCGTGGACTAGCATCCACCCCGTAATCGGATGGAGTTTTCTCATCGAGAGGTTTCCGCTTTGCCTTCATGATGTTCGGTAAGCTTGCATATCGAGGTTCGTTCAATCGAAGGTCAACTGTGACAATCGCGGGAAGCTTAACCTTGATCGTCTGAAGGCCACCATCAACCTCTCGTAATACCGTTGCATGATCCCCGTCAATTTTAACTTCGGATGCGTAAGTTGCCTGCGACCAGCCGAGCAATGCAGACAGCATTTGGCCTGTTGCGTTCATATCATTGTCGATGGCCTGCTTACCCGCGAGGACCAAATCAGGTTTTTCTTCGTCAATCACTGCTTTCAAAAGCTTTGCAACGGCCAGAGGTTCGATATCCTCATGTACATCATCGGTCGCAACGACCAGGATCGCCCGATCGGCCCCCATTGCCAACGCCGTCCGCAGCGTTTCCTGCGCCTGTTTGACGCCAATGGAAACGGCAATGATTTCATCGACGGTTCCCGCTTCTTTAAGGCGGATAGCCTCCTCGACAGCGATTTCGTCGAATGGGTTCATTGACATTTTAACGTTCGCAAGATCAACGCCGCTTCCGTCCGCTTTTACACGAACCTTCACATTGTAATCGATTACACGTTTGACGGGCACAAGTACCTTCATGATGTGGTTCTCCAATTTACTATTATCTGAGGGATATCGTATTTACGCGGGAATGGCAGCGAAAAATCGACTCTTTAGAAAGAAATTTGGCGGAATTTAATAAAATTTTAAGAAAGTTGCTTTACACCTATAACCCTAAACAGTCGGGAGCGGAGGCAAATATGCCTCAACCGTTCTGTAAAATCCCTCGTGAGCATAATTATCCACTGCAATGGCCGTAATAGGCTTTTTGCTGCGTTGAAAAGGAATATGAAATGGCGATTGATATATATCAAAATATGGTTGGTGGATTGGAATCTCCAGCGCGAAATGCCGAAAGTTTGACTCCAAATGATGGTGCTGATTTGGTGAACACTACGCGCTCGATCTATATTGGGGCTGCGGGCGATGTCGCAGTGCATATGGCTGGTACGACTTCACCGGTTATTTTCCGTGCCGTTCCTATTGGCGTTCTGCCAATTCGTGCCGATCGTGTGCTGGCCACTGGGACCACCGCGGCTGACCTGATCGCGCTGTGGTAAGCTGATGCAGTTAGCCTTGAAACTAGGACTGGGTATGCCGGTCGGTCAATCCATGTCTTCCGGGGCAGGGTTTGACGCATTTTCGGTACTTGGCGCACGCGACGGGTTTGCCATCAATTTTGTTGAAGGCC
>CAZYMT010000201.1:0-4765 GCA_964649035.1 uncultured Rhodobacterales bacterium
AAGACTTGAACCGCCACAAGCTCGACCGTCTTATCAAGGCTGAGGCTCGCTGGGCCGTTGAAGGTATTTCCGGTCGTCGCAAACGCAATATCGGACGGGTAGGGCGCCTGAATGATATGAAGGAAGGGCGCGCGGAACAAATTATGCGTACCGGCACCGCCAAGATGCAATTTGACAGCGCCCCGAAATCCGGTCGTTTGGTGGTCGAGGCCACCGATATCACCAAAACCTACGACGGCAAAACGATTGTCCATGATTTCAACCTGCGGATCATGCGCGGCGAACGTATTGCCTTTGTCGGGCCAAACGGCGCCGGTAAAACCACGTTGCTTAAAATGCTGACCGGCGAGCTGGCCCCTGATAGTGGCACGATCAAACTCGGCACTGGTCTGCTTACCGCTGTGTTTGACCAAAACCGCGAGGCCCTCGACCCTAAGGCGACCCTCTGGGAAAGCCTGACCGAGGATCGCGAATTGGGTGTTTCCGGTCGCAACGACCAGATCATGGTGCGTGGAACACCCAAACACGTTGTCGCTTACCTAAAAGAATTCCTGTTCACCGACGCACAGGCCCGCGCAAAAATTTCGTCGCTTTCAGGCGGCGAGAAGGCCCGTCTTTTGCTGTCCAAACTGATGGCCAAGGAAAACAACCTGCTTATCTTGGACGAACCAACTAATGATTTAGACGTCGAGACCCTCGATCTACTTCAAGAACTGATCGACAACTATCCCGGAACCGTGCTGCTGGTCAGCCACGACCGTGATTTCCTTGACCGCGTTTCGTCAACCACCATCGCGATGGAGGGGAACGGGCAAGCAGTTGTTTATGCCGGCGGCTATACCGATTATATGGCGCAGCGCCGCGCGAATGATCCCGAGTTTGTGCAAGGTAAAAAGAAGAAAAAAGGTAAGGGTGGTACAACTGTACCTGCGGCCAAAGCTGATGGTCTGAATTTTGGGCAAGAGCATCGCCTGAAGGAACTGCCCGAAGTTATCGCGCGCTTAGAGGCCGAAATTGCCAAACTCGAAGAATTTATGTCGGACCCTGACTTGTTCACCAATGAACCGGCCAAATTCCAGAAAGCCAGCGATGCGCTGGTTGAACGCCATGAACTGCTTTCGGATGCTGAAGAAGAATGGTTGGCGCTCGAGGATAAGAATTAAGAAACTCCACCGCCCCGTGTGGGGGAAGCTAAGGCGGTGGAGCCTATTAGGGTTAGCCTACTAGGGCGCCCTTCATATTGCGGTGGAACTGACAGAAGTAGCCACTGTCCATCCCCGCAACAACCTGAATTTGTGCTGACTGACCACGGTTCAATCGACCCGTATCCCAGTTACCGTTATTTGCTGTCGCCGTGTGCGGCGCGTTATCCGCGTTAGTGAAAACAATCGTGTCACCGATGGCAACCTGCAAGCTGGCCGGTACGAATTTCATACCTTGGATTGCTACCTGATGCGTTGCTGCTGCGGCTGCTTTTGGCAATACTGCTGCGGCGCCTGCCACTGCGAGTGTTTTTAGAAAAGTTCTGCGTTCCATTGTGTGTCCGTCCCGTTGTTTGTGTGTATCAATGATGATTACCATAGCGATGGGGACGCTTTGGAAAACCGCTCCCACAGGAACGTGAGGGGTTCTGAAACAATCCTCACCCATCCGTAATATGGTTAACTGGTTTGTTTCAGAAAGCGGGGTTTTGGCTGTTTGGAATGTTTCAGTTTTCCAGGGCAGGGTCGGCATTTTGTAACATTTGACGCCAGGTCAGGCCGGATGATCTGGATCAATACACCCGAATCTTCGCGGATGTAGCCTTGGATAAACCCTCAAAACAGGAGTCTCGCTTATGAAAACCGTAACAATGTCGATTCTCGCCGTACTTTTGGCCACACCTTTACTGGCTGAACCCATTAAACCTATCGTTGGACAAGACGGATATATGGCCTATTGCGCTGCCTGCCACGGCAATGACGGTCGCGGCAACGGTCCAGAGGCCGCCGATTTACCAACACCACCCGCCGACCTGACGCAGCTCGCCGAAAATAACAGCGGCGTATTTCCCTTTGGTGACGTCATCCACACCATCGACGGCCGCATCCCGCTAAAAGGCCACGGCGGCCCGATGCCGATATTTGGCGAATTGTTCGCCGAGGATTTCAACAGCGCCAACGCACCCTATATAGGGGAGGAGATAATACGAGGTCGCATCTTGGCCCTCGCCTATTATCTGGAATCGATACAGGAACTGGGGATTTAGTCTGTGGGTGGCGTCAGGAATTGAATGCTGGATTCCGGCTTGCTGCTGCCGCCCAGACTAAGGACATCCATCAGCCCGACAAACTTGCCAGATGAAAACATGAATATTGGCGTCAGAAGCGCAACAACAAGCACCATGCCAATAGCCTTGCGCATAAACCGTTTCTTACGAACCCGGAGCCGCTCCATCTCATTTTGATGATCATCTTCAAACATGGGTGGAGGTTACGGGATAATGTAGCAGCATATCAAGGGCCTCGTTCGATCCCGGGAAGGTCGATTATATAATGACCGATATTATCCGCGGAACGGATAGCTGCACAACCTTTCACCCATCTCGCTTGAGGGAACAAAACTGAACCGTTTTGATCGAAAGACTTCATCACGAACAACCGTTGTTATTCGCAACGCGCCTACGTAAACAAGTTCATGAAAATATAAAGATGATGGAAGGGTATCCCCAACGGCCAAAGGTCCGTCAGGTTCGTTTGAACAATTTAACGAACCATCCCGCGACCTCGAAGAAGTATCATCGAACCAATCCACCGAGCGAGTGCCAGATGCAAGGCCATCATCAATCCTGACCATCCCGAATTCATATGCAACCAGCAGATTTCCGGAGGCATCCAAATAAATGTTTCCGCCGAGCCTTCCATCATATCTTGGCCCCATACTCGACCTATTGCAAAACCAGCTAGATTCCCAACAAACACTCAATTTTTGGCTGAATTCAGGGCGAGAAAGTCCCAATGGATTATGTTGACGGACATCGACTCGGATAGATGTTCCCTGATCCGAAATAAATTCGGCGGTGTAGTCCGGACGGGTACTCAAGAGGAGAAAAACAAGTGCCGTGAACATTATAAAACCACTTTCAGCAAAGATACGCCCCTAAATTCTTACAAAAGTAATTGAGTAAGCAAATACACTTCATACTGCTTTATAATTAGGTATTTAAAATGGAATTGCTAGTAATACGATACGTAGCAACCACGCACCCTACGGAATTGAGTTACCTAGTATGAAATAGCTAAAGAGAACCGTAATGACTGGTGATGCCATTCCTATTAAAAAACCGATAAGTGTTGCGACAGCTACCTTTATACGAATATTCTGAACAAACGTTCTTTTTTGAGATACCTTCAGGTAAATTGCGAAAGTGACCCCAAAAAATACTGCAAACGGTAGACCAAGTTCGAATGCCAGTTGAAGCATTAAGTATTTCTCCTATCAAACATCCAGCTCCTGCACAAACTTCGCGTTCTCCTGAATATACTGATAGCGCAGTTCCGGTTTTTTACCCATCAGCCGCTCGACCAGATCGGTGGTTTCGCCGGGGATTTCGTCGTCTATTGTTACGCGGATCATCGTACGCGACCCGGGATCCATCGTGGTTTCTTTAAGCTGCGAGGGGTTCATTTCCCCTAGACCTTTAAAGCGCGAGACCTCGATCTTGCCGCGTGCACCCAGACCATTTTTCAAAAACTCGTCGCGCTCCGCCTCGTCATTGGCATAGACCGATTTGGACCCTTGCGTCAGTCGATATAGCGGCGGCGCAGCCAGATACAGGTGACCGTGATCGATCAGCGGACGCATTTGTGTGAAAAAGAACGTCATCAGCAGCGCCGCGATATGGGCGCCGTCAACATCCGCATCGGTCATGATGACGATGCGATCATAGCGCAGGTCATTCACGTCGAACCCTGTCCCGATATGTACCCCCATCGCCTGACATAAATCATTCAGCTCTTGGTTCTGCATCATCTTGTTGGACGCAGCCCCCAAAACATTCAGGATTTTACCGCGCAGCGGCAAGATCGCTTGGGTCTTGCGGTTACGCGCCTGTTTGGCAGAACCACCCGCTGAATCCCCTTCGACTAGAAACAGTTCCGTACCTTCACGGTTCTTCGCCGAACAATCCGCCAGTTTCCCGGGCAAGCGCAGCTTTTTAGTCGCCGATTTCCGCTGGGTTTCCTTTTCAGCGCGACGACGAAGGCGTTCCTCGGAACGCAGCACCAGATAATCAAGGATCGCACCTGCCGATTTTGTGTCTGTCGCCAACCAATTGTCAAAATGGTCCCGAACAGAGTTTTCGACCAGACGCGCGGCCTCGGTCGTGGCTAGACGGTCCTTGGTTTGGCCCACAAATTCCGGTTCGCGAATGAACACAGATATCATCGCACAGCCACCGGTCGTCAAATCGTCCCGCGTGATCGAGGCAGCTTTGCGGTTATTAACCAATTCGCCGTAAGCCCGAACCCCCTTCAGGATCGCGGACCAGAAACCGGTTTCATGTGACCCGCCCTCGCGGGTAGGGACGGTGTTACAGTACGAATTCAGGAACCCGTCTTGCACCGGCGACCAGTTGATCGCCCATTCCACAGACCCAACCGTGTCCTTGCCAAAACGCGCCGAAAAATCGACTTTGCCGGCAAAAGGTTTTTCGACATAGGTGATGCTACCTTCTAATGTTTCCTTCAGATAATCGGCCAGACCGCCCGGAAAATGGAAGGTTGCT
>CAZYMT010000202.1:0-4760 GCA_964649035.1 uncultured Rhodobacterales bacterium
AGATGCGGGCCTCGAAGGCGTGGCCATTTATGGTGATTTGGTCTTGGCTAAGCGGCAGATTTTCGCCGCTGGCAACTCGCAACTGCCACTCAACCAGATCTTGGCCGGTTATAGCCTCGGTCACGGGGTGTTCGACCTGTAGGCGAGTGTTCATTTCCATAAACCAGAAACCGTCAACCTGCAATGAACCGGAACCGTCAGCAATAAATTCAATGGTGCCGGCGCCCTGATAATTGGTCGCGCGGGCGGCTTTGAGCGCAGCGTTGGTCATGGCTTTGCGCACATCGGCGGGCATGTTGGGGGCGGGGGCCTCCTCGATCACTTTTTGGTGGCGGCGCTGTAGGGAACAATCGCGTTCAAACAGGTGGACAATCTGGCCTGAATTATCGCCAAAAACCTGTACTTCGATGTGGCGCGGGGCGGTGATGAATTTTTCGATCAAGACGTGATCGTCGCCAAAACTAGTTTTGCCTTCACGCTGCGCCGAAGCAAGCGCTGCCGTAAATTCCGAGGGTTGCGTTACCAGCCGCATACCTTTGCCGCCACCACCTGCGCGGGCTTTAATTAGGAGTGGATAGCCTATTTTCGCAGACTCGGCGGCGAGAAAATCCGTGTTCTGATTTTCGCCATGATATCCGGGAACGATGGGAACGCCCGCTTGTTCCATCAAGACCTTGGCCCGATCTTTAAGGCCCATTTGCCGGATGGAATCCGCTGAAGGCCCAATAAACACCAGACCAGCCGCCGCGATTTTGTCGGCGAATTCAGGGTTTTCGGATAAAAATCCGTATCCGGGGTGGATGGCCTCCGCGCCAGTTTCCAATGCCGCTGTGATTATCCGATCCATTTTCAGATAGCTTTCGGCAGCAGGCGAAGGGCCTATATGCACGGCCTGATCGGCCAATGTAACGTGTAAAGCGGCGCGGTCAGCGTCAGAATACACCGCCACTGTTTGCACGCCCAGACGGTTGGCGGTTTTGATAATCCGGCAGGCAATTTCGCCGCGGTTTGCGATTAGTATTTTTGTAAACATCCCAGCCTCACATTCTGAACACGCCAAAGCGCGTTTCTGGTATTGGTGCATTAAGCGCGGCGCGCAGCGACAAGGCCACAACATCACGGGTTTTGCAGGGGTCAATTATTCCGTCATCCCAAAGGCGCGCTGAGGCGTAAAGTGCCTGCGACTGGGTTTCGAACTGGTCGATGATCGGCTGTTTTAGATTATGCTCGTCAGCGTCGCTGAAGGTGCCGCCTTTTGCCTCGATCGCTGTGCGGGTGACGGTTGCCATGACACCTGCCGCCTGTTCGCCGCCCATCACCGATATTTTGGCGTTTGGCCACATCCACATGAAACGCGGTCCAAAAGCGCGACCACACATGCCGTAATTTCCAGCCCCGTAGGAACCGCCAACCACAACGGTAATTTTGGGCACTTGGGCGCAGGATACTGCCGCCACCAGTTTTGCACCGTCTTTGGCAATTCCGCCGGCTTCGTATTTAGAACCCACCATGAATCCGGTGATATTTTGCAAAAATAAAAGCGGGATTTTGCGTTGGCAGCATAGTTGAATGAAATGCGCGCCTTTTTGGCTGCTTTCGGAGAATAACACACCGTTATTGGCCAAAATGCCAACGGGCAGGCCATCGATATGGGCGAATCCGCAGATCAGGGTGGTGCCAAAGCGTTCCTTGAATTCTTCAAAATCTGACCCATCGACAATACGGGCGATAAGTTCGCGAATATCAAAGGGGGTTTTGGCGTCTTTGGGGACAACCCCTAACAATTCGGCCGGATCATAAGCGGGTAATTCAACCTTGCGGGACGCAAGCGAAGGCGCTGGAACTGGCCCAAGATTGCGAATGGCCTGACGGGCGAGGGCGAGGGCATGGATGTCATCCTCGGCCAGATAATCGGCGACGCCGGACAGGCGGGTATGGGTGTCGCCGCCGCCAAGGGTTTCGGCGTCAATCACCTCGCCGGTAGCTTCTTTGACCAAAGGCGGGCCCGCCAGAAAAATGGTGCCTTGTTCGCGCACAATTATGGTCTGATCCGACATGGCAGGCACATAGGCACCGCCCGCAGTACAGGACCCCATAACGACGGCGATTTGGGGAATGCCCTTGGCGCTCATCTGGGCTTGGTTATAGAAAATCCGGCCGAAATGTTCTTTATCGGCAAACACTTCGTCCTGATTTGGTAGGTTGGCCCCGCCGCTATCGACCAGATAAATACAGGGCAGAAGGTTCTCTTGTGCGATTTCTTGGGCGCGCAGATGTTTCTTGACCGTTAGCGGGAAATAGGTGCCGCCTTTGACCGTGGCGTCATTGCACAGGATCATGCAATCGCGCCCTTCAACCTTGCCAATACCCGCAATTAGACCCGCCGAGGGCAGGTCGGTATCATAGGTTTTATGGGCGGCAAACAGGCCGATTTCCAGAAAGGCCGCGTCAGGGTCCAGCAATCCGGCAATCCGGTCGCGTGGCAGCAATTTTCCGCGATCCAGATGCCGTTGGCGCGCACTCTCGCGGCCTCCCAAAGCGATGGTTTTTGCTGTTTCGGATATTTCCGCCCGCAGAGCCTCGTTTGCGACGACGTTTTCGATAAACGTGGGTGATTGCGGGTTAAGTTTGGTGGTGATTTTGGCCATTAAGTAGTGCCCTCCATTGCGGCGCGCGCCTTTAGGTCTTTGCGGATGATTTTGCCGGTGACGGTCATTGGAAACGCGTCAACGAAGGTGATTTCGCGGGGGTATTCATGTGCGGCGAGGTTATCGGCGACATGGGATTGTAGTTCTGCGACCAGTTCATTGTCGCCGATAAGGCCTGCACGCAATTTCACGTAGGCTTTGACGATTTCGGTGCGCTTTTCGTCCGGTTTTCCGACCACAGCCGCCCCGATAACTGCCGGATGACGCAACAGGCAATTTTCAATGGCGCTTGGCCCAATGCGATATCCCGCCGAGGTAATCACATCATCGTCCCGCCCGACAAAACGAATATACCCGTCAACCATCTGGCCGCGGTCCCCCGTTAGCATCCAATCGCCGCGAAATTTTGCGGCGGTTGCTTCCGGATTTTGCCAATATCCCAACATCATTACGGGCGTATCTTTGCGCACGGCAATGTCGCCTTCATCGTGGGTTTCTTTGCCGTTATTGTCGATCACGGCGACTGTGTGGCCAGGTGTGGGGCGGCCGATATAACCGTCAGGGGTTGAAAATAACGCGCCGCAAGCAGACACGATCATGTTGCATTCGGTTTGACCGTAAAACTCGTTTATCGTCAGTCCAAGGGCGGATTTCCCCCATTCCAACAATGCGGTGCCGAGAGGTTCACCACCCGATGCAACTGATCGCAAGCCAGAAATTTTGACATCTTCGGCCATTAGCATTTTGAGGGCAGTTGGCGGAAAAAATACATTTCGGACATTGGCGGTTTTGATGATCTCCAGACAGCCCTTGGCGGTGAATTTGTTCATTCGCGCAGCGACCACTGGCACCCCGTGGTGAAGCGCGGGTAGCAGGACATCCAACAGGCCGCCGATCCATGCCCAGTCGGCAGGGGTCCATAGGCAATCGTCTGGTTGGGGCAGGAAATCATGGCTGAATTCGACGCCCGGCAAATGGCCAAGCAAGGTGCGATGTGGCAGAAGTGCGCCCTTTGCGGGACCCGTTGTGCCGGATGTGTAGATCAAAATGGCGGGGTCTGCTGCGGCGGTTTTTACGGGTTTAAAATGCGGGTCATGATCCGGAAGTTTGATCTGTTCTGGGCAGATAATATGGTTCAAGGCGGGCAATTGATCCTGCAAGGGTTCGATCAAATTTTGCGATTCTTGGTCGCAAATAACTACACTCGCACCCGAATCTTCAAGGCGTGATAACAGGGCTTCAGCGCGGAATAGGGTGAAGAGGGGCATTGAAATCGCCCCGAGTTTCCAGATCGCGATATGGGCGGCGGCGGTCCAGATGGATTGGCTGCGCAATACGCCTACACGATCACCGCGCCTGACGCCGAGGCCCGCGAGGTGCAGTGCAAGATTGTCGGAAAGCTCTTTTAGCTCACTAAAATTGCAATCCCTGCGGGACGGCCCCGTTAGATCAATTATCGCGGTGCGTTTTGGGTGTGTTCCTGCCCATTTATCGCAGACATCAACGCCAATATTATAGGTCGCAGGGATGTCCCAGACAAACCCCGCAACCAGCGCGTCATATGAGGGCGATTTTGTGAGCATCGCTTAGGTCGCAGTCTCGTTAAACAGCTCCCGACCGATCAGCATCCGGCGGATTTCCGAAGTGCCCGCGCCGATTTCGTAAAGCTTGGCATCGCGCAACAATCGACCCGTTGCATAGTCGTTAATATAGCCGTTTCCGCCCAGACACTGGATGGATTCCAGCGCCAACTGTGTGGCCTTTTCGGCGGCATAAAGAATGCAACCAGCGCTATCCTTGCGCGAGGTCTCGCCGCGATCGCAGGCTTGCGCAACCGCGTAAACATAGGCGCGGCTGGCCATCATGGTTGTGTACATGTCGGCAATTTTACCTTGCATCAACTGGAAGGTGCCAATCGGTTTTCCGAACTGCTCGCGTTCGTGGATATAAGGAACCACAATGTCCATCGCGGCGGCCATAATACCGATGGGACCGGCGGCCAAGGTGACGCGCTCATAGTCTAGACCGGACATCAAAACGTTAACGCCTTTGCCTTCAGCGGCCAGAATATTTTCAAACGGCACCAG
The DNA here is from genome assembly GCA_964649035.1 of uncultured Rhodobacterales bacterium. GTDB lineage: Bacteria > Pseudomonadota > Alphaproteobacteria > Rhodobacterales > Rhodobacteraceae > NORP23. Next base: position 4,736 of record CAZYMT010000202.1, read on the forward strand.
ACAATCCTGGAAAACCAATTCGCAG
>CAZYMT010000203.1:0-4735 GCA_964649035.1 uncultured Rhodobacterales bacterium
ACGACGACCCTATTTTGGTAGCTGCCACGGACGGCGTTGGCACCAAATTGCGGATCGCCATCGATACGGGCATTCTGTCAACCGTCGGCATTGATCTGGTCGCCATGTGCGTGAACGATCTGGTCTGTCAGGGTGCTGAGCCTTTGTTTTTCCTAGACTATTTTGCAACAGGCAAACTGGATGTCGACGAAGCCGCCGCCGTTATCGAAGGCATTGCCGAGGGTTGCAAACAATCAAATTCCGCGCTGGTTGGTGGCGAAACCGCCGAAATGCCCGGCATGTATGCCAAGGGAGATTTTGACCTCGCGGGCTTTTCCGTCGGCGCAATGGAGCGCGGCAAAATGTTGCCCGACGGCGTTGCAGAAGGTGACATTCTGATTGGCTTAGCCTCCAGCGGTGTGCATTCAAACGGTTATTCTTTGGTCCGTAAAATCGTCGAAAACTCGGGGTTGGCATGGGACGCCCCCTGCCCGTTTGGCGAAGGCACTTTGGGCGAAGCATTGCTTGCCCCGACAAAAATCTACGTGCAATCGGGTCTTGCCGCGTACCGCGCTGGCGGTCTGCACGCGTTGGCGCATATTACTGGCGGCGGATTGACCGAAAACCTACCACGCGCCCTGCCCGATGGTTTGGGTGCGGATATTGATTTGTCGGCTTGGAACCTACCGCCTGTGTTAAAATGGTTGGTTGATCAGGCGGGTATGGAGCAGGCCGAATTGCTCAAAACCTTCAATTGCGGCATCGGCATGATTGCGATTGTAGCGCCAAACCGGTTTGAGGCTATTCAAGAAATTCTGCGCGAACATGGTGAAACCGCATTTGCCATCGGCACGGTCAGCAACGGTGCTGGAATGCGCTATAAAGGCACGCTGGCGTGAGCAAAAAGCGGGTAGCCATTCTGATTTCAGGTGGCGGCTCCAATATGGTTTCTTTGGTCAAAGACATGACGGGTGATCATCCGGCGCGGCCTGTGCTGGTTTTGTCCAATAATCCTACTGCGGGTGGCCTACAGAAAGCTGCCGATTTGGGTGTCCCGACAGCAATCGTTGACCACCGCGCGTATAATGGTGATCGGACGGCGTTCGAAGTAGAATTGCAACGAACGCTAGAAGATGCGCAGCCGGATATCATTTGCCTAGCAGGTTTCATGCGCATTCTGGCCCCAGAATTCATGGAAAACTGGCGCGGAAAGATGCTAAATATCCATCCCTCCATCCTGCCGCTATTCAAAGGTTTGCACACCCATCAGCGCGCGCTTGACGCTGGCATGGCCATGCACGGATGCACAGTTCACGAGGTTACACCGGAACTGGACGATGGTCCGATATTGGGGCAAGCTGTTATTTCTGTTGTGGCTGGTGATACACCAGATTCTCTGGCGGAGCGTATTCTGCCACTTGAACACAAACTGTATCCGGCAGTTTTACGGAAATTTTCGATTGGGGACAAAAGTCCTGTTAACTTACTGGGGGAATAATGCAGTTTATCATTCGCGACGAAGACCGTGCAACTGAGCGCCGTGCACCGATAAAACCAAATGACGCGCGTAAACTGTTAGCCGCGGGCTTTGATGTTTCCGTGGAACGTAGCGAAAAACGGGTGTTTCCGGATGCTGAATACGCAGATGCCGGATGTGAATTGATTCCAGCGGGTAGTTGGAAGAATGTGTCGCCGGGCGTGACAATTCTGGGCCTAAAAGAACTGCCCGACGAGCCTAAAAATCTAACCAGCGCCTTCGTTCACTTTGCTCATATTTACAAAAACCAAACTGGCTGGAAAGACGAAGTCATGCGTTTCGCTGATGGTGGCGGACGCCTATATGACCTTGAATACCTGACAATTGGCGGGCGTCGGCTGGCGGCATTTAGTTATTGGGCTGGATGGATGGGCGCAGCACTGGGTGCTTGGCGGTTACTGGCCAAATGGAACGGCGAGGTTGGGCCTGAAACCGGTGTCAGCAGTTTCGAATCCAGCGCCGAGATCATCGCTAAACTAGAAGATCTTGCAAAGAAAACCACCAAAAAGCCAAGTGCGGTGGTGATTGGTGCAAAAGGTCGTTCTGGTAGCGGTGCTATTGAAATTCTGGAAATCGCCGGATTTACGGTTACCAAATGGGATATGGAGGAAACGAAGAACCTTGATCGTGACACTTTGATGGGTCACGATTTATTGGTGAATTGTGTGTTGATGACTGGGCCAGGATTGCAATTATTGACGTCAGAAGACCTGAAAAGCCCTGCTAACAAAATTCAGATGATTGCAGATGTTTCGTGCGATCCGTTCAGCGATTTCAACCCGCTACCGATTTACGACAAGCCCACAACATGGGACGCGCCATTTGTTTCGGTTAGCGAAGGGGTTGAACTGACATCGATCGACAATCTTCCGTCGCTAATACCGCGCGAATCAAGCGAAGATTTCTCGGGGCTTTTGGTTGAGTTTTTGCTGAACTACCCTGATGGCGAAGAATGGGCCAACGCCCTTGCGTCATTCGATGACACAGTGGAAAGGGCCGCGCGTTAACGCGGCCCAATATTTTAGCCGACCAGTTCAAGACCCGAGAAGAAGAAAGCGATTTCTTCGGCAGCAGTTTCAGGTGCATCAGAACCGTGAACAGAATTTTCGCCGATGGAAAGCGCGAATTCTTTACGGATTGTGCCTGCATCCGCGTCTTCTGGGTTAGTTGCGCCCATAACTTCGCGGTTTTTCGCAATTGCGTCTTCGCCTTCAAGAACCTGAACAACAATAGGTTCGGAGATCATGAATTCGCACAATTCGCCAAAGAATGGACGTTCGGAATGAACACCGTAAAATGTTTGCGCTTGTGCAAGGGATAGCTGAATGCGTTTGGAAGCAACGACGCGCAGGCCGGCTTCTTCGAATTTAGCAACGATAGCACCGGTAAGGTTACGTTTTGTTGCGTCTGGTTTAATGATGGAGAATGTGCGTTGGATAGCCATTTTGATCGTCCTTTAAGGTTGAATTCTGTCGCGCATCTAACACGGGTCGCCCTTGCAGAAAAGAGGGAATTCCACCCCATTGACATAGGTCCAAAGAACAGCGACACCACCGCCCATGTTAGCAATTAGAAATATATCATTCACGCTGGAAGGTCGCAAACTGATCGACAGCACTTCGGTAACGATTCCGGCTGGGCATAAGGTCGGTATTGTTGGGCGTAATGGCGCGGGTAAAACCACGCTATTCAAATTGATCCGTGGTCAGTGGAACCTTGATGACGGCGTCATCGATATTCCGCGCGGCACCCGTATTGGGGCGGTCTCGCAAGAGGTTCCAAGTGGCCCCGAAAGCTTGCTCGACACTGTTTTGGCCGCCGATATTGAGCGCGCCGAACTGTTCGCCGAAGCAGAAACCGCCACCGACCCAATGCGGATTTCCGACATCTATACCCGTCTTGGCGATATCGATGCCTATTCCGCCGAAGCCCGCGCCGCCGGCATTTTGCACGGTCTTGGCTTTAGTGGCGAGGCACAATTGCGCCCCTGCTCTGACTTTTCGGGTGGTTGGCAAATGCGTGTGGCCTTGGCCGCCGTGCTGTTTTCGCGTCCTGACTTTCTGCTGCTCGATGAGCCGACCAACTATCTTGACCTTGAGGGGTCAATTTGGCTGGAGAGTTACCTGACACGCTATCCGCATACAGTTTTGATCATCAGCCATGACAAAGATTTGTTGAACCGTTCGGTCAATCAGATCCTGCATCTCGACCAACAAAAACTGACCTTATACACCGGAAATTACGACACGTTTGAACGCGAACGCCGTATGAAACTTTCTCAGCTTGTTTCCGCGAAGAAAAAACAAGATGCGCAGCGCGAGCATATGCAAGCCTATGTTGACCGTTTCCGCGCTAAAGCCAGTAAGGCCAAACAGGCGCAAAGCCGGATCAAAGCGTTGGAGCGGATGGAAACCCTCGCCCCGATCTTGGGGGATCACGTTGCCGGTTTCAGCTTCGAGACAACTGACGAGCTGTCCCCGCCGATTATCCGCCTTGATGACGTAAGCGTTGGTTACGGGGATACCACCATTCTTAGCGGTCTGGATTTGCGGATCGATCCGGACGACCGGATTGCGCTGCTCGGGGCCAATGGTCAGGGTAAATCGACGCTGGCAAAACTACTTTCTGATCGCCTAGCCCCGATGTCGGGGTCGAAACACTCGGCTTCCAAATTGCGGATTGGGTATTTCTCGCAGCATCAGGTTGATGAGCTGCAATTGGACGAAACCCCAATTCAACATATTCAAGAACTACGCCCAACAGAAACGCCTGCTAAAATTCGCGGACGTTTGGCGGCTGGTGGTCTAAGCGCCGATGTTGTTGAAACCGTCGTTGCGCGCCTTTCCGGTGGCCAAAAAGCACGCCTATCGCTGCTGATCGCAACAATCGACAAGCCGCATCTGATCATCCTCGATGAGCCGACAAACCACCTCGACATTCAAAGCCGCGAGGCCTTGGTCCAAGCGTTGATGCAATATAATGGTGCTGTCATTCTGGTTTCGCACGACCCGCATTTGGTTGAACTGGTCGCTGATCGTCTGTGGCTGGTCAAAGACGGAGTGGTCGAACCGTTCCTTGAGGATATGGAAGCCTATCGGAAACTGTTGCTGTCGCAACGTGGATCCGCAGGAAAATCCGAGACCAAGAAGGTTAAAAAAAAAGAGCCTAAAATCCCAGTTGAAACCTTAAAGTCCGAGGCCGCGACCTGCGAAGAACGCG
>CAZYMT010000204.1:0-4697 GCA_964649035.1 uncultured Rhodobacterales bacterium
AATGGCAACCGTGCATTAACTACATTTGTCTATATCGCACCTGACGCAGAGGACCGCTTGGCACATGCCCGTACCCTACTGCCCGAAACAATCGAATGCGCCGCATCTGCGTGGAACGGTATGTTGGTAGCCCGTTTTCTTGCACCGGATGCGCAGCCGTTGCGCACCGCCCTCATCAAGTTTCTAACCCAGTTCCGCGGTCGCGATTTGCCCCGCGTCTGGCATATGTAAGGACAGATTATGAACCTGACCCCGCGCGAAAAAGATAAACTTCTCATTAGCTTAGCAGCCATAGTCTCTAGATCTAGATTGGAGCGCGGCGTTAAGTTGAACCACCCCGAAGCTATCGCAATCATCTCAGATTTTGTGGTTGAGGGTGCACGTGACGGGCGTTCTGTCGCTGATTTGATGTCAGCTGGTGCCAAGGTCATCACCCGCGAACAATGTATGGACGGCATCCCCGAAATGATCCACGACATCCAAGTCGAAGCAACCTTTCCCGACGGCACCAAACTGGTCACCGTCCACCAACCGATCCGATAGGAGGCCACAATGATCCCCGGTGAAATCATCCCAGCAGACGGCTCCATCACTTTGAACGAAGGGGCAGAGGCCACAACTTTGACCGTTTCCAACACCGGGGACCGTCCAATTCAGGTGGGCAGCCATTACCATTTCGCCGAAACCAATCCGGCACTCGATTTTGACCGCACCGCTGCCCATGGCCAACGTTTGGATATCGCCGCCGGAACGGCCGTACGGTTCGAGCCGGGCCAAACCCGCGAGGTAAAACTCGTGCCAATTGGTGGCAAACGCAAGGTTTTCGGGTTTAATCAGAAGGTTATGGGAAGCCTGTAATGCCAACAAAATCCTACCACGCATCGTGCAAATGCGGCTCCGTCCGCTATGCAGTCAGGGTTGACGCCTCCAAGGCTGTTCCTTGCATTTGCGCCCGATGCCGTGGCCAAGGATTACACGTCGCACATTTACCACGCGCCGGATTCACCTTGCTAACCGGCGCCGATAACCTAACTGAAAACCTGAACGACGCTCGTACCCCGCATCATTTCTTCTGCCGAACCTGCGGCGAGGCGAGTTTTGGCTATAGTGGCGAAACCGTCTCGGTCAATATTGCATGTTTGAAGCGCGGCGACCCCGCTGCCCTCGCCACATCAAATTCAAACGAACCTTTTCGAAAATTGAGGTAACCCCCATGCCAACCCAAATCCCCCGCGCCGCGTATGCTGATATGTATGGCCCGACCACTGGCGATAAAATCCGTCTAGCCGACACCGATTTGATCATCGAAGTTGAGCGTGACCTGACGACATACGGCGAAGAGGTCAAATTCGGCGGCGGTAAAGTTATCCGTGACGGTATGGGGCAATCACAAACGACGCGCGCTGACGGGGCCGTAGACACCGTTATTACCAACGCATTGATTGTCGATCACTCCGGAATTTACAAGGCAGACGTCGGTTTAAGGGGCGGCAAAATTCATAAGATCGGCAAGGCTGGTAACCCTGACACTCAGTCCGGCGTGGATATCATAGTTGGCCCTGGTACCGAGGTGATTGCTGGCGAGGGCCGGATCCTTACCGCTGGTGGTTTTGACAGCCACATTCATTTCATTTGCCCACAGCAGATTGACGATGCTTTACACTCCGGCTTGACCACTATGCTCGGTGGTGGCACTGGTCCGGCACACGGGACTTTGGCAACAACATGCACACCTGGACCTTGGCATATTGGGCGGATGTTGCAAGCCGCTGATGCTTTTCCCATGAACCTCGCGTTTGCAGGAAAAGGGAATGCCAGTTTACCGGCGGCATTGGAGGAACAAGTTTTGGCTGGCGCCTGCGCGCTTAAACTGCATGAAGACTGGGGCACAACACCCGCCGCGATCGACTGTTGTTTATCGGTTGCCGACGCAATGGACGTACAAGTTATGATCCATACGGATACGCTAAATGAATCCGGTTTTGTTGAACATACGCTGAAAGCAATGAAAGGCCGCACCATCCACGCCTTTCACACCGAAGGTGCTGGCGGTGGTCATGCGCCTGACATCATCAAAATTTGTGGTGAGGAACATGTTATTCCAGCTTCAACCAACCCAACACGTCCGTTTACAATCAACACGCTGGAAGAACATCTGGATATGTTGATGGTTTGTCATCACCTGGACAAATCCATCCCCGAGGATGTCGCCTTTGCCGAGTCTAGAATACGACGGGAAACAATTGCAGCCGAAGATATTCTGCATGATCTGGGCGCTTTTTCGATAATCGCATCTGACAGCCAGGCAATGGGGCGCGTTGGTGAAGTCATCATTCGCACGTGGCAAACCGCTGATAAAATGAAAAAACAACGCGGTGCTTTGAGTGAAGAAACTGGCGATAATGATAATTATCGTGTCCGTCGATACATTGCCAAATACACCATCAATCCCGCAATTGCCCATGGTATCAGTTCCCATATCGGAAGTATCGCGGAGGGCAAGCGTGCTGATTTGGTCTTATGGGATCCTGCATTTTTTGGTGTAAAACCGGAAATGGTTCTGTTGTCTGGCACTATTGTCTTAGCGCAAATGGGTGATCCCAATGCGTCAATCCCGACGCCGCAACCGGTTTACAGTCGACCAATGTTCGGCGCATTTGGCCGTAGCGTTGAAAACAGTGCGGTGACTTTTGTAAGTGAGGCCGCACAAAGTTCTGACATTAGGGGGAAGCTGGGTCTCGCCAAGAATACGTTAGCGGTAAAAAATACTCGCAATATCGGTAAAAAGGATATGGTGCTGAATGATGCAACACCCAACATATCGGTGGACCCAGAAACGTATGAAGTCAAAGCAAATGGCGAGCTGCGAACCCGCCACTGAATTACCTATGGCTCAACGATATTTTTTGTATTGAGGCAGGGCTCACTAGTGTCCCCACAATCCGCCGCCGCCGCTCCAACCGCCGCCCCAGCCACCGCCAATGTCGCTACCATCCGAACCTGCTAGGATCAAATCTGGATCAATATCGCAATCGTCAGCGGACCCCTCACACCAAGGCAATACCACGCCCGAACGAATCGAACTTGCTTTGCGATGTTGCCAATTGCGTGACCCAATACGCACCCAGTCAACCATCGGTTCATAGGCTACAAGAGAGTCGAGCAGAATAATCTGTTCACCGTCAAATCTCAGCCCAATTTGGGATCTTGGAACATCTTCTTCTTGAAGCTCGCTACCCTGATAGGCATCCGGAATTCTCGAATAAATGACCTCATATGTATCATCGTCAATGCTAAGCCGGTCATCGCCAGCGTCAACTTTGATAATAGAAATTCGGAACCACGTGCTTGGGGAACCGTTAAGCAAAATTTGCTGGAGATAGGCCATTTCCTCAAGGAATTCCATATTGAGGTATTTTTGACGCGAGGCAATATCTGTAATTGTTGAAATTGCGGCTTCGGCGTCCATACGGGCCTTGAAGGCATCAAAAAATACAATACTCCCGATAAACCAAACAACCATCAGTGGTAGTACCACTACGAATTCCAGGGTCATCGATGCGCGTTCATCGCGGAGAAATTTTGACAAAACTGTCATGCTCACTTCCTTTACTAATACTAATTGTTACAACGAGCGTACAAATACTGCAGGTACAACAAAACCAATTCACATCCGCCATCCATCTTAGCAAGGTTCATTGAAGCTCACTGAGATGTTGACGAGACTGGTATTACCATAAGTTGAAAATGTGGCAGAATTTTGAAAGTGAGCTACATACTCAACTTTCAGATAGGTAGCGAGTTTTGGTAACTGATATCAACCAGTTACACCTATAGTTGTAGGTCCGGATCGGCATCACATTCTGCGACGGTGCCTTCGCACCAAGGCAGAACAACGCCCGAACGAATCGAACTTGCTTTGCGATGCTGCCAATTGCGTGTACCGATACGTACCCAATCGACCATCGGTTCATATGCAACAAGGGAATCAACCAACAAGAATTCTTCACCATCAAACATTAGCCCAATTTGACTGGCCGGAACGTCTTCCAGTTGAAGCTCAACACCCTCATAAAGATCGGGAACCTTGGAATACAGCACAGTAAATGTATCGTCAGCAGTGTCGAGCGGGTCAGCGCCCGCATGATATTTCAATACGGTAATCCGCATCCATGTGCTTGGCGCACCATTCAGCAATATCTGCTGCAGATAAGCCATTTCATCCAAAAACTCCATATTAAGATATTTTTGGCGTGACGTAATATCCGATATCGTCGCAATCGCCGCTTCAGCATCCATGCGGGCCTTGAAAGCGTCGAAAAACACGATACTCCCAATAAACCAAACGATCAGTAGTGGCAAAACCACCACAAATTCCAAAGTCATTGATGCCCGCTCGTCGCGGAGAAACCTGGATAATACAGTCATCCTCGTAATCCTTAATTATGCAGGCTCATTAGCGAATGCTGTGTATGCAATCATCTGATATCTGCCTGTGTTATCTCTAGATAGATTCTTAGATATTCCAAAACTAGGTAACAACAAATCAACTAAAACACATGCTCTGATGAACATCGTGCTTGGATTGGGATCACGAGCACCTGGGCTAAAATTTACCGCAGGTACAATTGGTTCGTCTGGATCAAGATCAAGACAAGTCGCAGACAAAGGAAAACACACAGAAGAATATATTATGG
>CAZYMT010000205.1:0-4557 GCA_964649035.1 uncultured Rhodobacterales bacterium
ATTGGCATGGAACGTACCTGTTATGGGAACGATTATCGTGTTGTCGCTTATAGTTGGACGAATTACCAAGAATGCATGGCTGAAATGGGATCAATCAACGGATTTAACCATCGACCGGTAAGTTCTGTTCTTCTTTCCTGCTATTTCCGTTTGGGTCTTGCGAAGGCAAGGCCCGCTAAATAGGTCAGAGGTCTAACGACAAGCGCAAGAGGCAAGACCATGAACCGATTTTCTGATTTGCAACATGTCATCGGCAACACGCCATTGATCCGGCTTAACCAAGCTTCGGAACTGACGGGCTGCGAGATCTGGGGTAAGGCGGAATTCCTGAACCCGGGGCAATCGGTCAAGGATCGGGCGGCGCTCTCGATCATTCTGGATGCTGTTGCGCGCGGTGATTTGAAACCGGGTGGGACAATCGTCGAGGGAACTGCTGGAAATACCGGTATTGGTCTGGCGCTGATCGGGGCATCGATGGGGTTCAAGACGGTTATCGTGATCCCAGACACCCAATCGCAAGAGAAAAAAGATATGATCCGGTTGGCAGGGGCCACATTGATTGAGGTTCCTGCAAAGCCCTATAAAGATCCAAATAACTTCGTCCGCTATTCAGGCCGTCTGGCCGAAGCCTTGGCAAAGAGTGACCCGAACGGTGCGATTTGGGCGAACCAGTTTGACAACCTTTCCAATCGCAAAGCGCATATTGAGGGAACCGCACCAGAAATTTTTGCTCAGACCGAGGGTAAGATCGACGGGTTCATTTGTGCGGTTGGCACGGGCGGCACACTGGCAGGTATGGCGGAAGGACTGCGGACTAAAAATTCCGATATAAAAATTGGTCTGGCTGATCCTGATGGCGCTGCACTGCATAGTTATTTCACGATGGGCAAGTTGGCTTCTGAAGGAAGTTCTATCATGGAGGGGATCGGGCAAGGGCGTATTACCGGCAACCTCGAAGGGCTTGCCGTTGATCTATCCTACAACATCTCCGATGCCGAAGCTGTGCCAGTAGTGTTCGATTTGCTGGAACATGAGGGGCTTTGTCTTGGCGGGTCATCTGGCGTAAATATTGCTGGTGCCATGCGAATGGCGCGGGAACTGGGACCGGGGAAAACTATTGTTACAATGCTCTGTGATTATGGTACTCGATATCAGTCGAAATTATTTAATCCGGCATTCTTGCGCGAGAAAGGTTTGCCTGTCCCTGAATGGCTGGACGGGAACCCGCCAAATGTTCCGGACGTTTTTATCGAAGTGAAAGACATCTAATATGAAATATATCGTTAGTGTAATTGTAACTTTCTTTATGCTGACGACCGCTGCTGTTGCGCAATCTGACACCGCCGACATGCTTAAGCAATGGGCAACCACTGCTGCCCGCGCCGAAGTAATGTTGGAGGCAAGCCGCGCCTCAACCCCGTTTTTGGAAACACTGCGCGGTGAACTGGCCGGACAACGTGATCAGGCCGCCGCTTTGGAACAAGAAAGCCGTGAACGTATTGTGCCCTTGCGGGAACAATTGGCGGCACTGGCTGTTGATGCGGATTCCGAGGAATTCGAAGCGCCGGAAATCACTGCACGGCGAAAAGAGTTAAGCCAGGAGATTGCGCGCGCCAGTGTGCCATTATTGGTGGCACAAGCCGCGTTCAAGCGTGCGGATGGGCTGATAAAACGGGTCGATACCGTTATTCGGGACCGGTTTTCCGAACAATTGGTGGCGCTTGGCCCCTCGCCGTTAAATCCAACGTTATTGCCTGTCGTGTTGGAGGATTTAAAGCATTACGGAAGTCGCGTATATCTTGATTTATCCAATACGATGAAACTGGAACGCAACCAAACCGCCCTTAAACAAAAAATTCCACTCGCTTTGTTCATCGCAGGGATTGGCCTGTGGATGTTGCTGGGGTTACGTCGCCAATTTGCGGACCTGATCCACAGGGCGCTGACATATGGTAGCGAGATAAAACTATGGGAAGCGGCACTGGCTAATTTGGCCAGACTGATTGTACCAATCGCTAGTGCGGTTGCCTTGATTTCGGCTATTCACCTGTCTGGCTTGGTTGGAAGTTGGGGGCGCACAATATTGTCGGTTTTGCCGTGGGTTGCCGTCTCGCTGGTCGCCGGTCCTTGGCTTGGCCGCAGTATTTTCGGGGTACGCGATCCGAATGCACCCGTCACTAACACTGCCAATGCAGGATATCGGTTGAGCATCGTTCTGGGTGTAGTTTTTGCGCTGCAAATCCTGTTGGATGCCGTCGCAAATCAAGGCCAGTTTCGTGATGAAAGTCGCGCGGTTTTAACCTTTCCCCTTATCCTGATCGGATCAATTGCGTTATTCAGGCTAGCTGGCCTGATCCGCAATGTTATTCCGGTGGCCGAGGGTGCCGAGGAGGGGCATGAAAGTTCCGTACGGATGATTGCCGGAATATTGGCGCGCATTGTCTTTGTGATTTCCTTATCTGCGCCGGTTTTGGCGGGCGTCGGCTATTTTGCTGCCGCCAAATTTCTGGTTTTCCCAACGATTGTTACGCTGGGATTTCTGGCAACGCTACGGATGCTGTTTGACTTGATACGGGCCTTCCTCGATCGTTGGATTGAAGGGGAGAGCAGCGAGCTCAGACGTGATCAGGTGCGCTTGGTACCGGTGTTTGCGGGCTTCGTGCTGACGTTAGGGGCCATTCCGATGCTGGCGCTGATTTGGGGTGCACGCATTAGTGATCTGTCCGAGGCATGGCATTGGTTGAACGAAGGGGTGGCGATTGGAAACAGCCAGTTCTCGCTGTCTGACCTGCTGGTTTTTGTGTTGGTTTTTGGCGTTGGATATACGGTTACTAGGTTGACGCAAAAGGCCGTGCGGAATTCGGTTCTACCGCGTACCAGACTTGATATCGGTGGGCGAACGGCGATCCTGGCCGGGATTGGGTATTCAGGTATTTTCTTGTCGGCGCTGGCCGCAGTGTCGGCCACAGGTCTTGATTTATCCAGTCTTGCAATCGTTGCTGGTGCCCTATCCGTTGGTATCGGTTTTGGCTTGCAGACGATCGTGTCGAATTTTGTGTCAGGTATTATCTTGCTGATCGAACGTCCCATTAAAGAAGGTGACTGGATCAGGGCCGGCGGGCACGAAGGTGTCGTACGCAAGATTTCCGTCCGGGCGACTTTGGTGGATACGTTTGATCGGCGCGCTGTGATTATCCCGAATTCCGAATTGATTGCTGGCAGCGTGGAAAACTATACCTCGCCCGACAAAACTGGCCGCTTGCGGATACCTATCGGGGTAGCCTACGGGACCGATCCGCATAAAATTCGAGAAATTTTACTCGGGATCGCTGATGCACATTCGGATACGTTGAAATATCCGGCACCCTCGGTGGTGTTCAAAACATTTGGGGCTAGCGCGCTGGATTTTGAATTGCGCTGCTTCTTGCGCGACATCAACAACATGATGGGCGTCCAGTCCGATATCAACTTTGAGATCGCCAGAATTTTTGAAGAAGAGGGCATCGAAATTCCGTATGACCAGAGTGAAATCACCCTCAAAAATATTGACGAAATCGGAGAGGTTGTTGCCAAGATTCTTAAGGAAGGCAAATGATCTGTTTCCAAGTGATTTCGCGCTTGATCTGTCGGTCGTAGCAGGTATATAGACGCCACAAGGACAGGTGGCCGAGTGGTCGAAGGCGCACGCTTGGAAAGCGTGTAGGCGGGGAACCGTCTCCAGGGTTCGAATCCCTGTCTGTCCGCCATTACCTCACTTTATAGAATTTGCTAAGGTCGCTTTGAGCGACCTTTTTCTTTGTTTTGTTGGCGATTAGTGCGCTTTGAGGTTTATCTCGCTTTCTTTCGATTTGCCCTGTATGTTTTTATTGTGTGGTACGGAAGGTGGTATATTGAATGGCGCATCTATCTGGAAAACTAACAAAGAGGCTGGTTGAGAATCTCGGGCCCGGTCGTCACGGCGACGGGAATGGGTTGTATCTGGTGGTTGACCCTTCCGGTGCTCGTCGCTGGATTGTGCGGGTTGTCGTCAAAGGGCAGAAGAACAAGAAGGGTGCTCCTCTAAGGACGGACTTTGGGTTAGGTGGCGCTGATATTGTCACGATCTCCCAAGCCCGCGATAGGGCGCTGGAATATCGTCGGATGGCAAAGCAAGGTTTGAACCCTCGTTTTAACGCGCATCGCGAAATCCCGACCTTCGAAGAAGTTGCCCAACAGGTACATATCGAACGATTACCCACTTGGAAGAACGCCAAGCATGGGCAGCAATGGATCAACACGCTACGTGACTATGCATTTCCTAAGATTGGGCGCATGCCGATTGATAGTATCGGCCAGCCGGAAGTCCTGATGTGTCTATCGCCGATTTGGACAGAAAAACACGAAACTGCGCGACGCCTTTCCCAACGTATCAAGACGGTTTTGGATGTTGCAAAGTCCAAAGGCTTTCGATCCGGCGAAAACCCTGTCACTGCGATCAAGGATGCGAATGTCCTGCCGAAGGTCACAAAGAAACCCAAACATCATAAAGCGATGGCATGGCAAGATGTGCCCACATTC
>CAZYMT010000206.1:0-4521 GCA_964649035.1 uncultured Rhodobacterales bacterium
CCGCCATTTGTTTGACGGAATCCTTTACATGAACTAATTCGTATCTCATAGTAGTGCTTTAGGGATATGCTTAATGATCTAAAAATGGCATTTAATGTCATTATATATCAATCACAGATGAAACAAATGGAGGTATAATTGGGACAACCAACAATAGCCGACCTCGCTAAATCTTCCGGAGTAAGTGTTTCAACAGTGAACCGAATTCTTAGTGGATCAAAAACTGTTCGCACATCAACGATTCAACATGTTCTTGAGGCAGCGGAAGAGTTAGGATTCTATGGGTTGGGCGCAATTTCTTCGCGGAAAAAAGAATCCGTTCCTCAATATCGTTTCGGATTTTTACTTCAACAATCAAAGCGAGATCTATACCAACTTATTGGAAAAAAAATAACCGCAGCAGCAAGTATCAGACAAGATGTGAACGTCAAAACAGTTATTGATTTTGTTGATGATCTAGAGCCTGAGAATACCGCCGCTCGGCTAGAGAAGTTAGGGCGCAAATGTGACGCGGTTGCGATTATTGCCGCCGTGCACCCCCTTGTTGATCAGGCTATTCGTTCGCTCAAAGCACAAGGTACGCCAATTATTGCCTACATTACGGATCAGTCAGCGCCCGAGCGGGCGGGATACGTTGGCGCGGACAATTGGAAACTTGGACGTACAGCGGCTTGGTTTATTGACCACACGACGCATGGCTCTGGTCGAGTCGCCGTATTTATTGGCAATCATCGATATCAATGCCAAGATATTTCGGATGCAAGTTTTCGCTCGTATATGCGAGAAAATGCGCCCCACCTGCATGTGGGTGACAGCAAACTAACCAATGAAGATCCCGACCAAGCATACCGGATGGTCTGCGACTTACTTAAAAAGCAGGACGACCTTGTGGGGATTTACATTGCAGGTGGTGGTATTTCTGGTGTTTTAGATGCCTTGCGGGATATGCCAACAAGCAGACAAAGAAGTGTACGGGTTGTTTGTCGAGACATCGGGCCAGAAACTCGAAAAGGCTTGACGGAAGGGCTGATTACCGCCGCGCTTTGCCACCCTTTGCCGCAAATATCCAACATGTTGCTGGATACGATGCTTCATACGGTGCAGCAGGCGGGCAACGGTTCTAGCCTTCAGAGAACCATTCCATTTGAAATAATTACCCCCCAAAACTTATAAATTTGCATCCTTTGCTCTGTCTTTGATACGACTTATGGAATGCCCCGGCGCGGCATTTGCCGCATCTTGTGTACACAGTCATAAAACCCGGAACTGAACGAAGAATATTGAAGCGGCTTTGGGAAGTTATTAAACCCCCAAATGCGTTGGAATGAATGCCTATACTTGGATACTTGGCACTAACGAAAAGTATGCTGAATTCAAAAATTACGAACTGCAAAAATAAACTAAACATCTTGCCAAAAGTGCACAAACAGAATCTGGATCAATTGTCATACTACCGGCAGGCGAGTGTTATAAAATAGTATTAATACTGGACGGAATTGATGTGTAATTTTGCAGTGGAGCGGTAACGAAACTATTCAATCCAGAATTTTAGAGCGAAAATAGTTTACGGTCTTCTTGTACGACCTCATTTAGAAAGCGCGCTACTTCTTTGACTCGCTGACTGTTTTTGAGGTCCTCATGCCAAACAGTCCAGTAGCTGCGCGATAGGCGTTCGTCGGGTAGGACCGGAACCAATTCGGATGCGGTTGGCACCATAAAATCATGCAGAATACCGATGCCGCCGCCAGCACGCACAACTTCGAACTGGCCCAAAGCACTCGAAACTTCGATAGTGGATTGCCAGTTGCTCAGGAATTGCGTGGAGAAATTCAGCGCGGGCGTGAAGATAAGGTCTTCGACATAGCCAACAAGCTGATGTTCGTTCAGCGCCTCAAGGGTTTGGGGCGTGCCTTTCGTCGCCAGATAGCTTTTTGAGGCATAAAGCCCCAATGAATAGTCCGTTAACTTTTGGGCCCGCAACCGGCCCTTTTCGGGGCGTCCGATAGTGACGGCGATATCTGCCTCACGTTGCGACAATGAAAAATTACGCGGCATCGGGACCAATTGTACCGAAAGTTTCGGGAATTTTGCGGTTAGTAAATGTAGGCGGGGGGCGAGGAACGCCACACCAAAACCATCGGGCGCGCCGATGCGGATGGTTCCAGAAACCTCGGTTTCTGGTCCAGAAAGCGTCGACGAAATTTGCAAGGTTTCCGCTTCAATCCGTTCTGCGCGTTCCATTAAGGCAACGCCTTGCGCAGTCAATTCGCACCCCGTTGTCGAGCGGTTGAATAGCTGAGTTTCCAGCTTGGCCTCTAACCCCGAGACCCGCCTGTTCAACGTCGCTTGTGACACCCCAAGGCGATGCGCCGCGCTAAGGAATTGTCCGTCCCGCGCCACCGCTAGAAAATATTTCAGGTCATCCCAGTTCATTTGTTGTCTCCAAATTCGAATAACGGATACCGACTTATATCTATATATTTGAGGAACACTTGTCGATACCTCTGATCTATCGAATAGGAGAATCCCATGAACGAACGCGCACATTTCATCAATGGCAGCCATGTTGCCAGTACATCTGGCCGCAGCCAGCCCGTCTTTAATCCCGCTGTTGGAGCGGCTGACAAATCTGTAGCACTGGCCTCGGCTGACGAAGTTGGTGTTGCGGTTGCCGCTGCCAAGGCTGCTTGGCCAAAATGGTCGAAAACACCGGCGCTGCGGCGCGCGCGAATTTTGGACAAATTCAAAAACATTCTTTGGGAACGCGCTGACGAACTGGCCTCGATTCTGGCCGAAGAACACGGGAAAACCCATGATGATGCCTTGGGTGAAGTTACCCGTGGCCTCGAAGTTGTCGAATTCGCCATCGGTGCGCCAACTTTCCTAAAAGGTGAGTTTTCGGAAAATGTTGGGTCAGTTGTGGACAGTCACAACATCCGCCAATCGCTGGGTGTTTGTGTCGGGATCACACCTTTTAACTTTCCGGCAATGGTCCCGATGTGGATGTTTCCGGTGTCACTTGCTTGCGGCAATACATTCATCCTGAAACCTTCCGAACGCGTGCCTTCGGCAGCCTTGAAAATGGCGGAATGGTTGACCGAAGCAGGCCTGCCAGACGGGGTTTTCAACGTAGTTCAAGGCGATAAAGAGGCTGTGAATGCCTTGCTGGCCCATAAAGACGTAAAGGCCATCAGCTTTGTCGGTTCGACCCCAATTGCCGAATATATCTACAAAACCGGCACCGCGAATGGCAAACGAGTGCAGGCTTTGGGCGGCGCGAAAAACCACGCGGTGATCATGCCCGATGCCGATTTGGAGATGACCGCAAACGCCCTTATGGGGGCCGCTTTCGGGTCAGCTGGCGAGCGCTGCATGGCGATCTCGGTGGCGGTTCCTGTCAGCGACGCCGTTGCGGATGCCCTGATCGAGAAACTGGTGCCAAAAATCAAGGCGCTGAAAATTGGCGCGACGGCCGATAAAACCTCGGAAATGGGACCACTGGTTACCGAGCAACATCTTGCCAAAGTGCGCGGGTATATTGACACGGGCGAAGCCGAAGGGGCCAAGGTTGTCGTTGATGGCCGCACATTCAAACAGGACAAACAAGGCTATGAAAACGGCTATTTCATCGGCGGAACGCTCCTGGATAACGTCACTCCGGACATGACCGTCTGGAAAGAAGAAATCTTTGGTCCGGTTCTGTCGATTGTTCGGCGTAACAGCTATCAAGAAGCGATCGACTTGGTGAATTGCCATAAATATGCCAACGGAACGGCGATCTTTACCCGCGATGGCGACACCGCGCGCAACTATTCCCAAGATGTCGAAGTTGGCATGGTCGGGATTAACGTGCCTATCCCAGTACCAATGGCCTATCACAGCTTTGGCGGTTGGAAATCTTCGATGTTCGGGGATCACCACATGCATGGCATGGAAGGTGTCCGGTTTTATACCCGCATCAAAACTACAACAACGCGCTGGCCGTCCGGGCAACGTAGCGATCCCGAATTCACTATGCCGACGCTGGGGTAAGATAAAACGCGCTGTTGCGAGAAATTGCAGCGGCGCGTCTATTTTCAGATCAATCATACATTGATTTGGGAAGACTATTATGACCAGAGAGAAAGATGCGTTCCTTGCGATGCAAGCGTCCTCATAAAGTGAAATATGTCAATCTTCCTCGACAGCGCACTCATTAAAAAACTCAAATGTCAGAAATTGCTGTTCATCCAAATACCCTTTCGCTTTCGCTTCAAAGTACCGATAAAAATTCATCAATCCGAAATAAACAACGAACAAAACCAGATACAAAAATGGCGGAACTTTTGACAGAAAATATTCAGTCAATCCAAGGAAGTATGCACCGAAAAAAATGATAAGGGGTATCATCATGACCCAGCATACTATGTCTGCCTTTCTCAACTCTTTATAGTTTAAACCTTTAAGGTGTGCTTCATTGTCCGCACCCCATTCTAGGTGATCATCCTGAATTTGTCCCCTGAGGAAGGCAGAGCATCGACA
>CAZYMT010000207.1:0-4503 GCA_964649035.1 uncultured Rhodobacterales bacterium
AACCTATGATATGCAGATCTATAAAGACCAACTGAAAGAGGTGGAATCTGACCTTGCGCGCGGAGTTCTATCCAATGAGGAAGCCACCGCCAGCCGCACAGAAATATCGCGCCGCCTACTGGCCGCTGCTGACGCCGAAGCTGGCGAGAGCACAACGTTTAATGCCCCCATCGGTGCATCCCGTGGGTTAGCAGCCGCCCTTGCCATTGCCGTCGTAGCCGGCGGATTCGCACTATATTGGCAAATCGGTGCCCCAGGTGCCCGCGACTTCCCACTTGCTGAACGCTTGGCCGCGAGGCCGACCCAAGCCGAGGCAGAAATTCGGGTTGCCCAACAATTGACCTTAGAAGCTCCAATAGCCGACCCAAAACACTTGGAATTGGTGCAAGAATTGAAAGACGTCCTACAATCGCGCCCCGACGATTTAATTGGTCATCAGATGTTGGCAGATAATTTGTCCCAGCTAGGTCAATATGCCGAAGCACGGGTTGCCCAAGATACGGTGATGCGAATACTCGGTGATGACGCAGGCGCCGAAGACTATGCCTCGCAGGCCGAGATTATGATAATTGCGGCAAACTGGTATGTCTCGCCCGAAGCCGAAACCGCGCTGACCCACGCCATCCAGACAGACAGCGCCAACACCCGCGCCCGTTTCTATGCTGGTGTCGCCATGATGCAGCGTGGGCAACCAGCACAAACCTATCAATTATGGTCCGGCTTGCTAGACGAAAACGTCCAAGCGCCATGGATGAGCATCGTCGAAAGCCAAATTGATCAAGTCGCCATTGATGCCGGTATCACCCGTGGCCCCTCGGCTGTTGATGTCGAATCCGCCAGCGAAATGAGCGTCGAGGATCGTAATGAAATGATCCAAGGCATGGTTGCAAACCTGTCCGACCGCCTCGCCACTGATGGTGGCACCCCTGAAGAATGGGCGCAGCTTATCCGCGCCTTCGGGGTACTTGGCGAAACCGCACAAGCCTCCGCCATCTGGAACGAAGCCCAAGAGGTTTTCGGTACCAGTCCCGCCGCCATGGAAACCCTGCTCCAAGCCGCCCGCGACGCCGAGGTTTCTGCAAGATGAGCGCCGACATATTTGATGACATCACCGAATTAGCGCAGCATCTACCCAAAATGCGGGCACTTATTGGCCTCGACCTTGGCACCAAAACCGTTGGGGTTGCGGTGTCCGACACCTACCGTATGGTCGCCTCGCCGTTGGAGACAATCCGGCGCAAAAAATTCACGCTCGACGCGGAACGCATTCTGGAAATATCGGCAGATCGCAATGTTGCCGCGATTATCCTTGGCTTGCCGCGTAATATGGACGGGTCTGAGGGACCCCGCGCCCAATCCACCCGCGCTTTCGCCCGCAACCTGTCGCGCCTGACCGACATTCCTATCAGCTTTTGGGACGAACGCCTGTCAACCGTCGCCGCCGAACGCGCGTTGCTTGAAGCCGACACCTCCCGCAAGCGCCGCGCCGAGGTCATAGATCACGTCGCCGCCGGCTATATTTTACAAGGTGCTCTGGATCGTCTAAGCGTATTGGCACGCCAATGAGTGACGAGATTTGGAAGCGCGACGAGATAGAATCGCCCTGCACCAAGGTCTGTGTCATCCACAAAACCGGCCTATGCGTCGGGTGCTTTCGAACCTTGGACGAAATCGCAGAATGGTCCGTGATGACAGCAGAAGCCCGCCGTGAGATTATGTCTGAGCTTCCAAATCGCGAGGGGACATTGACAAAACGTCGCCCAAAACGCGAACGAAATCCGAAAACATCACCATAACGATAAAATCGACATTTACGCCGGAAAGGCACAGAATGGTTGCAAAATTCACCGCTCGCGTTTAGGAATTATAAACGGTTCAAGAATATGGTATGTTCCAGTTCTTGGTAACCTTCGGGATAGTAATTATACATGCAAATCTGGGCCCTGATACTTATTGGCTATTTGATTGGTGCTTTTCTGCTGCGCGAAAACTTCTCCGAAGTCTTTTTCCGTTCCGACGGTGCTTGGTGGGTTGCGATCATTGCAATCATCCTGATCGGTACAGCCTTTGCCAGCGCAATCCGCAATTTCCTAAGTTTTATGTCCGAAGAACGCCATCGCCTACTCTATGCGGTCGCGGCATTGTTTTGCATTGGCGGCATTGAATTTATGAACACCGAATACACAATCGGGTTTCGTAAGCAGACAGAAACGGCCGCGTTGGCCATATCCGTTAAAGAAGCCGAAATTCAACGCTCATGGGACGGGCATTTCCGCGCAATTGCGCAGGTAAATGGCACCGATGTTGGGTTGTTGATCGACACGGGTTCATCACTTGTATTGCTTCGTCATGATGATGCGTTGCGTATTGGCATTGCGTTGGACGAGCTCGATTATTCGACCCCCCTTACAACCGCTAGCGGCAGATCCTATGTCGCCCCGATTATCATCGAAACCCTGCAAGTAGGCGATGTAACACTGACAGGTGTGCGGGCCGCCGTTGCCGAACGTGGTGCATTGCACTCGTCATTGCTCGGCATGACTTTTCTCGAAAACCTCGAAGAAACAATAATTCGCCGCGACCGGATGATCCTGCGAAAATAGCTAGCCCATAAATGCTTTGCGAAGCATGTTTAGCGCCACGACCATCAAGAAAATTGCGAAGACACGTTTCAACGGCTTTGGGTCCATTTTATGGGCCAACTTGGCACCTACGGGTGCCGTTAGCAACGTCATCGAAATCACAATGGCAAAAGCGACTATGTTGACATACCCAACCGTAAACGGCGGTTTGCCCGGCACATCGCCCCCCGTTAGCAAGAACCCAATGACTGACGGCACAGCAATAATAAGGCCAAACCCAGCCGCCGTCGCAACAGCACGGTGAATTGGTCGCCCATATAGGGTCATGATTGGCACGCCAAAACTGCCGCCACCAATCCCCATCAACACCGATAGAAACCCAACGACGGGTGACATAATCGCACGACGAATACCCTTTGGCATTTCCTCGCCCAGCCGCCATTCCGATTTCCCGAACGCCATGTAAAGCCCCACACAAAGCCCCAGCACCCCGAAAATCATCGTCAAAGTTTCAGATTTCAGCTCGCGCGCAATCAACACGCCAATAATCGCCCCGACCACAATCCCGGGTGCCCAGGTTTTCAGAATATCCCAATCCACAGCCCCCTTTTTATGATGGCTCTGCACCGACCGGATGGAGGTGAAAACAATCGTCGCCAGCGACGTCGCCACACAAATCTGCATCAATTGTGGACTGTCAAAACCCAGCGCCGTAAATGTATAATAAAACGCCGGCACCAAAACGATCCCGCCGCCAACACCCAGCAATCCGGCAACCACGCCAGCCACGGCACCGATTGCCAATAGCACAACAAACAACGTCACCAATTGTGATACTTCAAATCCACCCATTTCAACTCCTACGCCGCTAATTGGCTAATTTCTTTTAATGCCGCCAGAACCAGTTCCGGCCCTGCCCCATCTTTATGCGCCCCTTCGGACAAAACCCGCCGCCATTTCCGCGCGCCCGGTCGACCAGCAAAAATGCCTAACATATGACGCGTGATCTGATTAAGTCGCGCGCCCTTTGTCAATTCACTTTCGATATAAGGCAGCATATCCAGCACCGCCTGTTCGGCAGTTGTGACTGTTTCGCCACCAAAAATCCGTTGATCCGCCGCCGCCAGCAACGCCGGCTCATGATAGGCCGAGCGCCCGATCATCACCCCGTCCAACCCGGCAGCCAAATGCGCTTCGGCCTCGGCCAGCGAGGTTATTCCACCATTTATGCAAAGCTCCAGCGACGGAAACAACGCCCGCATCGCATAGACCAGCTCATAATCGAGCGGCGGCACATCGCGGTTTTCCTTGGGGCTAAGCCCTTGCAACCACGCTTTGCGCGCATGGATCGTGAAACTGCGAATACCCGCTGTTGAAACCCGTGCCAGAAACTCTGGCAAAACCTCGGCAGGCACCTGATCATCGACGCCAATCCGGCATTTCACCGTGATCTCCGGCCCAGTTGACGCCCCGACCATTGCTGAAACACATTCGGTAACCAGTCCGGCATCTTCCATCAGAACCGCGCCAAAACGGCCAGATTGCACACGGTCCGACGGGCAACCAACGTTTAAATTCACCTCGTCATAACCAAAATCACAGGCAATTCGCGTCGCCGCCGCCAATTCTGCCGGATCGGACCCGCCCAATTGCAATGCGACCGGATGCTCGTCAGGATGATATGAAATCAACCGCTCCGCATCGCCGCGCACAACTGCGGTTGCCGTCACCATTTCGGTATAAAGCAACGTCTGCTTGGTCAAACGACGATGGAAATATCGACAATGTCGATCCGTCCAATCCATCATTGGGGCAACAGAAAGTTTTCGATTTAAGGCGGGCATTTTACGGTCCAGACTAGTTTCAAGCGTTATTTACCTGATGATCAAAGACAATTCTAGCCCGCATTAACGGTTGACCT
>CAZYMT010000208.1:0-4480 GCA_964649035.1 uncultured Rhodobacterales bacterium
CCCGCATAAATCGCATGCGTGGTCCGCTTTGGTAGCTTTAAACGGATAGTCGTCAAAATCGAGGCTAACCACCTGCGTATAAGGTGGGATCGCGTAAATCCGTTGTTCACGACCCGCGCCAAACAGTTGGATAGCGGCCATTTCCAATTTCGGATTGTCGAATTTTGGAATGGGTGACGGGTCCATGATATAGCGCCCCTCGACCTTGACCGGATAAGCATAGGCCGTGGCAATCGCGCCATGTTGTGAAATGTCTTCATAGAGCTTCACGTGCATCAACCCGTATTCTTCAAGACTATGCATTTTGCGGGTTTCCACCTCGGACGGTTCTAGAAAACGCAGAGGTTCGGGGATCGGCACTTGATAGACCAGTATCTGATCGGTGCGCAGGTTTTCCTCGGGAATACGATGGCGGGTTTGGATGACGCTGGCCTCGGCGGTTTTTTCGGTCACGGATACATTGGCAGTTTTCTGGAAAAACCGCCGGATCGATACGGCATTTGTCGTGTCATCCGCCCCTTGATCAATCACCTTGAAGGTATCATCCGGCGTCAACACGGCTGCGCTAACCTGCACACCGCCGGTGCCCCAGCCATAGGGCATTGGCATTTCACGGCTGGCAAATGGCACCTGATATCCGGGGATGGCGAGACCTTTCAGGATCGCTCGACGGATCATTCGTTTGGTCTGTTCGTCAAGATAGGCGAAATTATAATCGCTCATTCTGCGGCCTCCTGCTTGGGCGTAACTTCGCGGCGTAATTTGCGGATCAGTTCAAGTTCAGACTGGAAATCAACGTAATGGGGCAGTTTGATATGCTCCAAGAACCCAGTCGCTTGGATGTTATCGCAATGGTAAAGCACGAATTCTTCGTCTTGTGCGGGGGCGCCGAGATTGTCTTCGCCCAGTTCTTTCCAGCGTAGTGCACGGTCGACCAATGCCATGGAAATGGCTTTGCGTTCGGTCATGCCAAACACCAAACCATAGCCACGGGTGAATTGTGGTGGTTCGGTTTTTGAGCCTTGGAACTGATTGACCGTCTCGCATTCTGTCACGATGATTTCGCCGATGTCGATGGCGAAACCCAGTTCTGGAATGTCCATTTCAACGGCGATGGTTCCGATCCGCAATTCGGCGACAAAGGCGTGATTGCGGGCATATCCACGCTGGGTGGAATACGCCATGCCAAGGATAAACCCTTCGTCCCCACGCGTCAGGGATTGAAGGCGCAAGGCACGGCTGGCTGGTAGTTCAAGCGGGGTGCGCGTTAGATCGGCAGGCGTGTCGTCGCCTAACGGTTCAGGCTGGATCAAACCCTCGCGGTCAAGGAATGACATGATATGTGGCGCGGCGGAGTTGTCCGGTGCGGTTGTCGGGGCCGCGCCAACCTCGCCGTCGGCCGCAAGTTTGAAATCCAGCAATCGATGCGTGTAGTCAAAAGTCGGCCCCAGTACCTGCCCGCCCGGTGCGTCCTTAAACGTTGCTGATACCCGCCGATCACAGGTCATATTTTCGGTTTTAATCGGCTTTGATCCCCCAAAACGTGGCAGGGTTGTACGGTACGCGCGGATAAGGAAAATCGCTTCGATCAGATCACCGCGCGACTGTTTGATCGCCAAAGCCGCAAGGTCAGGGTCATATAGCGACCCCTCGGCCATAACACGATTTATCGCGAGGCTTAGTTGTTCACGTATTTGCGCAACGGATAGTTCATCCACAGCCTTATCGCCGCGCCGTTCTTCGGCCAGCCAAGCATGGGCGTTATCGATGGCGCGCTCGCCCCCTTTGACGGCAACATACATCAGCTAACCCTCGTGGTGCGCGGCAGACCCGCGAGGCGCTCACCACTTGTGAAGATGAAGTCGAGTCCTAGGGGGAAATGTTGTGCATTAGCACGAAAGGCTTGGGTTTCGGGTAGGGACAACAATGCGCTATCCTCTATTCCGGGGCCTTGCAGGGTGGTTCCCGCGTTTTCCAACACTGGAACTTCGACGATTAGCGTGGCCGACCGGTCCGGGTATTCAGGAATGCCGAGGGTGAATTCATCCAACGGTAAATCGGCCCAGAATCCGACACCAAATACCGCCTGATCCGCTGGAACAGCAGGTGCGCCAGTGTGAAACGTAATCCAGTCTTTTAAATCCTGTGTGTCATGACTTTCACCTAGATAAATTGGCGTGTCGGGATCACAAAGGGTCAGCAGAATTATGCCAGCAGCGACAGATATCGGCGCTGGCGGCTGCGCCCCAGACAAGGTGCAAATTTCGCCGGGGCGGGCCATCGCAGTCATAATCGCGCGATACGCATTTGCCGCCTCAATTGGCGCATTCGTAAAGCCACCGGTTAAAGCATTTGCCTGCATCAGTCTTCCCCTCGAACCATGGTATAGAAATCTACCTTTGTGGCGGCCGATTTTGCTGCGCGTGTGTTTTTGCGTCGCTTCATCGCAACCCGTAAAGGCACCAGAAAATTTGCATCTATCCGCGCCGCCGTATCGGTTTGCATCAACGCATCAACCAACGCCGTTTGTAGCGCATGATCACGATCGCGCCCTTGCACAAACCCATGCCCAACCGTGCCACAGTCCAATGTGACCGAGGCACGCGTAACCGTCATTTCGCCAAGGTTAAATGCAGCGCCAATCGCACCCGCCCTACCCCGTACCATCACCCCACCAATTTCCGGCGCACGTAAAATACGGTGGTTAGGCGAAAGCCCAAGGTCCAGCCAAAGCCTCGCCACATCAGATGCCGGCGATTTCGCCAATAGGCTAAGCCATGCTTTTCGATCCGCGTTTGGGTCACTCATCATTTTCATCTAGACACCTTATGATGTTGTCTATACAACTAGACAAATAATACCTTACCGCACGTAATTAACCAATCCCTCATCCTGTGAAACTTTCATGACATGACAACACGAACACCAATTTGGACCGCAATCGCCATGTCGCTACGTGGGGATATCGCGGCAGGAGTTTATGGCTCCGGTGACAAGTTGCCGACCGAGGCGACACTGGCTGCCAAATTTGGCGTTAACCGTCATACCGTGCGACATGCGCTTAAGGCACTGGCCGACGAAGAGTTGGTCCATGCGCGGCGTGGTGCCGGGGTTTTCGTAACAACCACCCCAACCGATTACCCAATTGGTAAACGGGTGCGTTACCATCAAAAT
This sequence comes from uncultured Rhodobacterales bacterium, assembly GCA_964649035.1. Lineage (GTDB taxonomy): Bacteria > Pseudomonadota > Alphaproteobacteria > Rhodobacterales > Rhodobacteraceae > NORP23. Next base: position 3,175 of record CAZYMT010000208.1, read on the forward strand.
TTGGTTGCGGCAGGTAGGGCACCAGCGAAAGAAGTGCTGTTGCTTGAAACCCGCAGCGCCAACCTCGAGGAACATGCTGCGCTTAAATTGGTCGAAGGCGAAAAAGTTCATGTCTATGAGGGGCTTTCCCTTTCGGACGGACAGCCAATTGCCATTTTCCGAAGTGTGTTTCCCGCCCAACGCTTCCCCGACCTAATCGCCGATTTGACGGCAACTCGTTCGGTGACCAAGGCGCTAATGCGCGCGGGTATCGCGGATTACACACGGGCCTCAACGCGGGTAAACGCCAAGCTGGCGACCGCCACCCAAGCTTTACATCTACGCATTTCGGAACATGCACCGATTTTGCGAACAATTGGTGTGAATGTCGATCAAGACGGCGCTCCCATCGAGTTCGGGCGCACATGGTTTGCTGGCGATAAGGTAACACTGACGCTTTCTCAACCTTAATCATTAGCTACTCGTAACGCTCCAAGAATGCCTCGGCGGTGAGCGTGCGGAAATCATCTAATGAGCCGCGTAAAGCGTCATGCGGCCAATCCCACCACGCTAGCGCCATCATCCTGTCGGCAATGGCGGGCTCAAAACGGGACCGTAAAGGGACGGCGGGGATGCCCGCCACAATCATGTAGGGCGCAACATCTTTGGTGACAATAGCGCCGCCTGCCACGATCGCGCCGTGCCCGATCGTGATCTCTGGGCGAACCTGTGCGCCTGCCCCAAGCCAAGTGTCATGACCAATCACACTGCGTCGTGTGCGCCGAAACGCAAACCAATCGGTATCGTTGTCTGCATCGTCAAAATAATCGGCCGAGCGGTAATGGAAATGGTGCAAGCTGGCTTTCTCCATCGGGTGATCAGTCGCGCCGATACGGACAAAAGCCGCAAGATTGGCGAATTTTCCGATGGTGGCATTGGCGATATCTGCATAGCGGTCGCAATAGGCATAATCGTCGAAATGGCAGTGGGCCAGCCGCGCTCCATGTCCAATTTCAACAAACCGTCCATATGACGCATCCGAAATCTCACAATTCGGATGGATGAAGGGGGTGTCTCGGGTTAGTCGAGCCATCAGTGACCGCCCTCATCGCCTTTGATCAGTTTACGCCGAATCCAGCCCGAAAAACTGTCCATTACCATGACCATCAAAATAATCAGAACGATGTAATAGGTGACTTCCTCCCAGTCTTTTTGGGTGATGATCGCTTGGGTCAGTAGCAAGCCAATCCCGCCACCTGTGATGGCCCCGATGATTGTGGCGGAACGTGTGTTGGATTCTAGATAGTACAGAACTTGCGATAGGAGT
>CAZYMT010000209.1:0-4452 GCA_964649035.1 uncultured Rhodobacterales bacterium
CATGCGATTTATGCGGGGCCAAGGACAGCTATCTGGACGAGCTTATCGTTAATGACGAAGGCGGGCGCTTGTTCATGTGTTCCGACACGGATTATTGTGCCACAAGGCGCGAAAACGGGCATGTCGGTGCACAAGGTGTTCCCTACGCGGAGGACGCGGCATGACACCGCTTTTACAGGTTGTTGGCATCGCGAAATTCTATGGTCGCCGGATTGGATGTGCCGAGGTCTCGTTCGACCTTTACCCCGGCGAAGTCATGGGGATTGTTGGCGAAAGCGGGTCCGGAAAATCGACCTTGTTGAATTGTCTAGCAGGTCATTTGACACCAGATAGCGGTGCCGTGCGCTTTGACACCCGCACCGGAGGCTTGCGTGATACGGTTACGATGTCAGAACCCGAACGCCGAATGCTGTCGCGCACCGATTGGGCCTTTGTCCATCAACACGCGCGCGACGGATTGCGCATGAATGTAAGCGCAGGTGGCAATGTAGGTGAACGCCTGATGGCTGTGAATGCACGCCATTATGGTGAAATCCGTGACCAAGCGATTGACTGGCTTGGTCGGGTTGAGATCAGCGAAGACCGGATAGATGATCGCCCGACCGCGTTTTCTGGTGGTATGCAGCAACGCCTGCAAATCGCGCGCAATTTGGTGACAGGGCCGCGCTTGGTGTTCATGGATGAACCGACGGGTGGTCTGGATGTATCTGTGCAGGCCCGTCTGCTGGATCTTTTGCGCGGGCTGGTTCGGGAAATGAACCTAAGTGCGATTATCGTTACCCACGACCTCGCCGTTGTGCGGCTATTGGCGGATCGGTTGATGGTGATGAAGGACGGGTGCGTTATCGAAACCGGCCTAACCGATCAGGTTCTGGACGATCCGCAGCACGCCTATACACAACTTCTTGTTTCCTCTGTTTTGCAGGTTTAACGCCATGATCCATATCGAAAACGTCTCAAAATCCTTTACCCTGCACAATCAAGGTGCCGCAGATATTCCAGTTATGGCGGGTGCCACTTTAGATGTTGCGCCCGGTGAATGTGTCGCGCTTGTCGGGGCGTCTGGTGCAGGAAAATCAACGCTTATGCGGATGATCTACGGAAATTACCTGACGCAAAAAGGCCGAATTATGGTTGGTGATGTGAACGTTGCCATTGCCGCCCCCCGCGAAATTATTGTCCTGCGTAGGCGGACATTAGGTTATGTCAGTCAGTTTTTACGGGTGGTTCCGCGCGTGTCCACGTTGGATGTCGTCGCCGAACCTTTGCTGGTGACAGGGACCAGCCGCGACATCGCAATTGCACAGGCGCAAACTCTTTTGGCACGGCTGAATATCCCCGAACGCCTGTGGCGACTTAGCCCCACGACCTTTTCAGGTGGCGAACAGCAACGTGTGAATATCGCGCGCGGCTTTGCCTATCCTTACCCTGCCTTGTTGCTGGATGAACCAACCGCCAGCCTTGACCTAACCAACCGCGCGACGGTGCTAGAAATGATCACCGAGGCCAAAGAACGCGGCGCGGCAATTATCGGAATTTTCCACGACCACGCGACGCGTGATGCCGTTTGCAATCGCCAACTGGACGTAACGCAATTCACTCCGGGGTTGGCAGCATGAGCGGGCGTTTCATCGCCATTGTCGGGGCGTCGGGTGTGGGCAAAGACAGTGTGATGCGGGCGCTTGCGGCTCGCAGCCCTCAGTTTGTGTTAGCCCGCCGCATGATCACACGGCCTCCCGATGCTGGCGGTGAGGATTTTGATGGTGTTAGCGCCGAAGATTTTGCCACCCACCAAAAGTGCGGCGCATTTGCCTTGCATTGGCAAGCACATGGCCTTAGTTACGCAATCCCAAATTCGGTGGATGACCATTTGGCCGACGGCCATGATGTTTTGGCCAATTTGTCTCGCTCGATTTTACCGCTCGCCAAGGCGCGTTTCGCGCGTTTCGACGTCGTTTTCATTACCGCCAACCGCGACGCATTGGTGGCGCGTCTGCATGCGCGAGGTCGTGAAAATGCAGCTGAAATTGCCCGTAGACTTGATCGTGCCGAACATGCGTTACCCGTCGGAATTGCGCATCAAACCTTTGACAATAGTGGCCCATTGGCGAACACCGTAAATGCCATTATGGCCCATCTTCATCCGGTCAAGGCGTAACGATGGATTTGATGAAACATACCATCCGCATCTTCCCCCATAAGCGTGAATGCATCGATCACAAAGGGGGCCGGTGTGATGTTTATCAAAAGCGGCTTCAGTGTGGTAATCAGGGCGGCGCCGGTCTGAACATTGACCGGACCAGTCAGCGTCAAATGAAAACGGAAGTCGGCAAAAATAAACGGATATCCCCAATCCAGCATTTGCTGATCCTGCCTAGGTGTCAGTTGAGATCGCCTACGACGCGCAATTTCAGCATCTGTCAACGGCGCGCGGAAACGATCAAAGTCGCGGGTGATGCTTCCGGCAAAAGCATTAAAATCAGCAGTATCGGCGATGGGCCGCAATGCAACGAAACCATGGGCATGGCGCAGCTCCATCCCTTGCAGAACCAACGGCGATTGCAGCGCCGCGTATTTCGTCGCTGCCTCCTGCAGATCATCCAAATGGACATTTTCGGCCAATCGAAATGGGGCTTTCAACGTGCCGTGCAATCCGTATTTGCGCGGAACGGCGGTGACGCTGGCCACATCAATGCCGTTCATATCACGGATTTCTACGGCGGCCCGCCCCGTTGCGCAATTCCAGCCCAGCCAGCTAGCGCCAAAATCGGCAAGCGGGCCAGCCGGAGCCGTATAAAAAATCGCATATCGTTCAAACATTTAGTACCTCCAACAGCCCCGTTTCATTATCCAAAAAGCGTGACATCAACATGACAAAAAATATCGTTTTAGCCAATGCCCAGCTTATCCTAAAAGGCGAGGTGGTGCACGGATCCCTACAGATAAAAGATGGGGTTATTGTCGATATCGACAGCGGCGCATCCGTACCAAACGGTGCGCTTGATATGAACGGTGACTTCGTCGCGCCGGGACTTGTCGAGCTGCATACCGATAACTTGGAGCGGCATTTGACCCCGCGTCCAAGCGTTGATTGGCCACATCGCGCCGCGATCCTTGCGCATGACCGTGAACTGGCAGGCACGGGAATTACAACGGTTTTTGATGCCATCCGTGTTGGCTCGATTACATCAAACGCAAGTAAACGTTATGGTAAATATGCGCGTCGTATGGCCGACGAAATTTTGGCAATGCGGGATGCTGGCATGTTACGGATCAGCCACCACATCCATCTACGCGCCGAGGTCTGTTCGGAAACGCTTGTCGAAGAATTGGCCGAATTTGGCCCTGCCGATCGTGTGGGTATCGTTTCATTGATGGATCACACACCGGGTCAAAGGCAGTTCACCGATATATCAAAGTTCGAGCAGTATGTGCGTGGAAAATACAATTATGGAGATGAGGAATTTCGGGACTATGTCGATTTTCTGTATGGTTTACGGGAAAAACACGGTACGGCCCACGAGGCAGCGACTGTTGCCGCCGCAACCCGATATGGCGCAACCTTAGCCAGCCACGATGACACAACTGCCGCACAGGTGGCCACAAGCCACGCGCACGGCGTAACGCTAGCTGAGTTTCCGACAACGGTTGAGGCTGCAAACGCCTGCCATGCAAATGGAATTGCGACAATCATGGGCGCTCCCAATCTTATTCGCGGCGGGTCACATTCTGGTAATGTTGCCGCGCATGAACTGGCCGAACTTAACCGTTTGGATATTCTGTCATCTGATTACGTCCCGGCGGGATTGTTGGTTGCGGCTGTTCAGCTTGGCGATTTATGGGGCGATTTGGCCCGCGGAATTGCAGCGGTGACACAAAACCCCGCATCAATGGTCGGCCTGAATGACCGCGGGCGTATTGCAATTGGCAAGCGCGCGGATTTTATCAGGTTTACGATCCTCGATAATACACCCGTCTTACAGGAAATCTGGAGTGGGGGTCGCCGTATCTAACTGGTATCAACGATGAATCCGCAATCCAAACCAGCCGTGTAATAATCAAGCAACCTATCCCATTCTAGGGTTCTCGCCCCGCCTGAGCAATTGTATGTTTAGGATAATTGTGTTTGAGTTTATAGGAACTGAACTCCACCAAAAATTAGAAATCTAGACGGGAGCAAACAATGTTAGTTTCGCAAATAATACGTAAATCAGGATCGTTGGGCGTTGTCGCGCGCAAAGGTGCTGATGCTCGCTTAGTCAAGAACGCCACCAGCCTTCTAGATCTGGTCAATGAAGCGATTGCCGATGGGATCAGCCTGATCGACTGCATTACCCGCCACGGTTTGGGTGATCCTGTCGATCTGGCACAAGCGTATGGTGACGGTGATTTGCAATTGCCGATCACCCATTCCGATCCGGTTCACATGCATCTTACCGGCACCGGCCTGAC
>CAZYMT010000210.1:0-4385 GCA_964649035.1 uncultured Rhodobacterales bacterium
CCATACGAAACACGTTGATACGATTTTCAAACGGGTGTTTGGTGAATAACTATTCGTTATTTTTAATCGCCTTTGCCACAAAATACGCCACCGGTATCGCAACAATGAAACCGGCGGCGACTGCCGCGATGATATAAGGCAACGTATCAAATCCGGCCACCAGTGCCGCGACCATAAAGCTGCCTGCAACCGTGGTTCCGGCTACTGCATAAATAACGGACGCTAATCGTAACATCTCCGACTCCTTCTCTTTTTTCCAGAAGATACGCCGGAGAGTTAATATTTCATTGATCTATCTCAACTAACGAAAATTATTCGCCCGCTTCGATCTGTGCCGCTGCAATTGGCAACAATTCGTGCATTTTATTGCGGATATCGTCGTCGGAAATCTTACCAGCAACGTCACCGGAAACTTTGCGAACCACATCTTCGATGCCAGGCTCTTCAAAATCGGATTTCACAACTTCGATGGCGTAAGCCGCTGCATCATCACCAGTTTTTCCCAGCAATTCAGCAACCCAAAGGCCCAACAATTTATTGGCCCGCGCTTCGATTTTGAATTTCATTTCTGCGTCATGTGCATATTTGTTTTCAAACGCATGCTCGCGGTCATTAAAAGTGCTCATTATTCTCTCCCCTTAGGTGATGTTCGCTTAATACCTAACCATTCCCGCCCATCCCTGCAATCCCAGACATGCGAATCCTTGCTCCTAATCGTCGCACGTCCTATAGGAAGGCAACGCAAATTCGGAGACAAATATGGCACGTGGTAGATTGATCTATGAAGGCAAAGCCAAAATCCTCTATGAGGGGCCAGAGCCGGGGACATTGATCCAGTATTTCAAAGACGACGCCACCGCCTTTAACGCCGAGAAAATGGAAGTGATTGAGGGCAAGGGCGTTCTGAACAACCTGCTTTCCGAACATTTCATGGTTGGCCTTGGATCGATCGGCATCCCAACACATTTCATCAAACGCATCAACATGCGCGAACAACTGATCAAAAACGTCGAAATTGTCCCGTTAGAGGTCATCGTGCGCAACGTTGTCGCCGGTTCGATGTCAAAGCGCCTCGGCATTGACGAGGGCACCCGCCTTTCCCGCCCCGTCATCGAATTTTCTTATAAGGACGACGCGCTGGGTGATCCGTTGGTGACCGAGGACGAAATTACCGCCCTCGGCTGGGCCACGCCGCAAGACCTCGATGAAATTATCGCCATGGCCATGCGCATCAATGATTTCATGTCTGGTATGATGCGCGGTATCGGTGTGACGCTGGTCGATTTCAAGATCGAGTTTGGTCGCCTGTTCGATGGTGATTTCCAGCGTTTGATCTTGGCCGACGAAATCAGCCCCGATAGCTGCCGTCTGTGGGATATCGAAACCGGTCGCAAGCTCGACAAAGACGTGTTTCGCCATGACCTCGGCGATCTTGCCGACGCCTATACTGAAATCGCTACCCGTCTTGGCGTTATGCCGAAAAAGCCGCTTACTTCTACTGGCCCAAAACTTGTGAAATAAAGGACGCTTCCCATGAAAGCTCGCGTATTTGTTACTCTGAAAAATGGCGTTTTGGACCCGCAAGGGGCTGCGGTAAAACACGCGCTTGGCTCGCTTGGATTTGACGGTGTCGAAAGTGTTCGCCAAGGCAAAGTGATCGAACTGGAATTGACCGAAACCGACCCAGCCGCGGCCGAAGCATCCGTGAAAGCCATGTGTGACAAGTTGCTGGCAAACACGGTTATCGAAGATTACAACGTCGAGATGCTATAATGCGTTCCGCTGTCATCGTTTTCCCCGGTTCCAATTGCGACCGCGATTTGGCTGTCGGGTTTGAGCGCGCGTCAGGCGTAAAATCCGAAATGGTCTGGCACAAAGACGCCGCCCTGCCCGATGGCCTTGATATTGTCGCCATCCCCGGCGGCTTTTCCTTTGGCGATTACTTGCGCTGCGGCGCCATCGCCGCCCGTTCGCCAATCATGCGCGCCGTTGTCGATTTCGCTAATAAAGGCGGCCATGTTCTGGGCATTTGTAACGGTTTCCAAATCCTGATCGAAAGCGGTCTATTGCCCGGCGCATTGATGCGCAATTCCGGCATAAAATTCGTGTGCAAAGACGTCGAATTACAAGCCGCGACCGGCAACAGCCCGTTCACCAACCAGATGGCTAAAGGCGAAACCATGCTTTGCCCTGTTGCCCATCATGACGGCAATTACGTCGCTGATCCTGATTTGCTGGAAAAGCTGCAATCCGAGGACCGCATCGCCTTTACCTACACCGACAACCCCAACGGCTCGACCGCCGACATCGCTGGCGTTATGTCCAGTAACCGGCGTGTCATGGGCATGATGCCCCATCCCGAACGTCTGAACGATCCGGCGTTGGGTGGAAATGACGGCAGTAAATTGTTCATCTCGCTAACCGAGGCACTGGTTTCCGCGTAATCGCAAAGGGGGCTCTCCCGCCTATAGGAAGTTGATCAGAGATCAACCACCTTCCGTTGGGCCGGGCCTCGCTGCGCTCGATGAGTATTTTAACAAACAAGAATTATGGCGTTAACACTTTTTATGCGTATGGATTGTGCATAGGTTGTGCATACATTGTGTATGTGAAAAACACGGTGTTTAATGCAAACGTTAACGATACAAAAGCTCGCCTAAATCCGATTCCATTCCCGCATAAATATCCGCGACCTGTTCGCCGTAACCATTGTAAATCGCCGTCGGGATACGATCGCCGCCAGCCAGCGGTTGCTCGGTTGCTTGCGACCAGCGCGGATGGGAAACTTCGGGGTTCACATTGGCCCAGAAACCATATTCCTTATCCTGTAAGCTCTCCCAAAACCCTTTGGGTTGCTGATCGGTGAATGTCACCTTAACGATTGATTTAATTGACTTAAATCCGAACTTCCACGGCATATGTACCCGCAGCGGCGCGCCAAACTGTTTATGCAGGACTTTGCCGTAGGCTCCGACCACCATAAACGCCAATTCATTCTGCGCCTCGGCCATCGTGTAGCCTTCGGTATAGGGCCACGGATACCATGATGCACGTTGTTCTCGTGATATGTCCGTATCCATAAACGTTTGAAATTGCACATACTTTGCTGATGAAAGTGGGTTTGCCAGTTCAACGAGTTTTGACATCGGGAACCCGATCCAAGGCACAACCATCGACCACGCCTCGACACAGCGATGCCGATAAATCCGTTCTTCAACGCCGGTTTTCTTCAGCAAATCTTCGATCCCGATTTCAAACGTCGCATCGACCATCCCGTCAATCTGGATAACCCAATCATCGGTTGGCAGATTTTGAGCCTCTTTTGATATCCGTTTGCTTGATCCAAATTCATAGAAGTTATTGTATTTGCTAGTAATTCCTTCATCCGTGATCCCAAGTCCGACATCAGCATAGGCCGGATTCATCTCCGGCACAGGTAAAAACGCATCTTCCGGCGTCATAGCGGCATTCACCTTCGCGCCAAACAAAGAGGCCCCCGCCGAAATCCCCATACCAGCCAGTACATTTCGACGATTTATGAATGTATTTTCGTTGGTTACAGTGTTTTCTTTAAGTACCCAACTTGGCCGTCGATGATAGATCATACTGGTCCCCTAGACTGTTTTTTCCAATTTAAGACGTTTTTCCGCCTATAGCCAATCAAAGATACTTGAGGGAACGTGACCAACCCCCTAGTTTCCCCGAATGAGCGAAATACAAACGCATTTTTTTGACCGCATAAGCATCCGCCCTGCACAGGTGGCGGTTTGGGTTGGTTTGGCGTTAACCCTATTCGTTTTATGGTTTTCAAACAGTTACTTAACCGATAGATTCACCAACGAGCAACGTGCTCAATCCTTGCAGAGAGCCACGCTTTATACCAATTCCATTTCGTCGGCTTTGCAGCGCACCGCCTATGTTCCGCTGCTATTATCGCGCGACCCGACCTTGATTTCGGCGCTGCAATCAAATGATTATACCAATACATCTCAACGACTTATCTCGTTTAAAGAAGATCTCGCCGCCGCTTCGATATTCTTGATGGATATCGACGGGCGTATTGTTGGTGGCAGTGACCGACGCATCATCGGTTCCATTCCTGAGAATCCTGAATATTTTGTTCGGGCCCTTCGCGAAACGGAAACCGTGTTTGAGGTCCCCTCGGAGGACGGCGTCGTCGACGGGTTTTACTATGCCCGTAAGCTGGAGGCTGGCAATCAAAGCATCGGCGTTATTGTCGTCGAGGTTGATTTGCAGCGTCGGGAATAAATCTGGCGCAACAGCAACACCCAAGCAGTTCTGTCCGATTCTCGCGGCCAAATCATGCTTTCGACCAATCTGGATTGGCGCCGCACCTCCCTGCCCGAATTGCTGTCTGCGACCTA
>CAZYMT010000211.1:0-4373 GCA_964649035.1 uncultured Rhodobacterales bacterium
GAGGCGCTGGTTGCGATCGACGTAAACTCTGGCCGTGCGACCAAAGAAAAATCGATCGAGGAAACCGCGCGCAAGACCAATCTAGAGGCCGCCGAAGAAGTTGCGCGCCAACTGCGTCTGCGTGACCTCGCGGGTCTGATCGTCATCGATTTCATTGATATGGATGAACGCCGCAATAACACCGCCGTTGAAAAACGCATCAAAGACAAGTTGAAAACGGATCGTGCCCGCATTCAAATCGGCCGCATCTCCAGCTTTGGTTTGCTGGAAATGTCGCGTCAACGTCTGCGCCCCGGCATGCTGGAAGCATCAACACAACCTTGCGCCCATTGTCACGGCACCGGCATCACCCGTTCGGATGATTCCATGTCGCTGGCCATCCTGCGCGAGCTGGAAGAAGAAGGCGTGCGCCGTCGTTGCAAAGAGGTGCTGGTTAGCGCCCCGATCAATGTCGCGAATTACATGCTGAACCAGAAACGCGAACATGTGGCCATGATCGAGAGCCGTTTTGGCCTATCTGTGCGCATTGAAGCTGACGCCAAACTGATCAGCCCTGAATATCGGGTTGAACGCTTGAAGGTTGCGACACGTATCGTACCTGAAGCTGAAATTCTGGACACGGTTGCGGTGGAATATGCTCCTGACGTTTCCAGCGATAGCGTGACCACAACACCGGAAGCCGAAACTCCGTCTTCTGACGATCAACCGAAAAAACGTCGCCGTCGTCGCCGTCGTGGTGGCAAAGGCCGCAATGGTGGTGATCAGCAGAATGGTGAAAATGGTGAAAACGGTGCGGTTGAAACCGTCGCGGATGCGCCTACAGATACACCAGTAAGCGAAACGCCCGTTGTTGCCGAAGACGCAAAAACTGACGAAAAGCCAAAACGTTCACGCAGCAGAACCCGCCGTAGACCGGTCGAAGATGCAGCACCGGTTACAGACGTAGTTGAAGCTGAAACCGCTGATACAGGCATGGTCGAAGTTCCAGAAAGCAAGAACGAGGATGCGCCAAAGCCAAAACGCAAACGCCCCCCTCGTAAAACAAAAGCCGAGCTTGCAGCCGCGAAGGCCGAGGTTGAAGCTGCGAAAGTTGAAGCTGAACCTATTAAGGCCGAGGAGCCTGCACCAGTTGTTGCAGAACCTGTGGCGCCGGAGCCCGTCGCAGCAGAACCCGTTGTTGAAGCGCCAGCGCCAAAACCAACAGCGCCTATTCCGGCGCCGGTTGAAACCAAATCTGCCAAGCCAAAGAAAAAAGGCTGGTGGTCACTTTAAACCGAGAAAGGTCCCATTTATGGGGCCTTTTTTGTATCCATCCAACGTTTTAGCCGCCTGATCCCCTCGACAATATCTTCGGTCGATCGCGCATAAGAAAACCGCAATGTCTGGTGTCCACGCGCAGGATCAAAATCCACACCAGGGGTGACGGACACACCAGCTTCAAGCAATATCTGTTTCGCCAAGGCCACGCTGTCATGGGTCAATTCTGAAACATCAGCGTAAATGTAAAACGCCCCATCCGGCGGCGCAATTTTGTCAAAACCGGCCTTTGGCAGCTCCGCCAGCAACAAATCCCGATTGGCCGCATAAACCGCCAAATTCCCTTGCAATTCTTCCTCACAATCCATCGCCGCCAAGGCTGCAATCTGCGAGACATGCGGCGCGCAGATAAACATGTTCTGCATCAGGCGTTCAATCCGGCGCACGTGATCCTCGGGGACAACCATCCAGCCGACCCGCCATCCTGTCATCGAAAAATATTTCGAGAACGAGTTGATCACATAAACCTCGTCACTGATTTCCAACGCCGTAACCGCCTTTTTACCGTACTCGATCCCGTGATAAATCTCGTCGGAGATAAACAAAATTCCACGCGCCTCGCAGCCCTCGATCAAAGTGGTCAAGGTCGCCTTATCCAACATCGTTCCGGTTGGATTGGCGGGGCTAGCCACCAGCAATCCGGCCAAATCCGCGTTCAGATCGCTAATTTCCGGCTGAAACCGCGCCTCTAGCGAAGTTTCAATACCTACTGGCACCAAATCCAGCGCCTTCAAAATATTTCGGTAGCTCGGATAACCCGGATCGCCAATCGCCACCCGCTCGCCGGTTTCGAACAGACTGATAAACGCCAACTGAAAAGCTGCCGACGACCCCGCCGTCACTACAATTCGCGAAGGGGAAACCGTGACGCCGTACCAATCCAGATAAAGCTGGGCAATTCGTGTCCGCACGGCCGGTAAACCCAGCGCTACAGTGTAGCCAAGCGAATCCGTATCCATCGCCGTTTTCACCGCCTGAACCGCGCCGGATGGGGCGCCCGTCCCGGGTTGGCCAACCTCCATATGGATAATGTGGCGCCCTTTGGCTTCCTCAACCCGTGCGGCCTCCATCACATCCATCACAATGAAGGGATCGACCTTACTACGTCTTGAATTCCTCATCGAAAACCTCCTAAATGCGGTAACCGATTTGTCGGATAACAAAAGGTACAGGTCAATGCGCATTCTCAAATTTTTCACAATATTCTTCACCTTGCTAGCAAGCACCGCTTTTGCCGATGGCATCACGGATATGACCGCCGAGGAACGTGAGGTTTTTCGCGAGGAAGTCCGCGCCTATCTTTTGGAAAATCCCGAAGTCATCATCGAGGCCGTGCAGGTTCTTGAACAACGCGATGCCCAAATTGAAGCGGCCAATGATCTAACCTTGGTCCAACAATATTATAAGCCGCTGACCGAAGACGGGTATTCTTTTGTTGCGGGCAATCCGGACGGCGCGATTACGATTATCGAATTTGCCGACTATCGCTGTGGCTATTGCAAACGCGCCCATCCACAGGTCCAAGCCCTGCTTGAAGAAAATGACGATGTGCGCCTGATCATCAAGGAATACCCAATTCTTGGTGATGATTCAGTCCTAGCCGCCCGTGCCGCCATGTCTATCCTGATGAACCAGAAAGATGTTTATCTAGAATTCAGCGATCTGTTGATGCTCCATAATGGTCCCGTAAACGATACCACTCTAGCCCGCATTGCAAGCGAAGCGGGCGCCGATATCGACCTTATGACCCGCCATATGGGGGATGATGTCGTTACCGCCGCCATCGCAAGCAACCATGCACTTGGTCGCCAAATGAGCATTAGCGGCACGCCAACATTCATTATCGGACCCGAAATGATCCGCGGGTATCTGCCGCTTGCAAGCATGCAACAAATCGTTGATTCTGCGCGGGCGCAATTGCAATAACTCTTTGCTTTCCAGCGGCTTCGGTTGCGCGTATAAGAGATTCCATACGAAATACGGCTCTGGCCGATTAAAATTCGAGGGAATAATGGGCGATAAAAATTCAAATTCTGATGTCGATTTCATCAAGGCGTTGGCGGAGCTTCTGAACCAGAATGAACTGACCGAAATCGAAGTCATGCGCGAGTTTGGCAAAGACGACGTCCTAAACGTTCGCGTCGCCCGCCAAGTGCAAGCCGCACCTATTATTGCAGCTCCGGCACAAGTTGCTGTTACGCCAACCCCTGCCGCCGCACTAGCAGCTGCCCCAGCAGAGGCAGCCGCTCCGAGCGACGATCCATCCCAACATCCTGGCGCGGTCATATCACCAATGGTTGGCACCGTATATTTGGCTGCCGAACCCGGTGTTCCAGCCTTCATTTCCGTTGGTGACACAGTGACTGAAGGCCAGACATTGCTGATTATCGAAGCTATGAAAACCATGAACCAGATCCCTGCCCCAAAATCCGGCAAGGTTAAACGCATAGTGGTTGACGACGGCGCGCCAGTTGAATTCGGCGATCCGCTGGTCATCGTAGAATAGCGCGAGGAAAATCGCATGTTCAACAAAATCCTGATCGCCAATCGCGGCGAAATCGCCCTTCGCGTCATTCGTGCCTGTAAAGAGATGGGTATTGGTTCCGTCGCTGTGCATTCCACTGCTGACGTCGATTCCATGCATGTTTTGATGGCCGATGAAAGCGTCTGTATCGGTCCGCCCGCGAGTAATCAAAGCTATCTCTCGATCCCGAGCATTATCGCTGCGTGCGAAATCACTGGGGCCGAGGCCATTCACCCAGGCTATGGTTTCTTGTCAGAAAACGCCAATTTTGTGCAAATTGTACAGGATCATGGCCTGACATTTATCGGACCCACCGCTGATCATATCAATATGATGGGCGACAAGATCACTGCCAAAAAGACCATGAAAAACCTTGGCGTACCCTGTGTGCCTGGCTCCCCCGGAGGCGTTCCCACAATCGAGGAAGCGCATAAAATCGGAGCCGAAATGGGCTTCCCCATCATTGTGAAAGCTACAGCTGGTGGCGGTGGTCGCGGCATGAAACTCGCCAAAACCGCCGATGATCTGGAGG
>CAZYMT010000212.1:0-4359 GCA_964649035.1 uncultured Rhodobacterales bacterium
GTTATGGCTGGCACCGCGCTTGGGGCGGCTTTACGATAAATATCCGGACCTGAAGATTGATCTGATGCTGGAAGAACGGGTGCTAGATTTGCCGATGCGCGAAGCAGATGTCGCGATTCGGATGAAAGAACCTAGCCAAGCCGATCTTATTCGCCGCCGCTTGATGGATGTGAGCATGCGATTCTACGCCTCGCGCGAATATCTGGACAAGCACGGAACGCCGGAAACCCCCGCAGATCTGGATAAACACCGCATTATTGCCCAGCGCACCAGTTCGGCGCAGGTAAGTGCCGGCATGCAATGGGCGCGGCCCTATTTGTTGTCGAACGAGAAATCCGTTTTGACGGTGAACAATTATTTCGGAATTTTGCAAGGGGTCCTGCACGGGCTTGGCATCGGAGTGCTACCGCATTACGTGACGGTCGACACACCGGAGCTTATTAACGTACTGCCCGAGGAAACCAGCAGCCCGATTCCCGTCTATTTGGCTTACCCCGAGGAGCTCAGACACTCAAAAAGGGTGGCGGCGTTCCGGGATTTTGTGGTCGAGGAAATAAAAGAATTCCGCAAGCATGAACAAAAAAGTTAACAGATTCATAGTTCTGTAACCAATAGGGTGTAGCTATGCATATTAGGTATAGCGGGTATGCGCCCATTCATCTTGATTGGTCCTAGACCCATCCCTATATCGAATACTGAAGCGACTGACTTGTCAGTTGGTTTCATACCTCCCTGTTGGACTTGGGCCGAGCTTTGCTCGGCCTTTTTTTTATTCTAGGGACGTGCGACTTTTACCAATTCCAGCACACTCGATGAGAAATGTTCAACGATCATTTTCACGCCTTCCGCATTCGGATGTGTCGCATCCGCCTGCATAAACGCCATCATCGCAACCGTGTCTTCGCCAACACCCAGTCCGGTGAAGTAGAACGGATAGTGCAGCGTTTGATATTTTTCAGCCAGATCGGGATATATCGCATCAAATTCTGCTTTATATTCCGGCCCATAATTTAGCGGCGCAGCAAAGCCGACCAGCAACACGGGCAATCCACGCACGGATATCGCCGCCAGAATTCCGTCCAAATTTGCACGACTCTCGGCTGGTGATAGCCCGCGCAGCAGATCATTCCCACCCAGCGATACGATCACGCCGTCAACATCATCGCTTAGCGTCCAGTCAATCCGCGCCAACCCACCGGCAGTTGTGTCGCCCGAAACACCCGCGTTAATCAGATGCACATCCTCACCCAATACGCTTTGCAATTGCGGCACTAACCCGTCCTCAATGGGCAACCCGTAGCCTTGGGTCAAAGAATCGCCGAATGCCACAATCGTGATTGTTTCTTGCGCCTGCACTGGCATAGCGTAGAAAAGGACCATAAATAGCGTGAATATCTTTGAAAAGGCGACCAAATGACTGCTCCCGTAATTTCGCTTAAGGACGCACAGCTTACGCTTTCCGGCAATGCTGGCGAGGTAAATATTTTGCGAGGCATAACGATGTCTGTGCAAAAAGGCGAGACATTGGGGCTGGTCGGGCCAAGCGGTTCGGGTAAATCATCCTTGCTGATGATCATGGGCGGCTTGGAAACCGCGACGGGTGGCAGCGTTGAGGCCTTGGGGCACAACCTGACAACTATGAACGAGGACCAACTGGCACGGTTTCGCCGCGACCATATGGGGGTGGTTTTCCAATCCTTTCATTTGATCCCGACGATGACAGCGCTGGAAAATGTCGCAACCCCGCTGGAACTGGCGGGGGATGCTGACGCGTTCGAAAAAGCGGCAGACGAATTGGTGGCCGTGGGGCTGGCGGATCGCCTTGACCATTATCCGGCGCAAATGTCGGGGGGCGAACAGCAACGGGTGGCATTGGCACGCGCGGCGGCTCCGCGTCCGGAAATTTTGCTGGCGGACGAACCGACGGGAAACCTTGATGGCGCAAATGGCGTGGCGATCATGGACATGTTGTTTGGCTTGCGGGACCGGTTCGGATCAACACTGGTTCTGGTCACTCATGACAATGATCTGGCCGCACGCTGCGACCGCGTCCTACACCTGCGCGACGGGAAGCTGGAAGCGTAATGGCGTATGATTTTAACTGTGATGGTTTCGCTGTTGCACAAGACGTTATTCCGCCTGAGACGGTCGAAGAGATGCGGGCGGAATTCGAGCGGCTCGCTCCTGAATTCGCCTCAACCCGCAATGGTACGGCGTTCGGAATGCGCGGGTTGATGAGCAAGAGCGCGGCGGTGCGGACCCTCGCTAAATCAGAACAACTTCTTAATCTTGTGACGCCATATATTGGCAAAAACGCACAACCAGTGCGCACGATTTTCTTTGACAAAACACCCTCGGCAAACTGGCCGCTTCCGTGGCATCAGGACCGGGTTATCGCGGTTTCGGCGCGCTATGAAATCGACGGGTACGACAAATGGACGCTTAAGAATGGTGTTGATCATGTTGAACCGCCTGTAGAAATTCTAAAGCAGATCGTGACGATCCGTCTACACTTGGATGATTGCGACGAAACAAATGGTGCGTTGAAGGTTATGGCGGGCTGGCAAGATAGCATGAAACCGTCTGCGGAACTTGCGGCGCTTCGTGGCGACGACAAAATTCAGACGCTTTCTCTCAAGGCCGGAGACGCGGTTCTGATGCGCCCACTTACACCGCATTCATCGGACAAAAGCATCGGCGGGCGACGGCGGCGTGTTTTGCATATTGAATATTGCGGCATAGATTTGCCTGCGCCGCTGACTTGGAAGGAAGCAACATGAACACCGTCTCCTTTCGTATTGCCTTGCGGGAACTTCGGGGTGGGGTGGCTGGATTTCGAATTTTCCTGCTGTGTCTGGCGCTTGGCGTCGCGGGTATTGCAGCGATTGGGTCGGTCCGAAATGCGATTCAGCAGGGGCTGGATAGCGAGGCGAATGTGTTGCTTGGTGGCGACGCTAATTTACAGTTCACCTATCGGTTTGCCGATGAAAGTGAACAGGCGTGGATGGCGGAATACGCAGATGGCGTGTCAGAGATCGTTGATTTTCGTTCTATGGTTACGGTGAATTCCGAACGTGCCTTGGTGCAGGTCAAGGGCGTTGATGCGGGTTACCCTGTGTATGGAGCGGTTGAGGTTAATGTCAATGCCCCCCTGCCCGACCTTTTGGCGAACACCGACGGATATCCCGGAATGATCGCCGCACCGGTTCTGATTGACCGGATGGGGCTGGAAATCGGGGATATTTTGCGACTTGGCACGACGGATTTCGAATTGCGGGCGGCGATAATGCGCGAACCTGACGGAGCGACGGCGGGGTTCAGTTTTGGGCCTCGGGTGATTGTCTCGCTTGACGCATTGCAAGATAGTGGGTTGTTGGCGACCGGAACCCTGTTTTATTCGCATTATCGTCTGAAATTCCCCGAAGGCATCAATCTGGCCCATATGAAAACCCTCGCTAATCGCGAGATGGCGGATCAGGGGATGCGCTGGCAGGATGCGCGAAACGGCACGCCGGGGCTTAGCCGGTTTGTGGAACGGATGGGCTCATTCTTGGTGATTGTCGGGCTGGCGGGGCTGGCTGTTGGCGGGGTTGGAATTTCGGCGGCGGTACGTGCATATCTTGATGGTAAGAAAGATACGATTGCGACGCTGAAAACGCTTGGTGCCAGCAGTCGCAGCATTTTCGCTATTTATCTGACACAAATCAGTATTCTGGCGTTTATTGGCATACTTATTGGCCTGATACTTGGCGCAAGTCTGCCGATGATATTCGGGCCAATATTTGCCGACCGCCTACCTATCCCCGTCAATTTTGGCCTGCATATCGAACCCCTGATCGAGGCCGCCTTATACGGTTTTCTAACGGCGGCTATTTTCACAATCTGGCCGCTATCCCAAGCGATTTCAGTGCGCCCAGCGGCCTTGTTCCGCGACGAAGTTGACGGAAAACACCCGCGCCCGCACTGGTATTTCATCATGATCGTTGCAGGGCTGGCAGCGGCATTGATTGCGCTGGCCACATGGTTTTCCGGCACACCGCGATTGGCGCTTTGGTCGGCTTTTGGATTGCTGGCATCGCTATTGGCCCTGCACATGGCCGCCCTTGGCACCAAGCGATTAGCGCGGCGTTTTGCCCGTTCGAAACTGACCCGTGGACGTCCAACTTTCCGGATGGCGCTTGGGGCAATTGGCGGACCGGGCGGCGAGGCGAGCTCGGTTATTTTGTCACTGGGGCTGGGCCTAACGGTTCTGGCAACTGTTGGACAAATTGATTCGAACATGCGCCGTGCGGTGGCCGAAGAAATTCCGGCGATTGCGCCAGCGTATTTCTTCCTCGATATCCAGAACACCCAGTTGGA
>CAZYMT010000213.1:0-4331 GCA_964649035.1 uncultured Rhodobacterales bacterium
TTTAAGGTGACCGATGAGATGATAACCAATTTTAAATTACCCAAATCAACGATAATGATGCTTGTAGCGGCGCACGTCGGCTATGATCGCATCAAAGAAATCTATACGCATGCGATTGAAAACGAGTATCGGTTTTTTTCTTACGGCGACAGCTCGTTATTGTTGCCTGAACAGGCATAACAGCGCGATACTCCTACAACTGCCACACTGATTCGATTAGGTTTCACAATGGTTTACATCGTCAAAAATGCTTGGCCGCTGCTGCTGGGAATGTTGCTTTTAATGGCCGGAAATGGCCTGCAGGGCACGTTGCTGGGTATTCGTGGCTCGATCGAGGGTTTCTCTCCAACAACGATGTCCTATGTGATGAGCGGGTATTTTTTGGGGTTCCTTGGGGGATCCTACATGGCTCCGGGCATGATCCGCCGTGTTGGGCATGTACGGGTTTTTGCAGCGCTGGCGTCCTTAATTTCGGCGGCGTTTATTCTATATGCCGCCATTACCAACCCGATTGTCTGGACATTAATGCGGATTATTGTCGGGTTTTGTTTCGCTGGCGTTTATGTGGTCGCCGAAAGTTGGCTGAACGATGCCGCAACCAACGAAACCCGTGGGCAAGCGCTGTCGGCGTATATAATCGTGCAGATGGTTGGTATCGTTGCCGCGCAGGTTTTGATTAATTTCGCCGACGTCAGCGGCTATACTTTGTTCGTTGTTATGTCCGTTCTGGTGTCGGTTTCGTTCTTGCCGATCCTGCTATCGATCAGTCCCGCGCCGGTCTTCACTGCCTCCAAGCGTATGAGCTTGCGTGATTTATATAAGGTTTCCCCGATGGGCTGCGTCGGGATATTTCTGCTTGGCGGGATATTTGCAGCGCTATTCGGGATGCCAGCGGTTTACGGCACTGAAAAGGGGCTAAGTGTTTCCGAAATCTCGATATTCGTTGGCTTGATCTATCTGGGCGGGATGTTGTGGCAATATCCGATTGGACGATTATCCGACCATATGGACCGGCGTTTGCTGATCATTCTAACCACTGGATTTGGGGCGATGGTCTTGGCTGTTGGTATGCAGTTTACCGACAGTAAATGGGTGTTGTACTTCCTTGCTTTTATTGTAGGTGGGGTCGCTAACCCACTGTATTCATTATTGATCGCTTACACTAACGATTACCTGGAACATGAAGATATGGCCTCGGCTTCAGGTGGATTGATCTTTATTAACGGTGTTGGGGCGATTGGGGGGCCGGTGCTGATCGGGTGGCTGATGACAAATTATGGTGCCGACAGCTTTTTTATCTACTTGGCCGTTCTTCTGGGGCTGATTGCGGTGTACGGAATTTACCGATCCACGCAGCGCGAAGGTACAGCGGTCGAGGATACGTCGGCTTATGCGACGGTATTGCCGCAAGCCTCGCCGATTGCAGTTGAGGTTGCGCAAGAGGTTGCGATTGAAATGGCCGAGGGGGAGGAATCCGCCGAGGATTAACTTTTCCCTTGGAAATTTTCTATTTTGTGCAAGAGTGGTCAAAACCATCAATTGAGGAATGAGTGGATGGATAATCTTGCCGCAGATATTCTTGAGTTTTGGGAAGGTATTGGTCCCAAAGGCTGGTACGAAGTTTCGGATGATCTAGATGATACAATTCGCCGACGTTTCAAAGCCGCTTGGGCGGAAGCCCTGAAGGGGGATTACAAAGATTGGCAGCTGAAGGCCGAAGATACGTTGGCTTTGCTGATTATGCTGGACCAGTTCCCGCGCAATATGTTCCGTGGACATGCTGATTCCTTTGCGTCGGATGCGCAGGCTTTATGCGTGGCAAAGAAGGCGATTGATCATGACCTTGACCAGAAAATTGACGGCGCGATACGGCAATTTTTCTATCTGCCTCTATTGCATTCTGAGTCTATCCATGATCAGGACGCCAGCGTTCGCGCATTCGTTACCCGTATGCCCGGAACCGACAATCTGCGCCACTCGCGCGCGCATCGCGAAGTAATTCGTGAATTTGGGCGGTTCCCTTATCGGAATGAGGCCTTGGGGCGGAAATCCTCGAACGAAGAGCTAGCCTATATTAAGGCGGGCGGATACAGCTATACGCTGGAAAATTTGCAAGACTGAATTTGCCTAACGGCTCTGGCACCTGCGGTTGTAATGCGCTATTCTGATCATAGTTCAACGCTATACTAATTTTGGAGTGCGCCCATGTCTTCCTATGATCTTATCGTTATTGGTTCCGGTCCTGGCGGTTATGTCGCCGCTATTCGGGCAGCCCAACTTGGCCTGAAAACGGTTATTGTCGAGAGGGAACATATTGGCGGGATCTGTCTAAACTGGGGCTGTATTCCAACGAAGGCGTTGTTACGTTCTGCCGAAGTTTTTCATCTGATGGAACGGGCCAAGGAGTTTGGACTGTCTGCGGAAAAGATTGATTACAATATCGAAGCTGTCGTCAAACGTTCACGCGGTGTGGCCAAACAATTGTCAGGCGGCGTGGCGCATTTGCTTAAAAAGAACAAGATTACGGTGATAATGGGCGAGGCGACAATCGCTGCCGCTGGCAAGGTTTCTGTCAAAACCGATAAGGGCGTCGAGACCCTGACCGCCAAAAACATCATTCTAGCAACTGGCGCACGGGCGCGGGAATTGCCGGGATTGGAAGCAGACGGTAAACGCGTGTGGATGTATAAAGACGCGCTGAACCCGCCACATATGCCGAAAAAACTACTGGTTATCGGGTCCGGTGCCATCGGTATCGAATTTGCCAGTTTCTACAACACTCTGGGCGCCGATACGACGGTTGTCGAGGTCATGGATCGCGTGTTACCCGTTGAAGACGCCGAGATTTCTGCCTTTGCCAAGAAGCAATTCGTCAAGCAAGGCATGAAGATCATGGAGAAGTCTATCGTTAAACAATTGGACCGCTCCAAGACAAAAGTCGTCGCGCATATTGAAACCGGCGGCAAGATCGAGAAGATGGAATTTGATACAGTTATTTCGGCGGTCGGGATCGTCGGGAACGTCGAAAACCTTGGGCTAGAAGCGCTGAAAATCAAAGTTGACCGTACCCATGTGGTGACTGACCAATATTGCGAAACCACTGTAAAAGGTTTGTATGCGATTGGGGATATCGCGGGACCGCCTTGGTTGGCGCATAAAGCCAGCCATGAAGGTGTCATGGTTGCTGAGAAAATTGCGGGTCAAAAGGTCCATCCAGTTAAACCCGAAAGCATTGCTGGCTGTACATATTGTCATCCACAGGTGGCATCGGTTGGGTATACCGAAGCTAAGGCGAAAGAGTTGGGGTATGAGATTAAAGTCGGAAAATTCCCGTTTGTCGGCAACGGCAAAGCTATTGCTTTGGGGGAGGCTGAAGGTTTTGTCAAAACTGTGTTTGATGCCAAAACGGGTGAACTGCTAGGCGCGCATATGGTTGGGGCCGAGGTGACCGAATTGATCCAGGGTTATGTGATTGGTCGTCAGCTGGAAACTACCGAAGAAGATTTGATACACACCGTATTCCCGCACCCAACGCTGTCAGAAATGATGCATGAGAGCGTGCTCGACGCTTATGGCCGAGCACTGCATTTTTAGCGTTTAACGGATAACCCGCGAATATTTGGCGCCTTCAAGTGTGGCGCCAACCAACAATCCGCGATTACCAAAGACAACGGCGTGGACCGGACGGTTGATCGTGTTGGTGGTGACGCCAACCGACAACGCATCTTGCGGGGTAGTAAATTCAGCGTCTACACCCAATTGCCATCCGTCCGAAAAACGGAAACCAGCCAGAACTTCTTGGGTCATAAAGAACAATGCGTGCGCATATCGTTGCACGCCAAATTGTAAGCCAAAAGAACCAGCTGCATAGGAGAAGTAATCAACCTTTGCCTCGCCGATCATCAATACACCTTCGCCGTAAGCGCCGCCTACAATTAGGCCAGCTTGCTTAATGTCGGGGACAATTAGGATGCCGGCGGCCTGTGCTGCCAATTGCTGTGCGCCCGGTACCGTGCGAAACAATTCTGCGCGGGCAATGTCTGCTTCTTGATCTAACTGGTTTCTAGACTTGGAAAGCCCAGATGTTGTGCAGCCTGCAAGGGATGCAGAGCCTGCGATCACAAAGCCGCGCCGTGTCCAATTGGTCATGCGAAATCTCCTGTATATCTTACTGCTTTTGACCGATCTTGATGTCGGCATGGTGATTTTTTATTATGACAATCGGAGAAAATACAATTGTTAAAATTAATTATAAAGGTACATTAGATGATGGGACAGTTTTTGATTCTAATGAAGGGAAGGAACCATTGGAATTTATTTTTGGAATGGGA
>CAZYMT010000214.1:0-4313 GCA_964649035.1 uncultured Rhodobacterales bacterium
TCAAATGTTCCAGTCCCCCGGCCCGATATATGAAATCGGCCAGCGGGACAGGGATTGGTGGCGGTTAGGACGGTTTCTGGCGGCGCTTGGCGTTGGTGAAGGCGACATAATTTCCAACACATTTTCCTATCATTTCACCCCTGCCGGTTCGATGTTCGAAAGCGCAGCAGCGGCCGTGGGCGCGACGATTTTCCCCGCTGGTCCCGGTCAAACCGAACTACAAGCCCGCGCGGCTGCCGATCTGGGGGTGACCTGTTATGCCGGTACACCGGACTATCTTAATACGATCCTAAAAAAGGGCGACGAGCTGGGCTTGGATTTGTCGAAAATTCGTGCTGCCGCCGTCAGTGGCGGCCCGCTATTTCCACAGATGCGCCAAGCCTATAAGGATCGCGGGATCACTTGTTTGCAATGTTATGCAACCGCTGATCTGGGCAATATCGCTTATGAAACGACCGCGATGGATGGCCTGATAGTCGATGAAGGCGTGATCGTTGAAATCGTTACCCCCGGCACTGGAAATCCCGTTGCCGAAGGTGAGATTGGCGAGGTTATTGTGACGACGCTAAACCCAGACTACCCGCTAATCCGCTTTGCAACTGGCGATTTGTCGGCCATTCTGCCAGGTATCAGCCCTTGTGGGCGCACCAATATGCGCATTGCTGGCTGGAAAGGTCGGGCGGATCAGGCGACCAAGGTTAAGGGGATGTTTGTGCGCCCCGAACAGGTCGCGGATTTTCTGGACCGCCATCCGGAACTGCACAAAGCTCGCGTTGAGGTTGATCATGACGGTGAAAATGATACGCTGACCGTCTATCTTGAAACAAATAATGCGGCGTCTGACGGGTACGAAAACTCCATCCGCGAGGCGTTGAAATTACGGGCAAAAATCGTCATCCGCGCTGAGGGTGAACTGCCTCGCGATGGAATAGTTGTCGCCGATCTGCGCAAGCTTACATAAGGAAATGGAAATGCCAAATACTGCGGAATCAATTGTAATTGTCGGTGCTGCCCGCACCCCGATGGGCGGTTTTCAGGGGGAGCTTTCGACAATTCCCGCAACCGAACTGGGCACCAGCGCCATTTCCGGCGCCCTTGCAAACGCCAATATGTCGCCAGATTCCGTTGACGAAGTTCTGATGGGCTGTGTGTTGCCCGCCGGTCTTGGCCAAGCCCCCGCGCGGATCGCGACATTGGCCGCTGGATTGCCGCTATCGGTGACAACAACCACCCTGAACAAAGCTTGTGGTTCCGGCATGAAAACCGTGATGATGGCCGGCGACCAGATATTGGCCGGCTCGCAAGACGTGATCATCGCTGGAGGAATGGAGAGCATGTCACGGGCCCCCTACCTGTCCATGAAAACCCGCAGCGGCGCGCGTTTAGGCCATGTAGAGATGAAAGATCACATGTTTTTTGACGGGTTAGAAGATCCCTATCAAAAAGGCAAACTGATGGGACATTTTGCCGAACTTTGCGCCGAAAAATTCCAATTTACCCGAGAAGATCAGGATGAATTCGCCCTGCGCTCGCTGTCAAATGCGATGGACGCACAGAAATCCGGTGGCTTTGACGCGGAAATCGTCCCCTTCACGGTAAAGACCCGCAGGGGTGAAGTTGAAGTGTCGCAAGACGAGCAACCCCGCAAAGCCCGCCCCGAGAAAATTCTAACACTGCGCCCGGTCTTTGAAAAGGACGGAACGGTTACGGCCGCGAATGCGTCATCCATATCCGACGGTGCGGCGGCGATTGTTCTGACTTCGGCTACCAAAGCTGCTGCGGATAATTTACCAGTTCGCGCCCGGATTGTTGGCCATGCCAGCCACGCCCAAGACCCGACATGGTTCACCACCGCCCCTATTCCAGCCGCGCAAAAGCTGCTGAAGAAAACCGGTTGGTCGGTTGAAGATGTCGACCTCTGGGAGGTTAACGAAGCCTTCGCCGTGGTCCCGATGGCCTTCATGAAAAAACTGGGGATCAGCCGCGATATTCTTAACGTAAATGGCGGCGCATGTGCTTTGGGGCATCCGATCGGGGCTTCGGGTGCGCGAATTATTGTGACGCTGTTAAATGCGCTGGAAGCTCGCGGTTTGAAACGTGGAATTGCGGCAATTTGTATTGGTGGCGGCGAAGGCACAGCTATCGCCATTGAAAGGGTATAAGATGAATACGGATGGTTTTTCGGCGGTTATAACGGGTGGTGCCTCGGGTCTTGGGGCGGCGGTTGCCGAGTTTTTGGCCGATAAAGGCATCAAGGTCGCGTTGCTGGATATGAACGCCGAAGCTGGTGAAAAGCTGGCCAAAAAATTGGGCGGCGTATTTTGTCAAACGGATGTTAGTGACGGCGAAAGCGTTATAGCAGCCCTGAAAAAAGCCCGCGCGGCCAACGGCCAAGAACGTATTTGCGTCAATTGCGCAGGGATCGCCCCCGCTGCCAAAACCGTTTCACGCGGTGCAGCCCATGATCTGGCGCTGTTCCAAAAGGTGATTAACGTCAATCTGGTTGGAACTTTTAACGTCGCCAGCCAATCCGCGCTTGGCATGTCGACCAGCGATCCGATAAACGCGGATGGTGAACGCGGCGTGATCGTAAACACTGCCTCGGTTGCGGCTTTTGAAGGGCAAATTGGGCAAGTCGCTTATGGCGCATCCAAGGGCGGTGTTGCCGCGATGACCCTGCCAATGGCCCGAGATTTAGCCAAATCCGGCATTCGGGTTCTGTCTATCGCCCCCGGCATTTTCAAAACACCGATGGTCGCGGCCTTTCCGCAAGAAGTGCAGGATGCCTTGGCCGAAAACGTCCCGTTTCCATCACGATTGGGCACAGCCGAAGAATTCGCGGCGCTGGTTTATCACATGATCGAAAACAGCTTTTTGAACGGGGAAACTGTTCGCCTCGACGGGGCTACACGGATGCAGCCAAGATAAGGGGCAATGATATGGATTTTGCATTAAACGAGGAACAGCAGCTGTTCTTTGACACCGCACAGGCGTTCGGGCGCGACGAAGTTGCCCCGCATGCACAGGAATGGGACAAGCAGGGGGAAATCCCGCGCGAGCTTCTTAAAGCTGCCGGGGCTTTGGGGTTCGGGGCAATTTATGTACCCGAAGAACTGGGCGGAACGGGCCTATCACGCCTTGACGCAACCTTGATTTTTGAGGCGTTATCAATGGCGTGCCCATCGGTTGCCGCGTTTATTTCAATCCATAATATGTCGACCAATATGGTCGCCAAATACGCCACTGACAGTTTTAAGGCCGAATGGCTGGACCGTCTGATCGCAATGGAGGTTTACGCCGCCTATTGCCTGACCGAACCGGGGTCTGGATCTGACGCTGCCGCCTTGCGGACCAAAGCCGAAAAGACCGAAACCGGATATGCCCTTAGCGGCAACAAGGCCTTTATTTCCGGTGGCGGCTATGCGGATTTGTATCTGGTTATGTGTCGCACCGGCGATGATGGTCCGGGTGGAATTTCAACAATGTTGGTGCCAGACGGCACCAAAGGCTTGTCCTTCGGGGCGCGCGAACAGAAAATGGGGTGGCAGTCACAACCAACCGCGCAGGTGCAAATGGATGCCTGCGAAATTCCCGCTGATCACCTGCTTGGGATTGAGGGCGACGGGTTCAAATACGCGATGGCGGGCCTCGATGGTGGACGATTGAATATCGCTGCTTGTTCGCTAGGTGCTGCAACCCAAGCCGCAAAAATCGCGACGAATTACATGGGTGAGCGTAAGGCTTTTGGCAAATCCCTCGACCAATTCCAAGCTTTGCAGTTTAAATTGGCGGAAATGGAAACCAGACTGGAGGCCGCACGGGTGTTCTTGCGCCAAGCCGCCTGGAAACTGGATCAAGGTGCCCATGACGCCAGCAAACATTGCGCAATGGCAAAAATGTTCGTCACCGACAACTGCTTTGACGTCGCCAATGACGCGTTGCAATTGTTGGGCGGCTACGGGTATTTGCAAGATTATGGCATTGAAAAAATAGTGCGCGATATCCGCGTCCATCAAATTCTAGAAGGCACGAACGAAATCATGCACATGATCATCGCCCGTGCCGTTCTAAACGCCCGAGGAACATCATGAGTGATCTAATAATTCGCGCGGCAGGCCCTGTTGGCCATGTCACGTTGAACCGCCCGAAGGCGCTGAATGCGTTGAACCTTCAGATGTGTCTAGACCTTGAAGCCGCGATGGAAAACTGGGCGGCCAATGACGATATCAAACTTTTGTTGATCGATGCCGAGGGCGAAAAAGCCTTTTGTGCGGGCGGCGATATTGTCGGAATTTATCGCCAAGCGATCGACG
>CAZYMT010000215.1:0-2956 GCA_964649035.1 uncultured Rhodobacterales bacterium
AAGCGCTAAATAATCCTTAGCGTAGGATTTCGCCCCCAGCCGGAACAGACCCCATTGGTGTGTTTCGCGACAAATTTGTAATGTTCCAACATCGGATGATCCGCCGGAAAGTCGAGCGGGCCATTGATCACCGGATAGATGCCTGGGTTTTTAACCCCTTGAAAACCAAGGCCGTCTCCCTCCTGTGTCTCCAAATCGAACCCGTCCAGCATCCCCATGAAATCATAATGCCAATAGGCGCGCCGCGCTTCACCGTCAGTCACAACCTTCAGGCCAGATTCTTCCTGCAGGCGGATAAGTTTTGGGATTTCACGGTCTTCAATCTCGCGCAAAGCGTCACCGGTTACGCCGTTCGCACGGGCCTCGATGATGGCTTTGGGGCGCAGCAGGCTGCCGACATGGTCAGCCCTGAACGGTGGTTTGAATTGGTTTTTGGGTGTGGTGTTTGTCATGAATATAGTCCTCTCCGGTGATACCCGACATGATAAGGTTGGTCGCCAATTAGAATGGCAACGCCTTCGTAATAGTCCACGGTTGTAACTTGTCAAGAATGGATGGTGGTTAGCGGGTAATCGGGCACACTATTTCTCGTCTAGTTGACTTAGGCGCCCCTCCGGCAGCAATTCGCCAGCATATCTTGCTGCCGAGGCTACGCGTTTGGAATAATTCAAACTAATTTTCCGATAATCCTCAAGAGTGTTATTTTCCCTATGAAGTAGAACCCTTAAGTCACTCAAAACTAAATAGATTTCTTCGTTTTTCTGGTGGATAGTCATTTTTACCATCGGGCATCCCGCTTTCGCACAAACTTGCGAATTCAATTTGTATGCATATTTTTATACCGCACCACGCCCTTCGCAACAAGTTTTCCAATCCAGAAAATAATGAAGCAATTTAGAACAAAAAAACCAATCATAATCCCGGGCCCAAATGTCAGCCCAACATTTGTCGGGATTGCCTCAAGAATTGGCAGCCAAGGAATGAAAACTGGAAAATACAGGACCAGATCACAAAGAAACCCGCTGCAATTAAACGACTCCCAAACGCACCATAACGAAAATAGCACGTATATTCCTAAAAATACAAAACCCGTCCGCATTTGCCCTCGACCGTTGTTTTATTAGAATTCTAACGCTAAGCGTACCATATGAACGAAACGCCATCCAGCACCCCTCACCCAATCTTGATCTGCGGCCCGACGGCTTCGGGCAAGTCAGCCCTTGGCCTGAAACTGGCTGAGCGTACCGGTGGCTACATCGTCAATGCCGATGCTTTGCAGGTTTATGATAATTGGCGCGTTTTAACCGCACGTCCCAGTATTGAAGACGAAAAAAACGTTGAACATCAATTATATGGACATGTTTCTTACAGCACCACATATTCCGTTGGCGCGTGGTTGCGTGACCTGCGCGGCGTTCTTGCAACCAGTAATGCCCGCCCAATTATCCTTGGCGGTACGGGGCTGTATTTCACGACCCTAACCAGCGGCCTAACCGAAATTCCTGAAATTCCAGCCGAGGTTCGCACCCAAGGAAACGCCATCCGTGCCACGTCAAACACCCACGAATTTATCAAAATCCTTGCGCAAACAGATCCCGAGACCTTAGCCAAAACCGACCAAGACAACGTCATGCGCCTGCAACGCGCCTGGGAGGTTCTGACCCATACAGGTCGCGGATTGTCGTCATGGCAAAAAGACACGCCGCCGCCGATGATCAGACTGGACGAAACCAACCCTATCATATTGAATTCACAGCCAGAATGGCTTAATCAACGCATCGGGAAACGCTTCGATAAGATGCTGGAAAACGGCGCGTTAGACGAGTGTCGTGCCAATCTCGCCAACTGGAACCCTTCCCTACCCGCCAGCCGCGCCCTCGGTGCGCCGGAACTTATCGCGTATCTGAACGACGAAATCACACTGGATCAAGCCCGCGAGCGCGCCACCATCCAGACCCGGCAATTCGCCAAGCGACAGCGCACATGGTTTCGCGGGAAAATGAAGAACTGGCACCAGACCGACCTTGACGATAAGACGGATTTAGATGTGCTTGCAGACAAAATCCTTCAAAACGACTAAACACCACCTGTGTTCAAATTACACCACCTTTGCGAATTCTCAAATTGCTAACACACCAAAACTATTGAAAAAATACAGGATTCTGCTAATAAGTTATAAAAAAAGAACATCCGAGGCAGAAAAATTGACTATACCGTCTTACGACCTGTACCGCGAAATGCGGTCATCGGGGATCCCTGAGGAGTCCATTCATTGTGAATCCATTGCCGCGCGTGGCCAAAAACACGCATGGCAGCTTGATGCGCATCGCCACTATGATTTGCATCAATTTTTCTGGATCACGCGGGGCGGCGGTCGTGCCCGTATTGACGGCTTTACCCATGGTTTTGGTCCGAATACCGCGATTTTCATCCCGAATATGACGGTTCACGGTTTTGAATTTACTCCGTCGACTGTCGGTTGGGTGGTCTCGATTGCGCGTGACTTACCGATTATCTTGCCCGAAAATCCCGTGATGAGCGCCATGCCCCGCCCCGCTGAACAGGCATTGTTGACGGGCGAAATTACCTCGCTGAATGCTGAATATGTCAGCAATAACCTTGATCGTGACGACGCGCTTTTGCACCATGCCGGCCTGTTATCCTTGCGCTATCGCCGCATGCAATCCGACAGCTTGAAACATGACGTCAAGAAAGATACCGCGCGCCGCCGCCTTATGCGCAAATTCATCGAACGGCTTGAGGATCGCTATTCATCCGCTGACACCGTCAAGGATTACGCTGGCGCATTGGCCGTCACCACCACCCATCTGACCAGAATTTGCCGCGAAACCACCGGCAAGCCGGCGACTAAACTCATTCAGGATCGCACAATCCTCGAGGCGCGCCGAAACCTTGCCCACACAAAGGATCGCGTTGCAAAAATCTCCGATGCGCT
>CAZYMT010000215.1:3056-4312 GCA_964649035.1 uncultured Rhodobacterales bacterium
TGCTATCTGGTCACCCGAAAGCAAATTCCGCATCTGGTACGATATCGAGGCCCATGCCTGCGACGCCCAAGCCGATCTGGGTGTGATCCCGCGTGAAAGCGCCGAGGCCGTCTGGAAAGCCAAAGACGTTGAATTCGACGTTGCACGCATCGATGAAATCGAAGCCGTCACCAAACATGACGTCATCGCTTTTCTTACACATCTCGCCGAAATCATCGGCAACGAAGAAGCCCGTTTTGTCCATCAGGGCATGACTTCTTCGGATGTTCTCGACACCTGTTTCAACGTGCAATTGGTCAAAGCTACCGATATTCTGATCGAGGACATGAAGGGTCTGCTTGCCGCCCTGAAACGGCGCGCTTATGAGCATAAAGACACGATCCGCATCGGTCGCAGCCACGCGATCCACGCCGAACCGACAACAATGGGCCTGACATTCGCGCGTTTTCACGCCGAAATGGACCGCAATTTGGCTCGCCTCAAAACGGCCCGCACCGAAATTGCCACCGGCGCGATTTCTGGCGCGGTTGGCACTTTCGCCAATATCGACCCCGCCGTTGAGGCCCATGTCTGCGAAAAAATGGGTCTGGAGATTGAACCTATCTCGACCCAAGTCATCCCGCGTGACCGTCACGCCGCATTCTTTGCAGCCCTTGGCGTTGTCGGCAGCTCGATCGAAAACATCTCCATCGAAATCCGCCATATGCAACGGACCGAAGTATTGGAGGCCGAAGAATTCTTTTCCAAAGGCCAAAAGGGTTCGTCGGCCATGCCGCATAAACGCAACCCGATCCTAACCGAAAACCTGACCGGCCTCGCCCGTCTTATTCGTATGGCTGTGGTCCCTGCTATGGAAAATGTGGCGCTTTGGCATGAGCGCGATATCAGCCACAGTTCGGTTGAACGCAATATTGGCCCTGACACAACAATCACCCTTGATTTTGCGTTGTCGCGCCTAACCGGTGTCATCGACAAACTGGTTATCTATCCTGATAACATGCTGGCAAACATGAATAAATTCCGTGGTCTTGTGCATTCACAACGTGTGCTACTGGCCCTAACCCAAAAGGGCCTGAGCCGTGAAGACAGCTATGGCCTCGTACAACGCAACGCCATGCGGGTCTGGGAAGAAGGGGCTGATTTCCTAACGGAACTGAAAGCCGACAAAGACGTCATGGCCGTTTTGAGTGTCGCCGAAATCGAAGATAAATTCGATCTCGGCTACCATACGAAACACGTTGATACGATTTTCAAAC
>CAZYMT010000216.1:0-4296 GCA_964649035.1 uncultured Rhodobacterales bacterium
TTGCCGCGATATGTTTCATACTGTTTCCGACGGTATTCATTGGTGTTTATCTGGACAAGTCTAATCCCGAGGCCGACCTAATCCTTGCCTATGGTGTGCCGTTATTGGCGCTCGCGGCAGCGTTCCAAATCGGTGACAGTTTGCAGGTTTTGGCATCCGGCATGTTGCGGGCCTTTAAGGATACCACCATCCCGATGTATATTGCTATTTTCAGCTATTGGGCGGTCGGCGCGCCGATCATGTATTTCATGGCTTTCAAATTCGGCTATGGCGGTCAGGGAATTTGGAGCGGCCTTGCTTTTGGTTTGACCGTCGCTGCGATTCTGATGTGCTGGCGTTATTACCGTCGTGATGCTATCGGGTTAATTGAAATATAAGCGCCATTGCGCTTAAGTGTATACATTGTTACTATGCCAGCTGGGGTAACTAGGGGATATAGTAATGGCTGGTAAAGATACGCGGATTCAGCGCGAAAAACGAAAAATTATTATGGACGCAGCACTAGAGGCGTTTTCTAATAATGGCTTTCGTGGAACGACATTAGATGAAATTGCGGATCTTGCCGGGCTATCTAAGCCTAACATGCTTTACTATTTCGCTGGGAAAGAAGTGATTTATACCGCGTTGCTGAATGACCAGCTAGATATGTGGACTGAATCCTTGCGCAGCTTGTCGGCTGATGGCCAACCCCGCGAAGAAATCATGAAATATATTCGTGGCAAGATGCAAATGTCGCGGGATAATCCACGTCAGAGCCGTCTTTTCGCCAATGAAATGCTTACGGGCGCACAGCGGATTTCCCGTAAACTTTCAGAACCTATGTCCGATTTGGTGAACGAAAAAGTTGCTGTTATCCAAGGTTGGATTGACGATGGTAAGCTTGCGAAAGTTGACCCGTATCATTTGCTATTCTCGATTTGGGCCACAACCCAGCATTACGCTGATTTCGCAGTACAGATCGATGCCGTAGTTGGGCGTCGCGACAGTGACCCGATTACGACTGGCACCGAGTATCTGGAAGGTTTGTTCTTTCGCGGGTTAGCGCCGGAATAACCACAGTTTAACTAAAATTTTACCTATCTAGCGTATAACCCATATCACTGAGCGGAATGATCGAGAGATCAACGGGTTTACCGCGCTGAAACTATCAACACACGCGGCGTCTGGCAAACGCCGCAACCACTACCCGCCCTAGTATCGGCCTAACACCCCGATAGCTCAGGCAAGGGCCAGCGCGGTGAGCCCGTCCTCAGTTTGATATCTTACCCGAAGATATCAAAACCACAGGTTTACGAACCTCCCCGAGATTTTCAGACATTCAGGCGCGGGATACCCCGAACGCCTCTTTTTTCGTGCTAATTCCGGCAGGATGAATTCGGCGCATATTGTAAATAATACCGTGTACTTTCCGTGTCCAACTCAACGAACGCCTGTTTTCGGTAGCTCCAGACAAAAACTTGATCGCCTTTAAGCGCTAATGCGTGGAAATGGGCGTAAGAACTGCCATGCTCCTTCATGGATTGGTAAAATGAGCCGAGGCTCTGGCAATCCCCGTCTAGGCCTTCATGCGCGGTCTCTATCTTGGAATTTGAGGCGATGCTTTCGACCATCACCGGAATTGTGCAAATTGGCAGCACCGAAAACAGGGCGATCGCAATGCGCTCGCGGCCTGATGTGCTTTGCAAGGCGATAAAGCAGGCAATCAATAATATTAGGAATGATATTGCGAAGCCGGCGAAATGTAGGTCAGCAAGTTCGGTGATCTGGAATACTATTGCTACGGGCGGGGATAACAGGGTGAAGGCACCGAGTATCACTGCGTCGGATAGCCGCCCGTTTGCAGTTGATATGGCGGTATAGATCGCGAGGCATAGCGTCACCGCGGAAAAAAACAGTGAAAACGCGGATGGTATCTCACCTCTATTGAATGCGCGGTAAAAGGGGACGATGATAAGTCCCACCGACCAAGCAATCCCGAAGGCTAAAACCACTATAATGATTGCAGTCAGGTCAGACATTTCAAACACAATCCCTCCGTTGTTTTAACGGAGGTAATTTAGGTTGGTGTCAAATCAAGCGACTGCCGAATACAACCTGAAAACCTGCACAATAAATGCCAACGAAGTTTACCCCACGGGCTGGCGCAATATTGTCCGCCACTTTTCTGGTGCAGCGCGCCGGATGTCGGACAGGTAGACCTCATGGTGTTTACCGCGCAGCGATTTACCTGCGGCAGTGATCTCGCTATGCAGATGCTCAATGGTTGGGCCTTCCTCGCTGAAATGTCCGATATGCAGGATCTGGCAAACCTCCCCTTCGGTAAATGTCTCGAACCGCAGGCCTTCGACATTGGACGGAGTTTTCTTGGTGGCTGCCGCTTTCAGTGCTCCCTCCACATCAGCTTCGGTCACAAAATCCGGTTGGCGGATCATCATTGTCCATTTCCATTTGCTTTGATCCACGTCGGTGGTGAAATGGGCCATGTCATCGGCCCACCATAACCCCTCGAGCGGCATAACTGCATATTCCGGCCCGCGCGTTTTCTTGATCTGGAACTTCAGCGTATAGGAAATCACAAACAACGCTTGCACCGCTTGCTGGTAAATCGGCGAACCCGGCTCGCCGATCCCGTCAATCATCAGATATTGCATTGGCCCAAGGTCCAGCCAGTTCACCTTTTGGGCCGACGGGCGATAGATATCCTTTTGTACTTTCTTCAAATCAAGCTTTTCCATCATCTATCCTTTCAGCGGTATACATATATCGGTCAACAAATCCTCGGAGGCGGTGGTGTCCGGTGTATTCAAACTAATATGGAGGGAGGGCTCTTCGGCGGCTTCCTCGCCCGACTGAGGCATCCATCTGCCAAATATCCAGTCATAGGCCAAACCTGTCCGCTCATATGGACCCTTATAGTGAAATACCGCATATCGTCCGGCGTAAGTATCAAAGATTTCAAGCGGGGCGGTGGGCATGAAATCATCCCCGACCTTAATCCCCGCGATCGACCGCAAATCATCAGCGGGCATAAGGGCAGGATCATCATAATATAACCCGACCATTTGGTGCCCCTCCATCGGGATGTTTTGCTTGATGGCGTGCTTGAATAATCGGTTGAAGGCGCTGCTACCATTATAGCCGCCCCTATTATGCAGCGCGGCCAATCGAATGCTTGGCAGGTCCTTAATGTCATATGACAGGTTTTCGGTTTGAATGCTCACGGCGAAACTCTCCAGTTTTAGGGTTGAGATACGCGAAACCAAATCGGAGGAGGCACGGAAGGCCGCTGGCGTATGTCCAAGCTGCGCCTTGAACGCCCGTGCGAAGCTCTCAACGCGGGTATAGCCGGCACGCTTGGCAATCACCGCCAGACTGTCATCACTGTGTTTCAGCGCATAACTGGCCCGATTAAGCTTCAGGCGCTTCACGGTGCTATGGATAGTCTCGCCGGTGATGCCACGATAGACGCGGTGCCAGTGGAATCGCGACAAGCAGGCGACATCAGCCAGATCATCAAGATTCAAATCCTCATCCAGATGGGCGTTGATATGTGCAATCACCCGCTCCATCCGTTGATAATAGTCGTTCAGGCTGATTTCCATATTCCCTCACATGTTCGCCGTTTACTGAAATCATAGGGCGATATGACAAATCTTGCTGAACTGCGGTTATGCGGGCATTTTCATGATAATGCAGGTGGCTGACCCCGTTGCATATAAACGCCCGTCCTCAACCCCGCGTATTTCGCCGTTGGCCACGCCGGTTGAGCGTCCGGAATGTTGCACAATGCCAATCGCCTCGACTTCAATGCCAAGCGGGATGGAACGGGTGACATTCACCTTAAATTCGAGCGTCGTGTAATAGTACCCTTTCGCTACCTTGGTCATCACTGCGCAAGACATGCAGCTATCAAGCAGCGCGCCGTACCACCCACCGTGAATCGTTCCCATGGGATTGGTGTGGGGAAATTCGGGGGTGCCGCGGAATATTACCTGACCAGATTCGACGCCGGATACATAAAAGTTCAGCGTATCGCCGATTGCGGGTCCTGCGAGCGCCTTATTCAGGACGGCTTGCATGAATTCCAAACCAGACATGCTGGCGAATTGTTCTGCTGTTGCGAGGTCTTCCGGCGATTTTGCCATGTTTTTATGGTCCAAACTGTTCTCCTTTGGTCGGAGAGTAGGGTGGATAAACGGCTTTATCAAACTAATTTCAAAAAACTGTCATTTTATTGAAAATACCTCTTGTGCGACTCGTGGTTGGGGTCTAGAAGCCTCTTCACCGGCAAGGCGA
>CAZYMT010000217.1:0-4286 GCA_964649035.1 uncultured Rhodobacterales bacterium
AGATGTTATCAACAAAGAACAGCACGTCAGCACCGGTTTCATCGCGGAATTGCTCGGCCAAGGTCAAGCCAGACAGCGCCACGCGCATACGCGCCCCCGGAGGTTCGTTCATTTGGCCATACACAAGCGCGATTTTTGAATCGACCAAGTTGTCAGGGACAATCACGCCGGATTCGATCATCTCGTGGTAAAGATCATTACCTTCGCGGGTGCGTTCACCAACGCCCGCAAACACCGATACGCCCGAGTGCACTTTGGCGATGTTGTTGATCAATTCCATGATAAGCACGGTTTTGCCAACACCGGCACCGCCGAACAGGCCGATTTTGCCGCCTTTGGTGTAAGGGGCCAGCAGGTCAACAACCTTGATGCCGGTTTCAAGCAGCTCAGATTCGGTGGACTGCTCGGAAAAAGCTGGCGCGTCACCGTGGATCGAGCGACGATCTTTGGTTTCAATTGGGCCTTTTTCATCAACCGGTTCGCCGATCACATTCATGATGCGACCCAAAGTGGCAGTGCCAACCGGCACCGAAATGGTGTCGCCAGTGTCTTTGACAACAGCGCCGCGCACCATGCCCTCGGTTGCGTCCATTGCAACGGTCCGCACTGTGTTTTCGCCAAGGTGCTGCGCAACCTCAAGCACAACACGGTTGCCGTTATTGTCTGTTTCCAACGCATTCAGAATGGCTGGCAGGTGGTCTTCGAACTGAACGTCGACAACCGCGCCAATCACCTGTGTAATTTTGCCTACAGCTAGTTTAGCCATGTCATTTCTCCTGCTACAGCGCTTCAGCGCCCGAGATAATCTCGATCAATTCATTTGTAATCGCGGCTTGGCGCGAACGGTTATACTGGATGGTCAGCTTGTCGATCATGTCGCCTGCATTGCGCGTGGCGTTATCCATGGCCGACATCCGTGCACCCTGTTCGGACGCGCCGTTTTCAAGCAAAGCCGTGAAAATCTGGGTGGCCACCGAACGGGGCAGCAAATCAGCCAGAATTTCGTCTTCATCCGGTTCGTATTCATAGGAAATCGCGGCCGCATCGCTGGCCTCAAATTTCGCAGGAATAAGCTGCTGGATGGTCGGGATTTGTTCGGCAATATTTTTAAAGCGGCTATAGAAAATGGTCGCGACGTCGAATTCGCTGGCATCAAACCGCGCCAAAACGTCTTTGGCGACACCAGCCGCATGGGTATAGCCAAGGCGTTTGACCTCGGACATATCCACATGGTCGATCATCAGATCACCATAATCACGTTTCAGCTGGTCACGGCCTTTTTTGCCAACCGTCACGATTTTGATGGTTTTGCCAGCGGCCCGCAGTTCAGCAATATGCAGCCGCGCCAATTTGGCGATCGAGGAGTTGAACCCCCCGCAAAGCCCACGTTCAGAGGTGGCGACAATCAGCAAATGCACATCGTCAGCACCCGAACCGCGCATAAGGCGCGGCGCGCTATCGTCGGCATTCTGGGCAAGATTGCCCAAAACCGCATTCATGCGTTCGGCGTAGGGCCGCGCGGCCTCTGCGGATTCTTGCGCGCGGCGCAGTTTCGCCGCGGCAACCATCTGCATGGCCTTGGTGATCTTCCGAGTGCTTTTGACACTCTCGATCCGTACTTTCAGGTCTTTGAGGTTCGCCATGGGCAGAACTCCTTTCCCTTTAGGCCAAAATTACGCGAAGTCTTTCGAGAACGCTTCGATTGCGGCTTTAACACTGTCCGCCAGCTCACCTTTGACCTTGCGGTCATTATCGGTGATGTCTTTTAGCAGGTCAGCATTGTTGGCACGCAGATGGGTCAGCAAGCCTTGCTCAAAACGCCCCACATCGGATACCTCGATTTTGTCGAGATAGCCATTTGTGCCGGCAAAAATCACCATCACCTGTTCGGCATTGGTAAGGGGCGAATATTGCGGCTGTTTCAGCAATTCAGTCAGGCGGGCACCACGGGCAAGCAAGGCCTGTGTAGACGCATCAAGATCAGAACCAAACTGTGCAAACGCCGCCATTTCGCGGTATTGCGCCAATTCCAGTTTCATCGAGCCGGAAACCGAGGACATCGCCTTGGTTTGGGCAGACGAGCCAACACGCGACACCGACAGGCCGGTGTTCACAGCAGGGCGAATGCCCGAGTTGAACAATTCGGTTTCAAGGAAGATCTGGCCATCGGTGATCGAAATCACGTTGGTCGGAATAAACGCTGAAACGTCGCCGCCTTGGGTTTCAATGATCGGCAACGCGGTCAAAGACCCCGAACCGTAATCCGCGTTCAGTTTGCTTGAGCGCTCCAACAGGCGAGAGTGAAGATAAAAAACATCGCCGGGGTAAGCTTCGCGTCCGGGTGGACGGCGCAGCAGCAACGACATTTGGCGATAAGCAACAGCTTGTTTGGACAGATCATCATAGATGATCAGCGCGTGGCGGCCATTATCGCGGAAATGTTCCGCCATGGTGGTCGCGGCGTAAGGTGCCAAAAACTGCAACGGTGCCGGGTCAGACGCGGTGGCGGCAACAACAATGGAATATTCCATGGCGCCGTTTTCTTCCAGTTTACGCACAAGCTGCGCAACGGTAGAGCGTTTCTGGCCAATCGCCACATAAACGCAATACAGCTTTTTATATTCGTCATCGCCAGCAGCCTCATTATAGGCTTTTTGGTTCAGAACCGCATCAAGCGCCACAGCGGATTTGCCGGTTTGACGGTCACCAATGATCAGCTCGCGCTGGCCACGGCCAACGGGGATCAGGGCGTCCACGGATTTCAGGCCGGTCGCCATCGGTTCATGCACCGATTTACGCGGGATAATACCGGGGGCTTTCACGTCAGCAACTGAGCGTTTCTTGGTTTTGATCGGGCCTTTGCCATCAATCGGATTGCCAAGACCATCAACAACGCGGCCCAGCAATTCGTCGCCAACCGGAACGTCCACGATCGAGTTGGTGCGCTTAACAGTGTCACCCTCTTTGATGTCGCGGTCAGAACCGAAAATAACGATACCGACATTGTCGGTTTCAAGGTTCAGGGCCATGCCACGGATACCACCGGGGAATTCAACCATTTCACCAGCCTGAACATTGTCCAGACCATATACACGGGCGATACCGTCCCCTACGGACAACACTCGTCCGACTTCGGCGACTTCGGCCTCAGCACCAAAATTCTTGATCTGGTCCTTGAGGATCGCAGAAATTTCCGCGGCTTGGATGCTCATTATCCGACCTCTTTCATTGCGTTTTGAAGATTGTTAAGTTTGGAGCGAAGGGTGCTGTCGACCATGACCGACCCCACCTTCACAATAAGACCGCCGATGAGGCTTTCATCCACGGTCACATTCACTTTGACAGTTTTGCCAATAGATTTCTTTAGCGCGGCGGCCAGCGCCTTGCTTTGGGTGTCACTCAGCTTTTTGGCTGATTGCACCTCGGCTGTGACCTCACCACGATCATCAGCGGCCAGCGCCTTGACCTGTGAAATCATGTCACCAACCACAAACAGGCGGCGATTGGCGGCCATCAGGGCGACGGTGTTTGACACCTCGGAACCCAGACCCATTTTTTTGGTGATCGCCCCCAGAACAGCACCCTGTTCATCACGCGAATAAATCGGAGAGGCCATAACAGCCCGAAGATCAGCGCTTTCATTCAGCGCCCCTTGCAACTGATCAAGATCACTTTCAACAGCGGCAATGTTTCCCGCGTCTTTGGCAATCTCGAAAAGCGCGGTCGCATAACGGCCAGCGGCCCCTGCGGTTAATGTAGCTGATGCAGACACGAACACCCCTTTGTCTTTAGATGCAGCACCAGCAGCGGCGCGGCATAAACCCGTCGAAAACGTCCTATAACATTTTCAATGAAATCGGCGCGGTGATAGCAGAGGAATTTGCGCGTTGCAAGTCAGCGCCGGTATTGGCAATATTTTATTTAATGAATGAATATCAAATGCTTACACATAAATCAGCCTAAACTGCGACGCTTTGCACTGCACATTTTCGGTTTTTTTCCCGATTCCCACCAGAATCCGATGGTTAATCCATTCCAAATAGCAAAAAAATCCTAGGGGGAGAGCGCCGAATGGCGCGAGGGGGATGAAATCCCCCAAACCGAACGCAGTGAGGCCATTGCTTCCCCAAGCGTGCCTCGCCCTCACAGGGGCAAAAGCCCCCGTCGGTCAAGGCATTGTATTCAGCAAGCTGAACACATGTTTGGCGACGCCCCAAGCCTCGGCTTCGCCTCGGTGGGCAAAATTTTTAGCGTTGCGCCGGTTTTGGTTTCGGGCGCCCTAGGCC
>CAZYMT010000218.1:0-4246 GCA_964649035.1 uncultured Rhodobacterales bacterium
CCCAACGAGGGTTCGTTGACCAATCTTTTTCTAACGCATTAATGCGGGATTGTTTGGATATGGACATTTTGAGGTTCCTTACTAAGTTCAAGTGGTTCGGATAAACGTGCCGGCGTAAAGCTTCTCGCCGTCGAATAGGCTGCTGTTGGTCCCTGATGGATCGACGAGCCGCGCGGATTGCCGAACGATACGGCAAGCAATCGAATAGCCCTCGGCGGCTAGGCCGGATGTATGGAATGCGTCCAAGACTGCCGACGGCTCCTTCCCGAAAAATGTAACACCCTCTTCGGTGGATATTGTGGTTGTTGTAGACATTGTGACGCCTCCTGTTGGTTTTTGTGAATATTGAATTTGTGTTGTAAAGAATGCACAGATATGGCAAGTCATCAATTGAAAACGTGCTTATGCGGTGTAAATTCTGTTAAGTATTTACAAGATATAACACCTTATTTGTAAGGGTTGTGAAGAAATGAAAGACAATATTCCGCAAATTGGCGGGCGTATCCGACAGCTGCGTCGACAAAAAGCCATAAGTCAGGCGAACCTTGCCCGCGAGCTTGGAATCTCGGCGAGTTACCTGAATTTGATCGAGCATAATAGCCGCAAGCTAACCGTACCATTGCTATTAACGTTGGCGCAGAAATTCGGACTAGAAATTAGCGATTTAACCGCCAGTGACGAGCAACGTTTGTCTGGTGACTTAATGGAAATGTTTAGTGATGAACTATTTGGCGATATCGACCTAACCAACTATGATATCAAGGAATTTACTAACACCAGCCCTGCGGTCGCCCGCGCGATCGTTCTTTTATACGATCAATTTCGCGGGCTGAGAGAAGGGTCAATATCGAATGACGATTCGAGTGCGGATAATAGGCTGGCGAGTGAACAGATTTCGGATTTCTTGCAAGAAAATGGAAATTATTTTCAAAGGTTGGAGGATGTCGCGCAAAGGGTCAGTGCTGATGTTGGGCAGGCAATGCCCGAACTTGGTCATCTAAACGGCTATCTAATGAATGTGTTTGGGATCGCTGTATCGATAGGTGATTTCGAAACGGGTTTTGATCTGGATGCAATGAAGTTGAAAATTTCAGAGATCCTTCCGAATCCCAGTCGACTATTTACTGTTGCCAAATCCATTGGTGATCACGCTGCGGGTTTGGAAATTTCTGAATTGGTGAAGAATGCGAATTTCTCACATCCAAATGTCGATGAACTAGCGAAGAAGGCATTGGGCAGCTATGTTGCGGGCGCAATATTGATGCCCTACGCCAAATTTTTGAAAGCTGCCGAAGATACACGGTATGATGTTGAACGACTTTCCCAACGATTTAGTGTGAGCTTTGAACAGGTTTGTCATCGACTGACCACGTTACAAAAACCCGGGGCCAGCGGTGTTCCTTTTCATCTGGTTCGTACCGATATTGCGGGCAATATTTCGAAACGGTTTTCTATTTCCGGTATTAACATTCCAAGGCATGGTGGTGCTTGCCCGCGCTGGAATGTTTACGAGGCATTCATGCAACCGGGCCGGATCACCATTCAAATATCGGAAATGCCAGACGAGTCGCGGTTTTTCTGTATTGCGCGAACTCTGACCAAAGGCGAAAATAGTCATAATGGTGACATCAAACACATGTCCATCGGGTTAGGTTGCAGTTTTAGTCACGCGCATCGATTGGTCTACTCTGACGGGTTTGATTTAGGGCATCCGAACAGAATAACACCTGTGGGCGTTAGTTGTCGGGTTTGTCCAAGAGCTAGCTGTTCCAGCCGCGCTTTTCCAGCGCAGCAAGATGTCGAACGGTTGTTGTAGGGGCCGTTGAGTGTATTCGCGAAACAAAACCCGAAATGATCCTATTTCGATTCCGCCTGAAGGTATGCTCTGCCCGCTCGGGCGGATTTTGGAAGATGCCCAAAGTGCACCAGATTTCCTGCATTCCATTTTCCAAAACTCGATTCGGATCACCAGAATATTTTGGACAGACAGAATCAAAGGTTAATTGAAGGGTTATGCACGTAATTCAAATACATTTGTCATAAGCAACTACCAACTCGGCGGTGGCTTTGGCAACGTTTTGCGCCGAGAAGCCCGGTTTGAAGACACCTGTGCCGATGCCAAACCCGTTGGCTCCGGCGTCAATATATTCAGCAAAATTATGTATGCCGACGCCGCCAACCATAAAGACTTGTGCTTCTGC
This sequence comes from uncultured Rhodobacterales bacterium, assembly GCA_964649035.1. Taxonomy (GTDB): domain Bacteria; phylum Pseudomonadota; class Alphaproteobacteria; order Rhodobacterales; family Rhodobacteraceae; genus NORP23. The sequence continues at coordinate 2,202 of CAZYMT010000218.1, forward strand.
GGGTAGGACGGCGCGCAATGCTGACAATCCGTCAGCGCCCATTTTGAATGCAGGGAAAATTTTCAGGCCGTCTGCACCGTGTTTGAGCGCAGAAAAACATTCGCTTGGGGTTAGGACGCCGGGGTAAGATTTAAGCCCACGTTGTTTGGTTGCCCGAATGACGTCTGCGTCGCAATTCGGCGATACAATCAAGGTGGCTCCTGTGTCGGCGACTTGGTTAACAGCCTCAGCCGTCAGGACCGTACCCGCACCAAATTCGGCCAGATCGCCAAATTCGCGCACCAATGCCGCGATGCTATCAAGTGGGTCGGGGGAATTTAACGGGACCTCGATTTTTGTGATACCAGCGCTGATCAAGGCTTCGCCAATCGAAAGCGCCTCGGATGGTTGCAAGCCGCGCAGGATGGCGATCAGGTTACGTGTCATTTGAAATCCCTATAAGCAGCCGTCAAACCCTTTAGGGTTAGATATTCGGCATCATATACCGTGGGCTGCAACCCTTGGGTTATTAGGGCGGATTGGTACGTTTTCGCCAAATCTGTCGCCCCGATAATTGCCACATTCTGCCCCAACCAATATTGGCGGGCGGCGGCAAGCTCCAGACCGATAAGCTGCCCCGAAAGCCGCGAACGGGCGGTATTTGGGTTCAAATCAGATAATAATGTTTCAGCGCGCAGGGCGAATAGTTTTGATGCAAATGCTTCGGGCCGTGAAATCGCGTCCGAAAGTGCCTGATTAAACGCTTCTTGGTCCCATCCTTGGCCAATGGAATGGCGTAGGACCGATTGATCGGCAATCAGGGCAAAAATTTCGCCGGTCATATAGGTCGTGAAATTGACGATTTCTTCGGCGCTGACACGTACCCATTTAGTGTGGGTGCCGGGCAGGCATACGACGCCGTCAAATTGTGGATTCTCAGCGATCAGCCCGGCCAACTGCGTTTCTTCGCCGCGCATAACGTCGGCTGGTTTGGCTTGACTGATGCCGGGTAATATCTGGACACAAAGGCGTGGATCGTTGGCGGGCGCTGTGATGATTTTTGGGATATCGAGCGCCTTGCACGGGGCCTGCAAATACGCAGCTTCGCACCAACCTTGTTTTGCGCCGACCATGCCACAGGCAATTATGGTGGTGGCTTCGTGTAACCATTGATCAACTAGCGAAAGCAGCGCGGGTTCGAATTCATCCGGCGCAAGGCTTCCCATGCCCCTGTCGGATATAACATGCGCTAACGCGTTCCCATCGGCATCCATCGCCCAAGCGCGCAATTTGCTGGTGCCCCAGTCAACGGCTATCCAATCTGGCTTCAAACCCCTGACCCCACTTTGTTATGACGCGTTAGCATCGTTGAACGCTGGTAGATTTTAGCGACAATAATACTGTCCGTAAACCGCAGAAAGGCGTGCAAGGTGTATGAGTGGCCCGATATTCGGGCCATTCGATAGCATGATCAGTTCACGGTCACCCAGCGAAGGATAAAGAAGTTATCCGTGCGTTGGGTCAGCGCAATATTGTCTTTGGTTGCCCAGATCAGCGGTTGCACATACATCGGCACATATGCGACATCAACTTGCAAAATCTTATGGGCCTCGTCGATCAATGTTTGGCGCACATCATCGTCGATCTCGGTCTGGATCATCGGCAACAGCTCATCAATACGGGCGTTCGAATACCCGCCGAAATTCCACGAGCCAAGTTTGCGTTCAGTGTTTGGCGTGGACGCAAGGAAGCGCAGCGGATGTTCGGCATCGAATGTTCCCGGGGACCAGCCCAGAAGATACATATCGAAATTATCCTCGCGCAGTTCCGGCCAATAGGTCCGCACCGGCATGGACGTAAGGTTCGCCGTCACCCCGATTTTTGCCAGCATTGATGCGGTCGCACGGCAGATCGCCTCGTCATTGATATAGCGATCATTCGGGCACATCAGACCGAACGAGAACCCGTCGGGATACCCCGCCTCGGCCAACAGTGCCTTGGCCCCTTCGACATCAAGCGGTAAACGATCCGCCAGATCGACCGAGAACCCACGCATTTCTTTGGAC
>CAZYMT010000219.1:0-4227 GCA_964649035.1 uncultured Rhodobacterales bacterium
ACGAGATGAACCGTATTTCCTTTATTGCCGCTGCATTGATCGCGTCACCGGCATTTGCTGCTGGTGACAAGTTGCTTGATGACACTGGCATCGTTGTACTTATCGCATTCGTGCTGTTCATTGGTGTGTTGCTATATCTAAAAGTTCCGAAAACTGTCGCTGGCTTGCTGGATAAACGCGCCGATGGCATCAAGGCTGAGATTGACGAAGCCCGCGCGCTACGTGAAGAAGCCCAGACAATCCTCGCCTCTTTTGAGCGTAAGCACAAAGAAGTAGAAGGTCACGTCGAAGGCATCATCGCCCACGCCAAAGCCGAGGCCGAGCTGGCCGCTGAAGCTGCGAAAGCAGACCTGAAGGACAGCATTGCCCGTCGCTTACAAGCTGCCGAGGATCAGATTCAATCTGCCGAAGACGGTGCCGTTCGCGAAGTCAAAGACAAGGCCGTGACCATTGCGATTGCTGCGGCACGCGAAGTGATCGTTGCCAATATGTCGAAAGACGACAAGAATGGTTTGGTTGCCGATGCGATCAAAGTGGTTGGTGCCAAGCTGCACTAATTGTTTTAAACGCTGAAAAATTTCAAAGCCCGGCATCGCGTCGGGCTTTTTATTTGTCCGGCAGGTGGTCCAACGCCCAGACAGCAGCGTCACGAATAACCGGATCATCATCCGTCAACAGCGCCGCCGCATAAGGGTTCAGGCCAACCTCGCCGGAATTCCCAATCGCGTATAACACGTTACGCACAAACCGGTTCCGACCAATACGTTTGATGGGTGAACCGCTAAAAACTTGACGAAATTCGGTATCATCCAGTGCCACCAGATGCGCCAGTTTCGGGCAAGTCAATTCGATCCTCGCCCAGTAAGCCGCCTGATTGCTAACCTCGGCAAATTTGTTCCAAGGGCAAACGGCCAGACAGTCATCGCAGCCATAAATCCGGTTGCCAAGCATGGGGCGCAGCGCCTCGTCAATCGGTCCCTTATGCTCAATCGTCAGGTAGGAAATACACTTACGCGCATCCAGCTGATAGGGCGCGGGGAAAGCCCCTGTGGGACAAATATCGAGGCACTTTGAGCAATTCCCGCAGTGATCTGGTTCGGCATCATCCTTGGGTAGGTCAATTGTCGTGAAGACTGAGCCAAGAAAAAACCAGCTACCCAAATCACGGCTAACCAAATTCGTATGCTTGCCTTGCCAGCCCAATCCAGCCGACGCCGCCAGCGGTTTTTCCATAACCGGTGCCGTATCGACAAAAACCTTGATCTCGCCGCCCGCTTCCTCCAGCAACCAACGCCCAATCCGCTTTAGCCGTTTCTTGATCAGATCATGGTAGTCACGGTTACGCGCGTAAACAGAAATATACCCGCGATCCCCCATTTCGAGAAGTCGCAACGGATCGCCTGTTGGTCCGTAATTATCCGCCAACATGATAACCGATTTTGCCTCAGGCCATAACGCAGCCGGATTGCCACGCCATTTCTGACGCTCGGCCATCCACTGCATCTGCCCATGATAATCTGCGTCAACAAACGCTTTCAGGCGCTCCGCCGCTTTCGGAATCGAATCTGGTGCGCAAACCCCAAACGCTGAAAACCCTTCGGCCTCTGCTTTTTCTCGCAGCGCCTCAAGCAGACCGTCTTGAGCGGCCGCAGGCATCAGAAATCTAGGTCGGAATAATGTGGTGGAGGGATGAATCCGGGAATAAGGTCAGCCAAAATTGGCCGGAAAGCTGGTCGTGATTTGATTTTAGAGTACCAATCCTTAACCAGTGGCTGCCGCGCCCAATCAACATCGCCGACATAATCAAGGCAGCTAAGCTGCGCCGCTGCCGCGAAATCTGCGATTGTCATCACATCACCGGCCAACCATTTTCGTTGCTCAAGCAACCAAGCCATATAATCCAGATGATACTTAACATTTGTAATTCCGGCCTTGATCCAGGCCCCCTCTGGCGCTCCGGTCCCCATTAGCTTCTTATTAACCCGTTCATAAACAAGGTTAACCGTCACTTCTTGATGAAACTTATCATCAAACCACGCTTCCAAACGGCGCGCTTCGGCGCGGTCCGCAGCGGAATGCGGAAGTAGGGGTGTTTCGGGCCTAGTTTCCTCAAGATATTCAAATATCGCAGAAGAATCGGCCAATACAAGACCATCGATTTTCAGCATCGGCACCTTACCAGATGGATTTTGCCGCAGGTAATCCAAGCGCCGTTCCCACGGCCGTTCCTCCACCAATTCGACATCGATGTTTTTCTCAGCCATGACCAGCCGGATTTTCCGACAAAATGGCGAGAGAGGAAGATGATAAAGGCGTTGCATCATGGAATCCTGAAATTATGCGATACAACTTAATGACTCGAAAACCGCCACAATTCAAGGCGTTGGTTTGTCCAAAAAGCAATCAGCCCGCCCTTCGGCTCGTAAAGTTGAGCCACCAATCGCGATCCGACTGGCGCGGCGCTGCAAACGACCCGTTAAATTGCGTGGTGATCGCCCGCGCGGGTTTGGTAAAATGACCGCTAAACGAGCCGCATCTGCAAGCCGCAAACTTTGTGTCCCTGTTCGAAAATACTTCGGCACGGCGATATCAACACCGAATACACCTTCATCCATTTCCGCCACGTTCAGGTAAACTTCCATGATCCTGCGTTTGGACCATAGGGCCTCAATCAACACGGTAAAGCCCGCCTCAAACCCCTTACGCCACCAGCTTCGCCCCGGCCACAAAAACACATTTTTGGCCACCTGTTGGGAAATAGTCGAGGCCCCGCGCCCCGAACCTTCTTCCAAAGCAGCCTCAATCGCGTCGAAATCAAAACCGTTATGCGCACAAAAATTAGCATCCTCAGCGGCGGCGACTGCCAGTGGGATATTTGGCGACATATCCTCAAGGTCGCGCCATCGATATGCGACCGTCCCAAGGCGTTGATATTCAGTCACCATTAGATATGTAATCGGTGGATTTACCCAGTTTAGCATGAAAACCACGCTGACAATAAACAGGAAAACAGCCGTCCAAAATTTCAAATAGCCACGCAGAATCCAATAAATAAGGCGCTGTAACCAAAAGGTTATTTTAGCGGGTTTGCTCGGTGACTTATTACGTGGTGGTCTAGCCATAGCGCGAACCTACCCGATCCGCGCCATGGTAATCAACTATGCAGATTTTGCGACGTCATCGACTAGCGGATGTGATAGTCGTGACAACATTTCTTTGGGGCAAAGTTGTTTGAATTTTGGCAACAATTCGTCCCAACGCCGCAAGATTTCCGTGCCTTTAACGCTGCCCGTTTCGCGGGTATGTTCCTCGATCAGACCCTTTAGAACGGCTTCCCAATGGCTGGATTGCACGCTCTGAATGGTTAACATTTCGAGGTTCGTCCGGATTTCAACATTATCGCTTTCATCCAGAATGAACGCCATACCACCGGACATGCCGGCCCCGAAATTGTCGCCAATTGATCCAAGGATAACAGCAACCCCGCCGGTCATATATTCGCAACCGTTGGAGCCACAACCCTCGATCACGACCTCTGCACCGGAATTCCGGACGCAGAAACGCTCGCCAGCACGGCCCGCCGCGAACAGTTTTCCGTCCGTTGCTCCGTAAAGAACCGTGTTGCCGATAATGGTGTTTTCGGCAGCAACCAGTGGAGATTCAAGCCGTGGTCGAATGGTAATCAACCCGCCGGACAGGCCTTTGCCGACGTAATCATTTGCATCGCCAGACACCTCGATTTTCAACCCAGGTGCGGCAAACGCGCCGAGGGATTGCCCTGCAGACCCCGTCAAACGGATCGTCAGATGGTTTTCCATCAACGAATTCCGCATTCCGAAACGCTTCACAATATGGCTGGAAACCCGTGTTCCGACCGTCCGATGGGTGTTTTGCACCGCATAGGAAAGCTGCATTTTTTCGCCGTCCTTAAAGAACGGCTGCGCGTCTTCCACAATCTGTGCATCCAGCGTATCGGGCACCGATTGGCGATCCCGCCCACGGTTATAATTGATCTCGCCAGCTTCGCTTGCAGAAATCAACAACGGGTTCAAATCCAGATCATCCAGATGCGCCGAGCCGCGCGAAACCTGCGTCAGCAAATCGGCCCGTCCGATAACTTCGTCCAATGACCGCGCCCCGATGGAGGCCAGAACCTCTCGCACTTCTTGGGCATAAAACGTGATCAGATTGACAACTTTATCAGCGGATCCAGTGAATTTTTTGCGC
>CAZYMT010000220.1:0-4201 GCA_964649035.1 uncultured Rhodobacterales bacterium
ACCGATATCAATCAGGATCGACTTGATCTGGCTAGCAAGGGTGCCGACGTGACGACGGTGAATGTTACCAATACCGACCTTAAACAGATTGCGGCCTCTTTAGGGGTGGTTGAGGGGTTTGATGTCGGCATGGAAATGAGCGGCTCGCAAATAGCGCTGGATCAGATGATCGGGGCGATGGTGATGGGTGGGCGCATTGCCATGCTGGGCATACCGCCGGGGAAATCGGCGGTGGATTGGTCCTCGATTGTGTTGAAATCGATCACCATAAAGGGCGTTTACGGGCGCGAAATATTCGAAACTTGGTACAAAATGCTGGCCATGTTGCAAAATGGTTTGGATGTAAGCGCGGTTATTACGCATCATTTTAAGGCTGATGATTTTGAGGCTGGTTTTGCGGCGATGAAATCGGGATCTAGTGGAAAGGTAGTGTTGGATTGGACGACGTAATCACAGTTACAGAACGGGAAAATCCCGTTGATATGGTGGAATTTGTCGAGACAGATAAATTGTTCCTGAACCCGCTTGAAACCGATGATTGGCGGATCAGACGCGTGATCCACGACAAGGTTGTCGCCTGTTCCGAGGCGTTACCTGATGGTTTGTGCCTGATGGTATTCGACGCATTCCGCACGCGCGAACGTCAATGGGAATTGTGGAGGCCCGTATTTGCCCGCATCACCGAAGCTCACCCCGATTGGAGCGAAGATCAGGTGTATATCGAGGCCGCACGTTGGGTTTCACCGCCCGATGGTTTCGGCAGCGGGCATCAGGCTGGCGCAGCTGTGGATGTGAAACTGACGCGTCCAGATCGCACGGAACTGGATTTTGGCGGAGTGATGAAAGGGTTGTCGGGCGTTGCCCCAACTAACTGGCCTGTCGCGCCTGAAATTCGCAAAAATCGTGATCAACTGGTGGCGGCAATGCACGCAACCGGCATGGTAAATTATCCCGATGAATGGTGGCATTTCAGTTATGGTGATCGCCTTTGGGCCGAAGTGACGGGGCGCGATAAGGCGTTCTTTGCGCCGCTTGAATAGGTAATGTTGTAGGGGGTTGTATGGAACTTAAGTGGCTTAAGGATTTATTGGCGTTGAATGCGACCGGAAATTTCCGGATCGCAGCGCAGCAGCGTTCAATCTCGCAACCAGCGTTTAGCCGGCGGATTCAAGCGCTGGAAGTGTGGGCCGGTGCGCCGCTGATTGATCGCACATGCCAACCGTCACAACTGACCGAAGCAGGGCAGTTATTGTTGCCATTGGCGCGCAAAATCGTGGATTTGGCAGATGCAGGCAAAAGCGACATTCGAACCTTGATTCGCGAAGATCAGGAAAAAATGCGCTTTGCGACTTTGGCTACTTTAGCGCAGATTTTCTTGCCTGGTTGGCTGAAAACGCTACAACCCTTCACTGACGCCAATCAGTTTGTTGTCAAAACCGAATATGACACGATTTCAGAATATTTTGACGCGCTTAAGGATAATGCAGTTGATTTTTTCGTCGTTTACGAGGAGCCAAATGTCCCACATTGCGAAAATACCGAGCTGTTCGGGTCTTTGACTTTGGCTACGGACCGGTTGATTCCAGTTGTTGCACCTACGGATGACGGTGCGCCGAGTTGGTGGCTCCCAGACCGCCCCGAAGGGCCGATTCCGTGCCTTCATACCTTGTCAAAATCTTCGCCATGGCCGATCCTCCGGCATATGGAAGCCCGATATCAAGGCCTGACTTTCAAATCAGTATACGAATCAACTGTCGCGACAACCCTGAAAGAGATGGCCATACAGGGGTTTGGCTTGGCGTGGCTGCCAAATACGCTGGTGGCGGACGACCTCGCTAGCGGGCGACTGGTTCGTGCTGCTGAACAAGCCGATGATATCCTTGTTAACATCAATATTTATCGTTGTTTGAAGTTCAGCGAACCACGGGTTGAGAAGTTCTGGCAAGTTATATTATCGCATTAGCTGATAACCAATTTGAAACCATTCACAGGTTCATGCAATTATTGCATGACTTGTGCGAATATTTGCATTGGACAGACTTCTCAGAGCATTCCTAAAATAGGGCACAAAAAAACAGGGAGAATATTGAATGAAACTTCGAAACAAGTTGGCACTTGGTGCTACGCTAGTTGCTGTTGCAGCTTCTGGGGCGACAATGGCGTCCGCGCAAAGCAGCACGTTGGAAATCGTTAAGGAACGTGGACATCTGCGCTGTCAGGTTGGCCCGCCTTCCCCAGGGTATTATAACCTTGATTCCGATGGCAACTGGTATGGCCTTGATGTGGCTATGTGTCAGGCTGTGTCCGCAGCTATTTTCGGCAACGCTGACGAAATGGAAATCCAGTCGGTAAGTTCGCAAGCGCGCTTTACGGCGTTGGCTAACGGCGAAAGCGATATGTTGTCGCGGACTGCCACATGGACAATGACTCGTGATACCCAGTTGGGCATCGATTTCTTGTCGCCGAATTTCTATGACGGGCAAGGCTTTACGGTTCGCGTCGATAGCGGCATCACCAGCGCGTTTGATCTCGCAGGCGCGAAGGTTTGCGTGACCACTGGTACAACAACCGAATTGAACCTGACAGATTTCAGCCGTTCCAATGATTTGGGCATCAGCAACGTAACCTTCGAGGATTATAACGTTCGCGATGATACATATCTGAACGGCGGTTGTGATGCGGTGACAGGCGATAAATCGTCAATGGCCGGCAATATCGCAGCGTTCCCAGTGCCATCCGAGCACATGATTCTGCCTGAAACCCTATCCAAAGAGCCTTTGGCATCCGCGGTTCGTCACGGTGACAACCAGTGGAAAGACATCGTTCAGTGGAGCATCTTTGCGTTGGTTAACGCTGAAGAACTGGGTATCACACAAGCCAATGTTGACGACATGCGCAGCAATTCCAAGGATCCGAATGTACTCCGGATGCTTGGTGTTGAGGGTAACCTGCATGAAGGTCTGGGTCTGGAAGCAGACTGGGCCTATAACATCATCAAAACCGTCGGCAATTACGGCGAAATCTATGAAGCCTTCATGGGTGGTGGTGAACAGGGTATCGGCATTGACCGCGAGGGCACGTTGAATGCGCTCTGGACGGATGGCGGTCTAATGTATTCGCCTCCTATGCGTTAAGAAACAATAATGCCGGGCCAATTGGTCCGGCATTATCCGTTTTACAGATGATAATTTTATACCATTCAAATAGCACGCTACACGGCGCGTATTCATGTGCGCGTATGTTACAATTCTGTGCATTTTTTGACATGAAAACTTCATTTCATAAAGCTATCAACTGCTCACCTACGCGTTCACCGAAGAGAAATTCTTCGTGCGGGACCATTAAATGGAGAGTAGTAACATGAGACTTCAAATACGTTTTGCATCTGTCGCAATATTGGCGGGAATTGCCGCTATGGGCGCGACAACAGTATCGGCGCAAAGCACATTGGAAATCGTTAAGGAACGCGGACATCTGCGTTGTCAGCTTGGCCAACCATCCCCCGGATTTTACAATCTGGATTCCGATGGCAACTGGTATGGCCTAGACGTTTCCGTTTGTCAGGCCGTTGCTGCCGCCATTTTTGGCGACAAGAACGCCATCGAATTCCAGTCCGTTAGCAGCCAAGCCCGTTTCACGGCGTTGGCTAACGGCGATTCTGATATGCTGTCGCGTACAGCCACATGGACAATGACCCGTGACACCCAGTTGGGCGTCGATTTCCTGCAGCCGATTTTTTACGACGGCCAAGGTTTTACCGTGCGTGTTGATAGCGGCATCACCAGCGCGCTGGAACTTGCGGGGGCTAAGGTCTGCGTCAAAACCGGTTCGACTTCGGAACTCAATCTGACCGATTTCAGCCGTCAGCATAACCTTAATATCAGCCCGGTCACGTTTGAGGATTACAACGTGCGTGATGATACCTATCTGAACGGTGGGTGTGATGCGGTCAGCAATGACAAATCGTCAATGGCTGGCAATAACGCCTCCTTTCCGGTGCCGTCCGATCATATGATCCTGCCCGAAACTTTGTCTAAGGAGCCATTGGCATCAGCGGTTCGTCAGGGCGACAGCCAATGGCGCGACGTGGTGCAGTGGAGCATTTACGCGCTGATCAACGCCGAAGAACTGGGTATCACCCAAGCTAATGTTGACGAAATGCGCACTAATTCCACTGATCCCAACGTGTTACGGATGTTGG
>CAZYMT010000221.1:0-4162 GCA_964649035.1 uncultured Rhodobacterales bacterium
AAATTCGCCTATTTGGAAAAAATCAAACTATGCTCAATAACTTGACGATACCGGTGCGATCAATGATCGGCGAACCATCCATCGACATATCCATAATCCCGCCCCACATCCGCAATACCCGCACGCGACCAAGTGCGGGGATCAACGATATGCCGCTTTCGACAACGTCCTCGACGACCGGCAAATTGCCGCGCTGCGCATAGGAATTATACCCATCAAGATCGCCGCCAAACACCAAACCACCCTTGTCCGACTGGCTGCAATAGAAATGCCCGGCACCATAGGTGATGACCCCCGGCAACACGGGCTTTAGCCCCTCGGACACGAACGCTTGTAAAACGTGGCTCTCAATCGGCAAATGCATGTCGGCCTTGGCCATTAGGCGGCCCGATGATCCGGCAACGGCGCAGCCCACTTTTTCAGCGCCGATAAATCCCTTGCTCGTTTCCACACCCAGACATTTCCCGTTTTCAATCCGAAAACCGGTAACCTCGCAATTTTGAATAATATCCACACCGCGGCTGTCGGCACCGCGCGCATAACCCCAAGCCACCGCGTCATGGCGCACCGTTCCACCGCGGCGATGCAACAGGCCACCCTTAATCGGAAACCGTTGATTGGCGAAATTCAGGAAAGGATACATCGCGCGGACGCCTTCAATATCCAACAATTCAGCGTCCGATCCATTTAACATCATCGCATTACCGCGACGACGTGCGGCATCACGCTGTGCATCGCTATGCACCAGATTTAAAATACCGCGCTGACTGACCATCGCGTTAAAGTTAAAATCTTGTTCCAACCCTTCCCAGAGTTTTAAGGACATCTCGTAAAACGGCTCGTTACCATCAAGTAAATAATTGGAGCGGATAATGGTAGTGTTCCGACCGACGTTACCGGCACCAATCCAGCCTTTCTCGATCACTGCGATGCGTTTTTGTTGAAAGGTTTTTGCCAGATAATAAGCGGTGGCTAATCCGTGACCGCCGCCGCCAACTATCACGATATCATATTGCCTTTTCGGCTCAGGATCGCGCCAAAGCGGCGACCAACCTTTATGGCCAGTCAGCGCTTCCTTGATTACTTTCAAGCCGGAATAATGCATGCACGCCCCTCTACTTTAGCCCAAAATTGCCTCAGCGGGCCGCGTTTCCAAGCTCATTTCGGACGCTAGACACTCCAAAACCGACAGATCAAATAGAACATTTTCGATGATCTCATAAGTTTTCTGTGTATAATTTTTTTAAGTGACAGCAGCAAGAATTTGAAACCGATGGAGCAACACATTCTTAACAAGTTACGTGCCCCGGGTGACTATTTTTCGGCCAAAATGACCGATGGGATACCTGCTCTTGAAGGTTTTATTGCTCCATTATCCATCAATGAAGCGCTCCGATGGGCAATCATAGATTGCAGTTTGCAATATTCTGGACGTTTCGGGGTTACTGAATAATATTGTCCACTCATTTGACTTTTCTTTTGTCAATAATTGCGGGGTGTACGGGCAACGCAATCTCATCGGCAGATATTTCGATCCACCAATTGGCAAACCAGCCAGCCGAGTAGGGCCTCACTTTGAAATCATGTAACCTATCGCTAAAGGCATAATGGAAAAGCTCTCAAGAAAGCTAGTCGATTGAGAATCAAGACCAAAGGCATCGATTTGGAGGATATCGATACGTCTGATCTGGGTATTTATACTAACAAAATAGATTGAAATAGAGGGCTCGCGCGGACGTGGGCCTTGGTTGTTGGGGCAATATCTATTGTGTATTATCAGCAAATTATGGAGTGAAAACGGCCAAGTACTTGAATTATGGTCAACAATACTTACATATTAATGACAGTGACGCAAATGGCTATCTTCAAAACGTCACAGTTAACGACATTCATATCTAAGTCGTAAAATCACAGATAATGGGCAGGGGCCGATTTATACAATAGTCCTGTGCAATATTAATGTAAGCCGATTTTAACGACAACTTTTCAACAGGAGTGAATAACAATGGCTAATATTAATGGGACAAAAAAGAACGACATTTTGCTGGATCCAGATACAGGGATCGACCACTTTAACGGTAAAGGCGGGATTGATACGCTGGTCTCGGGTGTTGGATGGCATGATACCGTTTTGTTCAACATGAATACTGGCACGGTAAATCAATTTGGTTTGATCGTTGATACCTTCGAGAACATTGAAAACCTAACGCTTGGCGGGGGTGCCAATGTTAATGGCGACGACAATAATAACGTCATCAAGTTTATTGATACCGACGGCGTAACCAATAACGAGGTTCACGCTGGTGGCGGAAATGACAAAGTGTTTGGTCGTGGCGGTGTGGACTATCTATATGGCGACGCGGGCAAAGATACCCTGAAAGGGGGCGCGGCTAATGACGCGCTTTATGGCGGTACTGGCAGGGACAAGCTGTTCGGTGGGGCTGGAAGCGACAGCCTAAGTGGCGGAAAAGGCAAGGACATTTTGGACGGCGGAGAAGGTGATGACTCTTTGACTGGCGGCAAGGGTAAAGACACCCTGTATGGTGGCAACGGCGAGGATGATCTGTTTGGTGAGGAAGGCAACGATACCCTAAAGGGCGGAGCTGACGAAGACTATCTGTCTGGCCAAAGCGGCGACGACGTCCTGAGGGGCGGTAGTGGCGCTGATATTTTGGACGGCGGCACAGGAAACGACGTTCTATATGGCGGGAAAGGAGCGGACGCGTTTCGCTTTGGCAATAACGACGGGTTCGATGTAATCAAAGATTTCAAAGATGGCATCGATTTGCTTGACTTTAAGGACTATAATTTCACAACTGCCGCCGACGCACTCAGCCATTTCTATGAACGCGGTTCTGCTAACAATAACGTTGTCGGGTTCGAATATGATGGCACCAAGATCAAAATCAAAGGTGTTGATCTGTCGGATATCAGTGCGGACGACCTAATTATCTAAATCAAAAATCACAGATAATGCGCGGGGAACAACATATGCTTTGCTCCTCGCACATTAATTTTGCGCATATTTATATGGGAGAATAACGATGGCTAATATTAATGGAACAAAGAAAAACGATATTCTGGTTGACGAAGACCTTGGGTTTGATGCGTTCAATGGCAAGGGCGGAATTGATACGCTAGTTTCGGATGTCGACTGGTCAGATAACGTGCAGTTTAACATGAGCACCGGCGAACGAACGTTTGGTGGGCCTGCGCTTGATACCTTCAGAAACATCGAAAACCTGTCCATTGGTGGTGGCGCTGATGTCACTGGTGATGACGAGGATAACGTCATCCGCTTTCTTGATACGGGCACAAGTCACGAAAATGACGTCCATGCTGGTGGTGGCAACGACAAGATATTCGGCGGGCTTGGAAGCGACCTGATTTTTGGGGAAAGTGGTAGCGACAAACTGTTCGGCGGTGCCGATAATGACGCACTTTATGGCAACACAGGTAAGGACATCCTGAAGGGTGGTGCCGGCGATGATCTGCTATCGGGCGGCGAAGGAAAAGACACCCTGTATGGTGGCGATGGAATTGACACTCTCTACGGCGATGATGGGGATGACAAACTGTACGGCGGGGACGGCAACGACACCCTAGCAGGTGGGGTGGGTAACGATATTCTTGAAGGTGAAGCGGGCGATGACCTACTAGAAGGCGGAGAGGGCAACGACATCTTGATCGGCGGCGATGGCGAGGATGAGCTTCGCGGAGGTGCTGGTAAAGACATCCTGAAAGGCGGCGCAGGTGTTGACTACATCTACGGCGACGCAGGCAAGGATTTATTGAAGGGCGGCGGTGGTAACGATGAGCTACTTGGCGGCAGCGGCAGAGACACGCTGAAAGGTGGTCAAGGAGATGACTATCTGTATGGCGACGATGGAAATGATACCTTGGGCGGCGGAAATGGCAACGATGTCATGGACGGCGACGCGGGCACGGACACGCTGAATGGCGGTCAGGGCGACGACACGCTGTTTGGTGGCGATGATGACGATATACTGAACGGTGACGATGGTGATGATACGTTGAACGGCGACGCGGGCGATGATGTTTTAGACGGCGGCGAAGGCAGCGATTGGCTGTATGGTGGTACGGGTGAAGACGCGCTGAAAGGTGGCAAAAGCACGGATTTCCTATTCGGCGGAGATGGTAA
>CAZYMT010000222.1:0-4157 GCA_964649035.1 uncultured Rhodobacterales bacterium
AAGATGCCACAGGCATTTATCTCATTGGCACAGGATGCCGGAGCAAAGGCGGGGTATCCATTTTATTTGCCCGATGCTTGCCTGATCAATCAGTATTTACCCGGCACCAAATTGTCGTTGCATCAGGACAAAGACGAAACTGATTTTACGCAGCCGATTGTGTCCGTATCACTGGGGCTTCCTGCGGTTTTCCAGTTTGGCGGAAAAACGCGCCACGATCCGATCCGATTAATCAAGATGACCCATGGTGATGTTTTTGTATGGGGCGGTTCGTCACGACTTAATTTTCATGGTGTACGCACAATCAAAGGCGGGCAACACAAAGACCTTGGGGCGCAGCGGATTAATCTGACATTTCGTAAGGCGCTTTGATCGTAACGCGCTGAATCTATTATGAATATGGTGCTTTCCCTAGGTTTGATTAAACGATTGGTCTGTTGGTAAGGACCCAAAACGGTCACGGTAATCTGACGGGGTAACGCCGCGATAGTTATGGAACGCGCGCCGCATTTTTTCTTCGGTGATGAAACCGCATTGCGCCGCGATTTCTTTGATCGGGCTGTCTTCTCGCTCCAATATGCGGCAGGCGACCTCCAAACGGATAATGCTGACGGCCTTGCCTGGATTTTGTCCAGTTGTGGTTTTATAGGTGCGGGCGAACGTGCGTTCGCTCATTCCAACCCTTGTAGCCAAGACGCTGACGCTTAAATCATTGGCGAGGTTTGACCTTATCCAAGCGTGTAATTCGTCGAATTTATTGTCAGTATACCCAGTTTCGCGTTTGAGTTCGGTGCTGAATTGTGCTTGTCCGCCCGGACGTTTCAAAAAAAGCACCAGCGAGCGGGCTAAACGCAAAGTTTCGGTGCGCCCCAAATCATCATCAACCATTTTAAGGGCCATATCGATACCCGCAGAGGCACCCGCGGATGTCCATATTTTCCCGCTCTGCACGAAAATCGGGTCTTTTAACACGGTTACATCCGCATATTGCTGTTCCAGTATAGTGCAGTTTGTCCAATGAGTGGCGACGCGGCGTCCTTTTAGTAATCCGCATTCTGCCAGAATAAACGCCCCTAGGCAGACGGATCCAAGGCGTTCGACAAGCGGATATTGTTCCCGCAACCATGGTAGTAAGGGTGCCGAGTTGGCGGTTTCTTTGGCCGATACTCCGCCGGAAACAAGAAGCGTGTGGATCGGTTTTTCAGTAGCGTCGACAAGGGATATAGTTTGCACGCTAACACCCGCATCCGACAATACTGCACCGCCATGGCTGGACGCCAACACCACGTGATATGCTGGGCTTCGGTCTGGTAATCTGGCGTCATTGAACACCTGCAAAGGACCGACAACATCCAACAGTTTGGTGTGCGGGAATAACACGATCACGACACGAAGGCGGTTTGGCATATTTTTCTCATTTGGCAGTTTTCGTCGGGTATTTGTCATTTGTAGCGGGCGAAATTTATGTAATCAAACAAAAATTATTCAGAGAAACCAATTCTCTACCTACAAACACAAGCCACGGGGAATGCAAATGATCGCTAATCTGAATTTAATTGCGCCTCTAGGGTTACGTAACGTCAACTTTTGTCCGTTTAGTAAAAATTACCTTCGTTTGAGATTATTTTAATTATCCACCTGTGGAGAATTTAGTGAACAAGTTAGATAAGATAGTACCCGCGCAAGCCGAGGCATCTGCGCCATCTAATAAACAACCGCAAGCTGCGCCTGCGGATAATATTAAATATTCCAGTTCAGGTGGCCTCGCCGGCCGACTGGCCAATCTTAATATATCCATCGCCCTGACCTCGTACCAATCAGGATTATTGTATTTTATTGGTCGCAACCGGAAAAACGGGATCAACATCCATCAGGCCGCTATGCCCAAACCGATGGGGTTGTCGGTGGATGATCATGGCGGGTTAACCATGACCGCCGGATATCAGATCATGCGGTTCGAAAATACGTTGCAGACTGGTCAGATGATCAACAACACGTTTGATGCCTGTTACGTGCCGCGCATGGTGCATGTGACCGGGGCGCTTGATGCACATGACGTTGGACTTGATGCTGACGGGCAGCCGATTTTTGTGAACACGCGCTTTAATTGTTTGGCGCGGCCATCTGCACGGCATTCATTCGAAATGATTTGGAAGCCGTCCTTTATTTCCGACCTTGTCGACGAGGATCGCTGCCATCTGAATGGTTTGGCGATGCAAGACGGCAAGCCAAAATATGTGACTGCTGTGTCGCGGTCCAATACAATTGACGGCTGGCGGGATCGGCGTTCGGATGGGGGCATTGTCATTGATGTTGAGACCAACAAGATCGTCTGCGAAGGCTTATCGATGCCGCATTCGCCGCGGATGCATAAAGGCAAATTATGGCTGCTGAATGCAGGCACTGGCGAGCTGGGCGTTGTTGAGTTTAACAAAGCTGGCAAGGGTAAATTCAAGGCAAAAGCTTTTTGTCCGGGTTTCTTGCGCGGGCTGCGGTTCCACGGTGATCTGGCGTTTATCGGCCTCTCAAAACCGCGTTATGAGCGGTTTGAGGGGTTGGAGCTTGATCAACGTCTAAAGGACGCGGATTCCGAACCTTGGTGCGGGGTGCAGATCATTGATCTGCACAAAGGCACCTGTGTGGACTGGTTCCGTATTGATGGCCGGATTTCCGAATTATACGACATCGAGATTATCCCGAACGCGGTTTGTCCTATGGCCGTTCCCCCGATGTCGGAAGAAGCTGCCAAGTTGATTACCTATAACGGCATGCCAAATACGGCTAGCGCTGAAGAAATCAACGCGACCGCGCCAATATAGCTTGAATCCCTAAATTCTGATTGAAGACTCTCCGTTTTCGGACGGGGAGCGCCACAGTTTCATCCAAAGTGAATATGTTAACGAAAGTATAAGATCATGACCGACGCACAAAACCGCACCACCGGAAATCACTTTATTGATCGCGTCAGGGATCGATTGTTGCGTGGTGGTCGTATGACCAAAGTGGATGGTAAAGCGGCCAGTTACGCGCCCATGATCGGCGCTGCGGTCGGGCCGATACTGGGTTCAGGGATCAAAACCAACGCGCTAGCCATCGCGTTCATGGCGGCTTTGCCGATAACCGTAACCAGCAGCGGTGCGCTCGCCGGAAGCTGTACGCAGCCTATACCCGATCGGGGGAATTGGACATGCTCGGGCGCAGCCACGCCCGATGATGTGGAACAATTTCTCGGATATTATAGTGCGGATGTCGAAGTTGACGTTACAACTACCGACGGGTTTGGCATCACAACGACAGGAACTGACAGTGGCATTTGGGTCAGATCAAGGATTGCCGCAGATGGTCTGAGTTTTATAGACGAGCACGAATCTTCAATCATAGGCGGAGCGTACGGGCTCTATTTGGATAATGCGGGTAATACGGGCGTGTTGACCGTTTCGACCAATGGAACGATTAGCGGTGGCCTTATAGAAGATCCGTCCGCCACAAGAACTTATGGCGCGGTTAAGTTGAATAATTATTATGGATCGATTGATTCCGAATTTGGCGGGGACATAACTGGTAGAGCATTCGGGATTTCTACGTTCAATGGGTGGCTTGGTTATCTATCCCCTGACTATGGCCCTCATCCCGTTAGAAGAGCCGAAACTTTAACGATTACAACGACACAAGGCTCAAGGGTTACGGGTGAGAATGGGGCTGGAATATATGCGAGACAAGGGGTCTTCGGCGACGGGATCGACATAACGATCAATGGAGGGGTAAGCGGTTTCTCGAATGGGATAGATGTTGAAACGTCCGGAGACGAGACAAATATCACTTTAAATCGCGTGGTCACGGGGCAATTTGGTAACGGGATCGAGGCGAGAACCTATGCAGATGCGGGCGATCTAAACATAACGGTCAATGTTGATGGTACGGCTTTCGGTGCCACTAACGGGATTCTCGTGCATGGTAATAATGTCCCTTACGATTCGAGCGACCCCTATTCGACCCCGTATGCAGGCGGCGGCGGCGGGGCGACAAATATTACGGTCACCGGTTTAGTTAACGGCTTTCAGGCAGGAATTAGCGTACACACTTATGAGGATAATACCGACGTCAATATTGATGTTGGCGATGGTGGATTGGTTTATAGCCTACAATATGCCCTTCGT
>CAZYMT010000223.1:0-4153 GCA_964649035.1 uncultured Rhodobacterales bacterium
CGGCATGTTCTGGCAGCAGCGATTGCTGGAAATGCCGAAGCGTTAATGACCAAAAACCTGAAAGATTTCCCAACACGGACCTTGGGGCGCTATGATATCTTGCGCCGCGAGCCCGATGAATTCTTGCTGGAAATCGCCCATAACGGTCCGGTTGATATGGTTGCAGTCGTGAAAACCGTGCAAGCCCGCGCGGTCGCTGCGTCAGGGCGCGAACAACCTATCCGGCCCTTGTTGAAACGTGCGGGAATGCCGCGTCTGGGGAAATTCCTCGGTTAGGTTTTCCAGCCTTTTTCCAAAACCTGAATAGCTGCAATCCGGTCCTCGGCCTTTGGATGGCTCATCATCCATGCCAGTGGTTGGCCGGTTTGTCCGGTCAGATAGCCAAGTTTCTTGAATAAATCGATCTGTGGTTGCACCCCGATTCCAGCCTTTGTTAGCAGGGCGGAGGCATAGGCATCCGCCTCATACTCATCTTGGCGCGACAGGCGTGAAGACAGCATTTGGGTGATCATATTGGCGATTTTAATACCGACAACGGGAATAAACCGCCCGATGACGCCGATCAGGATAATCCGAATGGCATTGGCAAAAGCAAAATCCAGCATCCGCCGTTTGGAATGCCCCAGCGCCACATGGCCCAATTCATGCGCGATCACACTGGCCAGTTCTGGCGCGGTCACCAAACCCGATTGATACTTGTTCATAAACCCGCGCGTAATAAAAATCCGACCATCGGGCGCGGCCAATCCGTTCACCGGGTCAATTTCATAGATATGGACCTTGATCTTGGGCAGGTTCAACTGGACCGCCATTTTCTGGACCAGATGCAGCAGCACCGAATCCTTTAGCGGGGTTGATTGCCCGTCCAGCATCCGCGCCGTGCGCCACGCTGAAAAATAGTACATAACCACCGCAAAAACGACGGCAAGCAGAATGGGGGTAAGGCGTAACATCCGACTAATATAGGGATGATGATAGCGTCACGCTAGATCAGTCGTCCCAATATAAACAGATTGGCAAATAGCGCGACAATAGCAAAAATCATGGCATGAACCGCTGCGTATTGCAGTTTGTCCGCTCGATTTCCGCCGCGTTTTCCAGCGCGGATCCAGCCAACCAGTGCGCCCAGAACGAATGCGATAACAATAACCATGCGATTTCCTATCTTGCGTATTTGATGAAAGGCGTAACCTTTCCAATGCGATCATACAAGCGCCGAGCGGTTTCGTTGAAGTCTTGGGTCATCCAGTAGACATCTGGCGATCCGGCACTGTCGGCCGCTTCGTAAACTGCCTCAATCAGGGCACGGCCCGTTCCTGTGCCACGTGCGGCGTCATTTACATATAAGTCCTGCAAATAGCAGACATTTTCGATCTTCCAGCCGTGGCGATGAAATAAATAGTGAACCAGTCCGACAAGTTGCCCATCTTTCTCGGCAACCACCCCGTGAAAATCCTGCGGGTCGTCGGATAGCATGCGCTTGAAGGTGGTTTCGTAGATATCATTGGGCAACTCGGTTTCATAAAATGCCAGATATTCTTTCCATAAGCCCCCCCAAGCGGCGTGATCATTTTGGGTTAGTTTACGAATGGTAATGTTGGGCATGGATCGCTCTCCGTATGGTTGAAAGATGGAATGACCCATACATATAAGGGCATCTGGCACATCATTAGTCACGAAACAATAGCTGACGGTAAATTTCCCGCAATCCCGCATATCTAAGACGTGACATTCTGCAAAATACCCGTTATCCGAGGCGCATATCGCGAGCTGAGGTATCGAAAGCAGAATTTTTTTCCGCCGGAGATACCCCGTAACTTGTTAAGGAAAATTTATGAAAGCTGAGACCATACTGGATGCAGAATACCATCCAGCCGAGGACGAACCATTTATGAATGACCGTCAACTTGAGTATTTCCGTCAAAAACTACTAACTTGGAAAAATTCAATTCTGGAAGAAAGCCGTGGCACAATTGAACATATGCAGGAGGGGACACGTAATATCCCTGACGTGGCAGACCGTGCTTCGGAAGAAACGGATCGTGCGCTGGAATTGCGCACCCGTGATCGGGAACGCAAAGTAGTGTCGAAAATCGATTCTGCCCTGCGCCGGATCGAAGACGGTTCATTCGGGTACTGCGAAGATACAGGCGAACAAATTTCGCTAAAGCGTCTCGACGCACGTCCAATTGCCACCTACAGCCTAGAGGCGCAGGAACGGCATGAACGGAAAGAAAAGGTTCATCGGGACGACTAATCTTGATGAAAAGGGAAAAATTGAAGGGGGCCTTTGGGCCTCCTTTTTTTGTCTGGTGGCGACGGGATTTGGGGTGTAATCTGGTTGTATGAGCATTCGAAATACAGACATCATCGTTATCGGTGCCGGCATTGCCGGATTGGCAGCGGCAACCGCACTGGCGCAGCGCGGCGCAGTTGTTACAGTATTGGAGCAAGCGTCTGAATTGGGCGAGGTCGGGGCGGGCTTACAGGTTGGTCCAAACGGGATCGCCGTGCTGAAAGCATTGGGCCTGTTTGACGCCGCAAAAGCCGTCGCCAACGTGCCCGAGGCCGTCATTTTGCGCGACATGTTAAACGGGCGCCAAGTTGCCCGTTTGCCGATGGGCGACGCCGCAACCCAGCGCTGGGGGCGACCCTATTGGCAGTTTCACCGCGCGGATTTACTGGAGGTTCTGGCGAATGGCGCGCGCGCCGCTGGCGTTAATATTCGACTGGGCGAACGGGGCGAGGGGGCAGAGGCCACCATCATCATTGCAGCTGACGGGGTGCGCTCAAATATTCGGAAAACCGTTTTTGACGGGCAACCTGTGCGCTTTACGGGGCAGGTGGCATGGCGCGGGGTTCTAAAGGGAACCGTGGAAAATGCCGCTACAGTTTATATGGCCCCCGGAAAACATCTGGTGACCTATCCGCTGCGCGACGATCTGGTGAATTTTGTTGCCGTTGAGGAACGTAGCGACTGGGCCGACGAAGGCTGGAGCGTGCCCGACGACCCCGAAAACCTGCGCGCAGCGTTTGCCGATGCAACGCCCGAAATTCGCGCCTTTCTTGATCAGGTGGAAGAAACATTCCTCTGGGGGCTTTTTGACCACCCTGTGCTGCCAAGCTGGACCAAAGATAACATCGCCCTGATTGGCGACGCTTGCCATCCGATGTTGCCATTTCTGGCGCAAGGTGCGGTCATGGCGTTGGAGGATGCGTGGGTTCTGGCTCGCGAGCTGGACTGCAGCGGTGTTGCTGGTCTGCGCGACTATGAACGTTTGCGCAAACCGCGCGCGACGCGTGTGCAAAAGGCGGCATTGGGGAATGCGCGGGCCTATCATTTGGGTGGTGTGCCGCGTGGGGTCGCCCATAAAGGGTTGGCAGCGATTTCTACACTTGCGCCCCAGCTTTTGCTTGGTAAATTTGATTGGCTATACGGCGAAGATGTAACGACTGGATAAAGCTATGACTAAATGGGATTTCTGGATTGATCGCGGCGGGACCTTCACGGACATCGTGGCGCGTGATCCGGTGGGGCAGATTGTGGCCCATAAACTGCTTTCCGAAAATCCGGAGGCATATCCTGATGCCGCCATCCAAGGTATTCGTGACCTGTTGGGCGTAGCGCAGGATCAACCAATTCCGTCCGATCTGATCGCCACCGTCAAGATGGGAACAACCGTTGCGACCAACGCCTTGTTGGAACGTAAAGGCGATCCAACCCTGCTGGTCACCACCAAGGGTTTTCGCGATGCCTTGGCCATTGGTTATCAGGATCGCCCCGATATTTTCGCCAAGGAAATTATCAAACCTGAACTGCTATATTCTGATGTGATCGAGGTGCATGAGCGCGTCCGCGTTGACGGCACAATCGAGGCAGCGCCGGACCGCAAGGCGGTTCATACCGACCTGCTGGCCGCCTATGAAACTGGCGTTCGCGCCGTAGCGATTGTGTTCATGCACGCCTATGCCTTTCCTGAACATGAACAGCAAGTTGCAAAAACTGCACGCGAAATCGGGTTCACCCAAGTTTCCGTCAGCCACGAGGTCTCGCCCTTGATGAAACTGGTTGGGCGCGGCGACACCACAGTGGTTGACGCCTATCTGTCACCGATCCTGTCGCGCTACGTGGCGCAAGTGGCGGCGGAACTGG
>CAZYMT010000224.1:0-4135 GCA_964649035.1 uncultured Rhodobacterales bacterium
GTCCGAGATGGGTGATTTATTAAGCAGCGGCGATTTGGTGACAGTGCATGTTGAGCAGGACGAACTGCTGAACGGCCCTTACGTGATTTCCCGGAATGGTTATCTGCAATTACCATTTTTGCCCCCAGTATTGGCGCTTGGTCGGAGCCATTTGGAGGTTCAAGCCGATTTGGCGGCCGTTCTGGTGGCGGAGGGGTTTTATAATCATCCTCCGCATGTCTCCATCAGGTTGACCGATATGGCAGAGGCGCAAGTGTTTGTTTCCGGTGCGGTTTTTGAACCGGGGGCATTTGTCATTGGCATCCGGACTACGGAAAATCGTGACGTAACCCGCCAATCCGCCCTCGGTGCCGCCAGTTTCCACCGCAGTTTATCACGGGCCCTCGCGAGTGCTGGCGGCATACGCCCCGACGCTGATTTGGCGCATGTGTCAATTACGAGAGCAGGCCAGACAACAATTATTGATTTACGTGCCAGTATCATTGGTCGCGCCTATAACGACATTTCGCTAGTCGCAGGGGATGAAATTACCGTACCAAGCCGCGGCTGCTTTCAAGCGGAACTGATGGTGCCAAGCGCTGTCACCGCCCCGGGGGTCAAGGTTTTTATGTCAAACTTAACCCAGCCTGCAACGTCTAACGCACAATCAAATATCGGCAAGGAGGCCCGTGAGCTGCGGTATGGAACACGGTTCCTGCAAGCCATTGTCGGGATGAATTGTGCGGGTGGCGCTAAGGGCACAAACGCCAACCGGACCGTCGCATTATTTTCGCGCAACCCACTGACGGGCGAGTCGATTTTGGTAGAATGGTTGTTTGAGGAGTTATTAAGGCGCAGCGACCGCGATGAATTTGATCCCTATCTACTGCCTGGCGATTCACTAGTCTGTTATGACAGCCTATATACAAACATGAGGTAAATAATTGTTTGTAATCGAGTCGGTAGAGTTAGCGCACGTCATTATATTCTGAGTTATCAAATAAAATTCGGTATTTGGATAATTGTAAGCGAGCGGAAATATTACTTGTTGAGTAAATGTGAATGAGCGGTAGTTTCTGTTCTGCAAGGTCGGATTCTCGGTGTGAATCAGCGGCTGAGGTGAGCATGTTATGGGCTTGTAGTCAGAATGATTCTGATACCAAATTTGAGGTGACGTTTCTTGCCCTATTCAACTTGGCGGAATCCATTCTGGAAAGTGGCCGGTGGTCGACACGAGACATGGGCACTAGTTGCAAGAATTTTCGCCCCCCCCCCTTTTTTGCGGGGCCAGCATTTCTGCCGGCCCTTATAAATTTTACGTATGTATACCGCCTAAATAATAAAATCAGCGCCGTTGATGTCGCGTAAATCGAGGCCCTCTATACGGATTTCAGTGCCGTCATATTCAAAGCCGACAACATCGTTTTTGGCGGACCCTTTTTCAAAGAAATGGGATTTGGCTTCGGCTTTGTTGGCAAAGCCAAATCCGGAAAAGTCCAGTTTGTCGGTGCCGTTCTTGAAAGCGTAAATAGTGTCGGACCCGTCGCCCGCATCAAATACAAACACGTCGGCCCCCTTG
The DNA here is from genome assembly GCA_964649035.1 of uncultured Rhodobacterales bacterium. Lineage (GTDB taxonomy): Bacteria > Pseudomonadota > Alphaproteobacteria > Rhodobacterales > Rhodobacteraceae > NORP23. The sequence goes on from CAZYMT010000224.1 coordinate 1,559, forward strand.
CCGCCGTAAAGCGAGTCATCGCCTGCGCCGCCATCAAGGATGTCTTTACCTTTGCCACCTTTCAGCACGTCGTCGCCTTCATCACCCGAAAGGGTATCTTTGCCTTTGCCACCCTTCAGGAGGTCATTGCCATAACCGCCATTCAGCACGTCGTTACCTTTTTTACCCTTCAAGATGTCATTGCCATCGCCGCCGTTCAGAATATCATTGCCCTTGCCACCCAGTAAAATCAGATCTTCTGGTGCTTCAGTTGAGGGTGCGTTGAATTGTTGGCCAAAGACCCCCCAACCGAAACCATCTTGATTAAGTGATTGCCAGGTCACCACAAATCCACCATCGGATAGTACAACAATCGACGGGGATGACTGGTCATCTGCGGTTTCGGTGTTAACCTGAAACTCGTCCCCAATCTTTGACCCGCTGGCATTAAATACTTGGCCGTATATTCCATCGTCAGATCCATCTTGATCACGGGAATTCCATGTCACCACAAACCAGCCATCGGGAAGCGTGGAAACCGAGGGGGTGCTTTGGTCGCCCGTCGTTGTTGTATTCACCTGAAATTCGCTGCCAACGGGTGTACCATCTGAGCCGTAGCGTTGACCGAAAATACCATTTCCGTCGCCATCTTGATCAGAAGACGAATACGTAAGGACAAACCCGCCATCGGATAACTCAGCAATTGAGGGGTAGGATTGGTAGCTGTCCGTAAGGGTATGCACTGAAAACTCGCTGCCTGTCACTGTCCCATCTGAGCCATAACGCTGGCCGTAAATATTGAGCGTCAGTCCGGTTCCGGTATCATCATATGACGACCATGTGATGACAAACCCGCCATCAGACAATCCGGTAATGCTGGGAAGTTGTTGTGATTTTTCGGTACCCGTATTCACTTTGAACTCATCGTCAACGGTTTCCCCGGATGCGTTGAATCGTTGCGCATAAATGCCCCATTGGTCACCATCTTGGCCAAATGACTTCCAGGTCACTACAAACCCGCCATCAGATAATGCGGCATTTGTGGGGTCTTCTTGCAGGCTGTCTGTTTCGGAATTCACCTGAAATTCATCACCCGCGGTTGTGCCGTCGGCATTAAAACGTTGACCAAATATACCGGTAAAGGCGCCATCTTGACCATTGGAATCCCAAGTCACCACAAACCCACCGCCAGTTAATGTGGTGATTGAAGGGTGTTCCTGATAGCTATTAGTTTCGGTGTTGATTTGGAACTCGACACCACTCTTTGTGCCGTTCGCGTCGTAACGTTGGCCAAAGATCCCAAACGTGGAACCATCTTGCACATTAGACATCCAAGTTACGATATACCCACCATCCGATAGGGCGGTAACCGAGGGGTCTTCTTGCCCTAGGTGAGTTTCTGTATTTACCTGAAATTCTGAACCGCGCAGGGTGGGTGTACTTGGCATGAAATCGCTCCTATTTGTGTTTATATCGTAATAGTTTGTGGAATATTGTTGTATCTCAATGGCTTGTCATTCATTTTCTTGAGAAGGCCTGCATTTCGCAAGCCCTCTCAAGAATATCTGCGCCTAAATAATAAAATCAGCGCCGTTGATGTCGCGTAAATCGAGGCCTTCGATACGGATTTCGGTGCCGTCATATTCAAAGCCGACAACATCGTTTTTGTCTGACCCTTTTTCAAAGAAATGGGATTTGGCCTCAGCTTCGGTCGCAAAACCAAACCCGGAAAGGTCTAGTTTGTCCGTGCCGTTCTTGAACCCTTTGATCACGTCATCACCGTCATCAGCGTTAAACACAAACACATCCTTGCCTTTGCCGCCAATTAGCGTGTCATCGCCCGCGCCACCATCAAGAATGTCTCTACCTTTGCCTCCCTTCAAGACGTCGTTGCCTTCGCCACCTGAAAGGTTATCCTTGCCTTTGTTGCCGTAAACAATGTCATCGCCCATTCCTGCGAGGATCGTGTCATTACCGCGCCCGCCACGGACCAAGTCGGTGTCAGATGTGGATGCAATGATGTTGTCATTGGCTGATCCATAGACCGCAACCTTAGAGGTGATGTCACTGCCCGCAAGATCCCAATTTTGAAATGTCCAACCGGAAATGTCGATATTTTCAACGCCTTGGGTAACATGTATTTCGATTGTTTTCGCAACTTCGTTCTCGTCACTTGCCCGAAGTAGAAATGTGCTCGAAATTCCGTAAGGTGCATCCGGTGAATCTGGTGTGGCAAGCGAGGCAGAGCCTAATTGAACGGTCAAACTGTCTACTTCGACCATGGTAATCGTCGAAGCTTCAAGGTCGATACGTCGCAACTTGTAAACCTGTATTTCCTCGATCGAAACGAAGGTCTCTTGGCGAAGGTCCAGCGCCTGTTCAAATTCGCCTAGATACTGAATTTTATCGGATCCTTCACCGCCGTCGACGATATTGTTGCTACCAAATTGCCCGAGTTGGTAGTCAAAATAATCATCGCCCTCGTCGCCATAAAGTGTATCGCTGCCATTGCCCCCTGTAAGGGAATCGTTGCCGGTGCCACCATGAATTATATCGTTGCCGTTGCCACCATATAATTAGTCTCTAAAGCCGACGCCG
>CAZYMT010000225.1:0-4097 GCA_964649035.1 uncultured Rhodobacterales bacterium
TCTCGTTCGGGGTGCTGCCGACGGCGCTGCTGGCGCTGCCTTTCGGGATACTCGCGACTATCGGTATGGTGCTGGCGACGGATCGTGTGGTGTATCGGTTTTACCGCAAACAACGCTCCGCTCCCATCGTATTCGTGATGGCCTCGGTCGGGGTGATGTTTGTGATGAACGGGATTGTGCGCTTTATTATTGGGCCGAACGACCGGAATTTTTCTGACGGCGAACGGTTCATTCTGAGGGCGCGTGATTTCAAGGAAGCCACCGGTTTTGCCGAGGGGCTGACCATCAAGGTTTCCCAAGGGCTGACCGTAGCGATTGCCATCGTTGTGGTCGCCGCGCTGTTCTGGTTCTTGCAAAAATCCCGTACCGGCAAGGCGATGCGTGCCTATTCGGATAACGAGGATCTGGCGCTGCTTTCCGGTATCAGTCCGGAAAAAGTCGTGATGGTCACATGGATCATTGCCGCCGCTTTGGCGACCATCGCGGGGGTGCTGTACGGGCTTGATAAAAGCTTCAAGCCGTTCACCTATTTTCAACTGCTGCTACCGATTTTTGCGGCGGCGATTGTTGGGGGCATTGGCAATCCGCTGGGCGCGATTGCGGGGGGATTCCTCGTGGCGTTTTCCGAGGTGACGATCACCTATGCTTACAAGAAATTCCTGCGTTATCTGCTGCCGGAAAATTTGGAGCCGGATAGTTTGGTGCAGCTACTTTCGACCGACTATAAATTCGCGGTTTCGTTCGTGATTTTGGTGCTAGTATTGCTAATCAGGCCGACGGGAATATTTAAGGGGAAAGTGTTATGAACCGGAACCTTATCCTATTCGCGATCATGTTCGCCGCCATCGCTGCTGTCGGTTTTGGCCAAAGCTGGTCAGTCGCCTTGTCGATCCTGAACCTATGCCTAATTTCGTCGATTATGGCGCTGGGGGTCAATATTCAATGGGGTTATGCGGGGCTGTTTAATGTCGGGATCATGGGGTTCGCAGCCCTTGGCGGTGTAGCCGCCGTGCTGGTGTCAAAACCACCCGTTCCCGAAGCATGGAGCGCAGGCGGCGCGGGTATCGGACTGTCGGCCTTGGCATTGGCGACGACCATCGCCGCAACCATTTTTGTGCGCCGTAAGGTCATGGGCCGTTGGCGCGGCTTGGCAACCTTTGTCACTGTATTCGCCGGCTATTTCCTGATCCGCGCGGTTTATGCACCCGCTGTTGATGCCATTGAATCAGTCAACCCAGCCTCCACCGGATATCTTGGTGGGCTGGGCTTACCGATCATCCTTTCATGGGCGGTCGGCGGTGTGTTTGCTGCCGGTGCTGCATGGCTGGTTGGGAAAATCGCGCTGGGTTTGCGGTCCGATTATCTGGCCATTGCCACGCTGGGTATATCCGAAATAATCATCGCCATGCTCAAGAACGAGGACTGGCTAACGCGCGGCGTAAAAAACGTTTCTGGCCTATCGCGCCCTGTTTCGTTGGAGATCGAATTGCAAAAAGCCGAGTGGTTCATATCGCTGGCCGCCAAGCTGGGCACCAACCCGATCACCTTCTCGTCGATCTATGTAAAACTGTCTTACGGCATCTTGTTCACCATCGTTTTGCTGGCGATTTTGTGGCTATCTGAGCGCGCCTTGAAATCCCCATGGGGCCGGATGATGCGCGCCATTCGCGACAATCGCGACGCCGCCGAGGCCATGGGCAAAGACGTCACACGCCGCCATCTACAGGTGTTCATTTTAGGGTCGGCCGTGGTCGGGATCGCGGGGGCAATGTTGACGACGCTCGACGGGCAATTCACGCCTGGAACCTATAATCCGTTGCGCTATACCTTCCTGATCTGGGTGATGGTTATCGTCGGCGGATCGGGCAATAACTGGGGGTCAGTTTTGGGCGGCTTCCTGATCTGGTTTGTCTGGATCGAGGCCGAGCCAGCCGGCGCATGGTTCATGAATTTCGTGACCTCGGGCATGTATGACGAAAGCGCGTTGAAGGTCCATCTAGTGGCCTCGGCCCCGCATATGCGGTTGATTGTCATGGGAACGATATTGCTGCTGATGCTGCGTTTTAATCCAAGAGGATTGATACCGGAAAAGGGGCATAGCAGGTAGCCATGCTCAGATATATTTGCGCAAATGACGGAGATCCGTTGCCGGAGATAGCCGATTTGAAACCGTACCGTGCCATTGTGATAATCGAGTCAGACGTATCTGATGGGTGGCAATGGTTGGTTAGCAAATGGCTCGTCAATTCTGGTTGCGTCTATATGTTGGCATGGGGGCAAGACTGTTCTTCTTGGGATGATAGTGTAGATTGGGCATCGATTGGGACGACCGAGGCGGAAATATTGGAACGTAAGAATGCCGCGCACGTCATGACCACCTGGCACGAGAAGGAAACCCTGTCGGAAGTATTTGGATTCGCTACGATTGGTACACAAGAATCCGGTGCGCCCATTCCGAATACACTACTTTTTCATATCGGGTCAGTTGACCGCGAGGACGAGTATACTTCAAGGTTTGCATACGAATTGCAACGAGAGGCATCAAGATGATCACCGACTGGGACGACGCGTACGAAAACGGTGGGTATATTCCGAATGCTGAAAGCTATGGCCCGAAATGGGAGGCGGAGGCAGCCGCTTATCGCGCGACGATGGTTGACCGGATGGAGGTGGTTTCTTATGGGCCGCATCCTCGCGAAACGATCGATATTTTTCTACCGGAAGGGGCGCCAAAGGGGTTGGTATTTTATGTCCATGGAGGCTATTGGCGCTCGCGCGATCATCGGCTTTGGTCGCATTTAGCGGCGGGTCCGGTGGCGCATGGCTGGGCGGTGGCGATGCCGGGATATGTGTTATGCCCCGAAATCGGGATCGCTGACATTACCCAACAAATTGCGGCGGCAGTGGATATTGCTGCGGCGCGGATCAAAGGGCCAGTGCATATTACGGGCCATTCTGCGGGCGGGCATTTGGCGGCGCGGATGGGGTGCGTGGATATCACACTGGCTTGCAGGGATCGTATCAAACGGATTGTTCCCATCAGCGGCGTACATGATTTGCGGCCCATAACCCGCACAGCTATGAATAATGATTTTCGTTTGACGATGGAGAGCGCTGCGGCCGAAAGCCCTGCCCTGCTGACACCCTATCAAAATTTCGACCTAATCGCATGGGTTGGCGCGGCCGAGCGGCCGGAGTTTGTGCGCCAAAACGCCCTGCTGGCTAGCACGTGGTCGGGGTGTTTCATTGAAACGCAATGCGTGGAAATCGACGGGCAGAACCATTTTACGGTGATCGAAGGGCTGGCGGATAAGAATGATCCCCTAACCTTGGCATTGGTTAATTGATTGACACACATCAAAGACAGACGCTGTAAGTAGGCCACAATATTCCCTAGGAAAAAGGGAAAGGACTACCAAAATGAAAACCGTTGCTGAACGCGAAACACAGTTGATCGCCCGTCTATCCGAACTAGACGCCCACCTGCATAAAATCGAAAACTCTCTGGATGAACAACCTGACAAAGATTCCGAAGAACGCGCTGTTGAGCGGGAAGGCGACGAGGTTCTGGAAAGTATCGGCAATGCCGAGCTGAACGAAGTCCACATGATCCAAGCAGCCCTTGATCGCGTTGGCGTTGGCAGTTACGGTTATTGTGTCGATTGCGGCGAGGCGGTTTCCGAAGAACGTCTCGATCTTATCCCAGCGACACCAAAATGTCGGAAATGTGCTTAATCGAAAGGATCGATATGCCATTTGAATCACTTAAAGTCCGCATCCGAATGTTGTTAGAGGAAGCGACACACCAGCCCGAAGACCTGCACGAGTTGCAAGAGACCATTCGTGAGGAATTGGCTGAGTTGCGCGCGTCAGGTTTGCCGTTGCCACAAGATCTGGTTGATCTTGAGTTGGAGTTGGAAAAACGTCTGAACCTGCCGACATAGACGACGCCGAACCGGCCCTCGCACGGGTAATAAGTCTTCCACTTTTGGTCCTTTACGGGTTGGGGGTTACTATCGGCGCGGGCATATACGTGCTGGTCGGACAGACCGCCGCGCAGGCTGGATATTACGCGCCGCTATCCTTTGTTCTGGCGG
>CAZYMT010000226.1:0-4070 GCA_964649035.1 uncultured Rhodobacterales bacterium
CGCGAACTAACCCCCGTCATCGAGCCGCTGTCACTGGACGAGGCATTTCTGGATTTAACCGGCACCGAACGCCTGCACGGCGAGCCCCCCGTCGTCCAAATGGCCCGTCTTGTGCAGCGGATGGAAAAGGAGTTGGGCATATCGGGGTCAGTTGGACTGTCACACAATAAATTCCTCGCCAAAATAGCGTCGGATCTGGATAAACCCAAAGGCATGTCGCTGATCGGCAAGGCGGAAACCGTCGAATTCCTCGCCAAACAACCCGTTGGGATCATCTGGGGCGTCGGGGCCAGCACCCGCCAAACGTTGGAGCGCGACGGCATCCGCACCATCGCCGACATCGTGCGCCGTGATCGCAAAGAATTATCCAGACGCTATGGAAGCATGGGTGAGCGTCTTTATCATCTGGCGCGCGGCGAGGACCGCCGCCGGATCACCGCCCGCGCCCCTGTCAAAAGCATTTCGAACGAGACAACGTTTAATGAAAATACCAGCGCCCTGCAAACGCTTGATAGCCATCTTTGGCGGCTAACCGAAAACGTTTCGGACCGTGCCAAAGCCCGCGATATGGCGGGGCGGGTGGTGACGCTGAAACTGCGGACCGGCCAGTTCAAACTGATCACACGCCGCATCAGTCTGGATGAACCAACGCAAATGGCGGGCGTGATTTACGACACCGCGCGACCCTTGCTGGAACGTGAATTAGCTAATGGTCCCTTCCGTTTAATCGGCGTTGGCATCAGCCAATTATCCGAGGCCACGGACGCCGATTACATCCCCGACCTGCTCGATCCCGACGCCCCTAAACGCGCTGCGGTTGAGCGAGCGACGGACAAAATCCGCGCGAAATTTGGCGCAAAATCCATCAAGAAAGGTCGGGCTTTGCGGTAAAAATGCAACAATAATAGTATTTTACCGCCGCCGCGTTGATTTCGCCCCCCTGCGATACTAGTTTGAAGATACGGTAGAAATGCCGTTAGCCCTCGTCATGAGGGTGAACCTCCCTGGACTTGGGCCGCGCAAAGGCGCGGCCTTTTTTTGTGGGGCACTACTGGACGCGGGTATCGCAGCGCACGTCAAGAAGCCGAATTAACGCCCGCGCTTCGGCTGTTGGGCGCAGCTCACACCGCTGATAATCCGATCCATCGCGGTTGCGCGTGACCAGTCCAAGACCAACCCAACTACGCCGCAACATGGCCGTATCTGCAAACAAATGTTCTTTAAGCAATAGCGCATTCACTTCGGGTTCTTGCATCAAAACGCCCGACGGAAGGCGCGCCCATAATCCCCAAAGGCTAAGTTCCTGAACCGCCCGACGTTTGGGCCATTGCTTCAGTCGCCCTGCGCTATCGAACAGATTAAGCGTCCGCTCAACCAATCGATAGTCGACATTTTCGGTCATTTCCGAATTTTTCAGCCGCGCCCCAGCCTGATGCACCGCCCGCAGATGTTGATAATTCTGAAACCCTGCCGCTCGGGACACCATATTCATCATGCTAAGATGTGAAGGCGTTTCGGTTTTCTTATCCATCTGCCGCGCCATGGCACGCGCAAAATGGGTGATATCTTCCGCCATAAGCGGGATAGCTTGTTTGGTCATTTTATATCCATCACGTACCGCAGAAATCATCGTGGTCGCTGGCTTACGACGCGGCACTGGACAAATGAGTCAAATGCTGTCGGAATTTATGGCAGGTTTAGCTTCCCCTAAGGGACAGCGACGCCTCGGTGTCTGCCGACCGTGCTTGTTGGTATCGTGTTTGCCAATGTTAGGCAAGTGGGGTAAGAACCGCCTATGTCACAGATCAGCTCCCTTTTTGTCACCCGATTGTATCGCGCAAACTTGTCAGAACACGGCAAGAAACTGGATACAGCCGAGATTGAAGCATCCTGCCTATCCATCGCCGATGATGATGAAGCCGGGCAAGAATGGTGTGAGGAAAACGGATATGCCGGCTATACCAGCTATGCGTCGTTAACCGATTTGCCGTGGCGCTCGCCGATATTCAAAGACTTGGTTGAGGTTTTGGACAAACATGTCGAAAGCTTCGTCAAGGAACTGGCGTTTGATCTGGATGACAAGAAAATCAAGCTCGAAGATATCTGGATCAACATTTTACCGCCGGGCGGCATTCATACGTCACACATCCATCCCCATAGTGTGATCAGCGGGACCACTTATATCGCAATGCCCGAAGGCACGAGCGCGATTATGTACGAAGATCCGCGCTTGTCGATGATGATGGCAGCCCCAGCACGTAAATCCGATGCCCCCGACGAATTACGCAGCTTTGTCTACGCAAAACCCGAAGTGGGCGAGGTTCTGCTATGGGAAAGCTGGCTGCGCCATGAGGTGCCGATGAACATGGCTGATGAGGAACGGATTAGCGTCAGCTTCAATTATAGCTGGGGCTAAACCACATATTTTTTCGAAACCGTCTGTTTATTTTCGCGGTAGGTGACAAAGCCTATTTTTTCGTAATAGGCTTGCCCGCCAGTATTTTCCTGCCGGATTGTAGCGTCGATATTGCCAACACCAGCAGCGCGAACGGCGTCCACTGTTAGCGAAAATAGCCGCTGACCGACCCCTTTGCCGTGCTGGCCAAGCGCCACAAAACTGGCAATGATAGCCCAACCCTCAGGCAATTTATCCGGCCCATCCCAATCAGGGTCCGGAAATAGCACTGACTGATAGCCAATGATTTCATTTCCTTCTTGGGCAATTGTGCATGCGATAATCAACGGCGGGGCGATATAGTGATTCTGCATCCTCTCCACATCAAAAAGCGTGCGATGCGCGGTCGAACCACCAAGTTCGATAATGGGATTAATGACCGCCATCATGCCTTCGGCGTCAGACAAACGGGCGGGGCGAACAGTGATAGATTGGGTAGGCATATTGGTAATTACTCGGCAGCTATATTGATCGGTTTGGCACCTAGTGCCGCTATTTTACTAATGGCAGTCGAGAGCGCATTCTTCACTTCGTCGAAATCATCACGGCGCACGACCTGACTTTCATCCATATAGACGGCGCGGTTAATTTCAACCTGCAATGCGTGAATGCCACGCGACGGGTGACCGTAATGCTTGGTGATATAGCCGCCAGCAAACGGCGCGTTTCGGGCAACCTTGAAACCGGCATCCTCAAAAATATTGCGGGCCATGTCAGAAACCCAACGGTCTGCAGATGCACCAAAACGATCCCCCAGAACAATGTCGGGCGCTTGGCGATCAACCAAGGGAGCGGCGTCCAATGCCTCCTTCGGCATGGAGTGGCAATCGACCAGTATCGCCATGCCGAACCGCACCCGATGATTCTTGATCAACTGCGACAGCCGGTTATGGTAGGGTGTATGAAATTCCGCGACCCGTGCCTTGGCCTCGGTCAGTGACATCTTGCCGTTGCGGATGACCTGCGAATTGCTAACCACCCGTGGAATAACCCCAAGGCCAGCGGCAATACGTGGATTAACCCCCGAAACCTTAGCCCCAAGAATGATCGAAGGGTCCAGTTCATCCGCCGCGCGGTTCAGGTCAACAAAAGCACGTGGAACTTTGGCGGTAATCAGAGGCGCACCATGTTCAGGGGCCGAGGAAAACAACTCGTCGACAAACGCATCCTCGGAACTTCGTAAGGCCAGCGCATCCAGTCGAGTTTCCGCCAGAAACTTCGCTGAATATTCCGCGCCGCTATGAGGCGAACTGAAAATGACACAAGAACGCGCATCATTCGGTTGCACAAGCCTATAAGAACGGTTCGACATCACTCCCCTTTCGGTTGTCCGACCCTAACATATCCGCGCGTCATTGCAAAAGGTCTTGAACCTGTCCGCGACTCCTTCTATAGACACCACACGCGAGCGTTGCCTTGGCTGCGCTTGTTGCTTTTTCGGGTGTATAGCTCAGTGGGAGAGCACTTCGTTGACATCGAAGGGGTCACTGGTTCAATCCCAGTTATACCCACCATTTCTTCCTCCGTCGGAGGTTGGAACCAAGTTTAACAGGCGCAAAACGCGCCGCTGATAGGAGAGAGACTATGAAAGTCAAAAATTCGCTTCGCTCCCTTA
>CAZYMT010000227.1:0-4019 GCA_964649035.1 uncultured Rhodobacterales bacterium
CTCGGATTTGACATCGACTACAAACTGTTAAGAACCGAATTCATGCGCCGTGGCCGGATGCTGCGTGCAATGTACTATACGGCTTTGCTTGAGAACGAAGAGTATTCTCCAATTCGCCCTTTGGTTGATTGGTTGAACTATAATGGTTACACAATGGTCACCAAGCCCGCCAAAGAATTTACAGATTCGATGGGGCGCCGCAAAATCAAAGGCAATATGGACATCGAATTGGCTGTTGATGCGCTGGATCTTGCATCCAGTATTGAACACGCGGTGATTTTTTCCGGCGACGGAGATTTCCGACCATTGGTTGAGAGCCTACAGCGTAAAGGTGTTCGGGTTTCTGTGGTTTCCACAATTCGTTCCCAACCACCGATGATTGCGGATGAATTGCGCCGTCAATGTGATAACTTCATTGAGTTGGACGAGTTGCGCGACGTCATCGGTCGCCCAATGCGGGTTGAAGAACCTGCCACAACGTCAGACACGGAATAGATTCCGCGCTGGACGCTGCCTCCTCGCTGACTTAAATATGTCAGCGAGGAATATGATGAGCAAACCTGACCTAACCCTATATCTGGCAGCCCCGCGTGGTTTTTGCGCGGGCGTTGATCGTGCTATCAAGATTGTCGAAATGGCGATTGAGAAATGGGGCGCGCCAGTTTATGTGCGCCACGAAATCGTCCACAACAAGTTTGTCGTGGACGGGTTGCGCGAAAAAGGCGCAATTTTTGTCGAAGCTCTGGCCGATTGTCCTGATGATCGGCCCGTGATCTTTTCTGCACATGGCGTTGCTAAGTCGGTTCCTGCCGCTGCAGAAAAACGGCAGATGATCTATGTTGATGCAACCTGCCCTCTAGTCTCCAAAGTCCATATCGAGGCCGAGCGCCATTTTGAAAACGGCTTGCAAATGGTGATGATTGGTCATGCCGGTCATCCTGAAACCGTTGGTACGATGGGCCAATTGCCGGAAGGCGAGGTTTTGTTGGTCGAAACGGCGGCAGATGTCGCCATGGTTTCACCGCGTGATCCATCAAAGCTGGCGTTTATCACGCAAACAACTTTGTCGGTGGATGATACGGTTGAAATTGTCGAGGCGCTGAACGCCCGCTTCCCCGAAATCATTGGACCGCACAAGGAAGATATCTGTTACGCGACCACCAATCGGCAGGCAGCGGTCAAAGAAATCGCGCCCAAAGTTGACGCGTTGCTGGTGATTGGCGCGCCGAATTCATCGAATTCTCGGCGATTGGTCGAGGTGGCTGCCAAGGCCGGATGCAAATATTCGCAACTTGTGCAGCGTGCGGTGGACATCGATTGGCGGGCAATTGACGGGATTTTGAGCGTGGGAATTACCGCTGGCGCATCTGCACCCGAAGTGTTGATTGACGAGGTGGTGAATGCTTTTAAGGATCGTTACGCCGTGACCGTAAAACTGGTGGAAACCGCCAAAGAAAACGTCGAATTCAAAGTCCCGCGTGTATTGCGCCAACCTGTGAGTCCCAATGCCTGATTTGATAATTTATACCGACGGAGCCTGTTCCGGAAATCCTGGCCCGGGCGGTTGGGGGGCGTTGATGGTCGCGCGCAATGGTAATTCTGTTCTGAAGGAACGCGAACTTTGTGGCGGTGCCGCAGATACCACCAATAACCGGATGGAGTTGCAGGCGGCGATTAGCGCACTTGAGGCGCTTGAGCGGCCCTCAAAATTGACAGTTGTGACGGATAGCGCCTATGTTAAAGGCGGCGTAACTGGCTGGATTCATGGATGGAAACGTAATGGATGGAAAACCAGTGCGCGCAAACCCGTGAAAAATGTTGACCTGTGGAAACAACTGGACGAGGCACAAGCGCGTCACAAAATTTCATGGGAATGGGTCAAGGGTCATGCGGGTCATCCCGAGAATGAACGCGCTGATGAATTGGCGCGTGCGGGCATGGCACCCTATAAACCCAAAAAATGATGTAAAATGACGTGGACTCTTTGCCGCAGGTGTTAGACAAAGGGTATTCACATTTTTACGAGGTAGGAAATGCAAAGGCCCGTTGTCGGCATTATCAGCAATGCTCATATTTTAAACGAAACCTATAATGTGCAGGCGGTTGGCACGATGAATATCGAGGCCGTCGCCAAGGTTAGTGGCGCGTTACCACTGATCGTACCCGCCTCGCCATTGGTCGGCGATATTGACGAGCTGATAGATACGTTTGACGGGTTTGTTTTCACGGGTGGTCGCCCGAATGTGCATCCGAAATTCTATGGGCATGAAGCGACCGAGGCGCATGGGCAGTTTGACACTGACCGCGATGAATTGACCCTTCCACTGATCCGGCGTTGCGTTGAATGCTCTGTTCCGATCCTCGGAATTTGTCGGGGATTTCAAGAATTTAACGTGGCGTTCGGCGGTACTTTGCATCCGGAAATTCGTGACCTACCGGGCCGTATGAACCACCGCATGCCCCCCGATGGAACGCTGGAAGAAAAGTTCGAACATCGCCATACTGTTGCTTTGACACCTGACGGGGTGTTTGCCAAGATTTTTGGTTCTAACGAGGTTTTGGTGAACTCCCTGCACGGCCAAGGAATTTGTGAGGCGGGCGAGCGGGTTATTATTGAGGGCTATGCCCCTGATGGCACGCCAGAGGCGATCCATATCAAGGATGCCGCCGGTTTTGCGATTGGGGTGCAGTGGCATCCGGAATGGAACGCGGAACATGACGAGGTGTCGAAACCTTTGTTCGAGGCGTTCGGGGCGGCATTGAAAACGGCCAAAAAATAAACAAAATTTGACGAACAAGGTGACCAGATATGTTCTGGCCACCTTACAATTTTACTTAGCGCTCTGTTCGATCAAACGTTTAACTGAATCAATCAACGCCTGACCATCAACCCCAAGCGCATCCATATCTGCTAACCAGTCGGTAGCAACCGATGCTGATACCTCGTTCCAGCTTTCACGATCTGCATCGTCAAGGACGACCACGGTGTTGCCGCGGTCTTCGGCAATTTGGCGACCGATAATGTCTGCCTCATCCAGTGCGCGCCCAAATAATGCCGCAACTTTGGGGCCAGAATTTGCGTCGATGATTGCTTTCAAATCATCGGGCAGCGCGTTGTAGGAATCGCTATTCATGGTCAGCACAAATGCTGCAGTATAAAGCCCGGGGTCACCGCTGAAACCTGCGTGATTGGTCACGAGCTCCGACATTTTAAGGGGTACTGAAACCTCCCAAGGGATCGCCGCACCGTCGATGACACCCTTGGAAACGGCTTCGGGAACAGCGGGAACCGGCATGCCGATTGCGTTCGCACCCAAGGCTTCCAATAGGTTAGTGATAACGCGGGTTGGACCGCGCAGTTTCATGCCACGAATATCTTCAAGCGTGTTGATAGGGTCGTTCGTATGTAACCAGCCGGGGCCGTGAACATGGAAAACCAGCGGGTGCGTATCCGCGTATTCTTCCATCGCGTTTTCAAGGATATATTGGTGGAATGCACGTGATGCGGTTTCGGCATCACCCGTCATGAACGGCAGTTCAATCGCCTCGGACTTTGGAAAACGGCCGGGCGTATACCCTTGCAGCGTCCAAATAATATCGACAACACCGTCACGCGCTTGATTGTAAAGCGAAGATGGAGAGCCGCCCAACTGCATGGATGGATAATGTTCAATCTTGATGCGGCCGTTCGATTCTGCCTCGATCTTGGCGATCCACGGTTCAATTGCGTTACCGGGTACGGCTGACGTAAGCGGCAGAAATTGATGAAGACGCAGCGTGACGTCTTGTGCAACCGCACCGCTTGCTATGGCAATTACGGCGGCGGTAGCGCTGATCACCTGTGAAAATCGAGTCATATTATTCTCCATTATAGCGTGAAACGTGCTGCCTATTTGCTGATCTCGGCAAGGGAGGTCAACCGTTAATGCGGGCTAGAATTGTCTTTGATCATCAAGTAAATAACGCCTGACACTAGTCTGGACCGTAAAATGCCTACCTTGAACCAAAAGCTGTCCGTG
>CAZYMT010000228.1:0-3957 GCA_964649035.1 uncultured Rhodobacterales bacterium
GGCTGGGCGGGTGATGGCGGGGGATCGGCGGGGGTTGGCACGCGCGATTACGTTTTTTTTTTAATGATACGGCGACCACCGAGAACAGGCGCGGGCAATGCTGGCGGGGCTGTCTGGCAAACAGGCTTTGCGCATTGGATTATCGGGGACGCCGGGCGTCGGGAAATCAACCTTTGTCGAGGCCTTCGGGATGATGCTGATCGGGCAGGGCTTAAGCGTCGCAGTGTTGGCTGTTGATCCTTCCTCGGCTATATCTGGCGGGTCAATTTTGGGCGATAAAACCCGCATGGAACGCCTTAGCCGCGAGACAAACGCGTTCATTCGACCCTCTCCAAGTGGCGCGACATTGGGCGGGGTAGCACGGCGCACACGCGAAACGATCATGCTATGCGAGGCCGCCGGATTTGACATCGTGCTGGTCGAAACGGTCGGTGTTGGACAATCGGAAACTATGGTCGCCGATATGACGGATGTATTTGCGTTGCTGCTGGCACCTGCTGGCGGGGATGAACTGCAAGGCGTCAAACGCGGGATCATGGAAATCGCGGATTTGATTATGGTTAACAAGGCGGACGGCGAGCTGGAAAACGTGGCAAAACGAACCTGTGCGGATTATGCGGGGGCGCTAAACCTGATGCGCGGACGTGCGGGTGATCCAGAAGGTTTCCCCAAAGCTATGACTGTGTCGGCGGTGACGGGGGCAGGGCTGGAACAAGCTTGGGTCGAAATTTCGACCCTGATAGACTGGCGACGCAATGCAGGTGTGTTCGATGAAAAACGCCGTGTGCAGACATTGGTGTGGTTTCGGGCCGAAGTGGAAAACGGTTTACAGGCGCTTTTGAAAGATGATCCCGAATTGCAGGCCCTTGAATCCGAAGTTTTAGCCGGAAAAATGGCCCCTGACGCGGCTGCGGCACAGGTTCTTGCCCGCTTTCGAAATAAAGCCTCGCGAATCCCTTGACCCTATGGGCGTAGCGGCTTAAAGGAAAGCTTCCGAATTTCGGTGTACTGCATGCGGGCACCACAAACGTAAAATATGAGGGCATAACATGTCTCGTCGTTGTGAATTGACTGGCAAGGGTGTGATGACTGGCAACAATGTCAGCCACGCTAAGAATAGAACTCGGCGTCGTTTTCTGCCGAACCTGAATGAAGTTAAATTGGCGTCTGAAACGCTTGGTCAAACATTCAAGTTCAAGATTTCGAAAGCTGCGTTGCGTACCGTTGACCACCGTGGTGGTTTGGACGCGTTCATGGCCAAAGCCAAAGATGCTGAACTTTCGCCGGCAGCGTTGAAAGTTAAAAAAGATATCGCAAAGGCACAGGCAGTAGCCTAAGCACTTTTCGACTTTTCGAATTTTCAGCCCCGTTGGAGTGATCCAGCGGGGCTGCTTCGTTTGGGCGCATGGGATGCGTTGGTTTTAGGTGTATAGAGCGGATATGTTGATGCGTTTGATCCTTACTGTGATGCTATCCGCTGGTCTTTTGATCAGTGGCACGGTTGCGTCTTATAGTCAGGGCGCAATGGCGGGCAGCCAGTCGATTGTCATTTGTTCGCCCCAAGGTGTGCATGAAATTGTACTGGGCGCAAATGGGGAACCTATCACCGTTACGCATAATTGTTTTGAATGTTGTCCCGTTTTTGTTGATGGATTAGCCGCAGATTGGCCGCATAATATTCGCCCCTTTGGTCAGATTGAAGTTGTCGCCTTTGCGGTGATGCAGACCGTGGAAACGCGAATATCGCTTGTTGCGCGGGCGCGCGCGCCTCCAACTGTAGTTTGAATTTAAATCCATAATTCAATCTACACTTACGGAGACAGTAATGACTTTCAGAATATCCCTATTGGCGATGATTTCGCTGGTAATCAGTGCCACAATGGCGCTTTCACAAAACATCCAAATTGGACATCAATATGCGCGTGCGGCAAGCCCCATTGCGAAAACCGGTGCGGCGTTCATGCATATAATGAATATGGGGGACGAGGATGATCAGTTGATCGCGGTTATCACCGACGCTGCCAGAAACCCCGAATTGCACACCCATATTATGGAAGACGGCATCGCCAAAATGCGCGAAGTCGAAGGTGGTTTCACCGTTCCGGCGGGCGGCGCAACCATCTTGGAGCGCGGCGGCCTGCACATCATGATGATGGGCCTGACACAACGGTTTGTGCAGGGTGAAATGATTTCCCTGACATTGGTTTTTGAAAAAGCCGGTGAGGTCACTATCGAGGTGCCTATCGACAATGAGCGCCAAGAAACGCCGATGGACCACTCAACCATGGATCATTCCGAGTAAAAATCAGAGGGCCTCGGGGTGACTGAGGCCTTCCATTTTGCGCGTTTGCCTGTAGATTGGCGAAAAAATCCGAGGCGCAGATGACGGCACTAGAAAAATACATCCGGCTAGAGGCCGTCGGCCAATGGCGCGAAAATCCGGACCAATCCCCGCGTGAAGTGATTGTGTCTTTCGGAAATCAAACCTTGGTGCTGTCGAATTTTAAGGAAAATCCCTTGTCACATTGGGCGTTGGCCGCCACCAGACGGGTTTCTTTGGATGGTTCCAAAGCGCTCTATTCCCCTGATACTGAAGGTTTCGAGACACTCGAAATTGATGATGCCGACATGGTCGAAGCCATCGCGCAGGTCTCGCGATTGACGGTTGCGCCTGTGGTTCGAAAACGCAAACTTCCGGCATTTCTTGTGTTTCTGGCTGTGGTTGCAGCGGCGATTTATTTTGTTCCGACATTGATGCGCGATCAAGCTATTCGTATGACTGAACAGGATAGTGCGCGGTATTTGGGGTTGGAAATGTTGGCTGGGACCGCGCTGGAACAATGCAGCGAACCCAGCGCAAATTCAGCCGAAGTCATCCTGATGAGCCGCCTATTCGTGGGCAATCTCTATCGTCTGATCGTGGTGAAATCTGGACCAGAAGGTGTGGTTTTCCCTGGCGGATTGCTGGTGGTCGGCGGCGATGTTCTGCAAGGCGTTTCCTCGGCAGATGAATTCGGCAACTGGTTGATAGAGCTGACGAAAACTGACCAGAAACCACTGGTTGATGTCTTCAAAAGTAGCTCCCTAAAATCGGTATTCCAGTATATTTCCAGCGGCACAATTCCGCAGGAGGATTTGAACGTGGCGGCGCAGGATTTACTGGAAAATGCAAGCTTTCCATTATCCGCTGTTGCGGGCGCGCAGATAGCTAAACCAATCCTTCGTGATCAAGAATGGGTGGCCTTACAAGGGATTTGTTTGGAGTGATTTAAGCTTCGGTTAACCATGTCTGGGCATGATGGCGTTTTGACCGAAAGTTTTGAAATGTCCGACCAGCCCCGCTCGCAAAAAATTCCAGAATCAGCTTTGCCAAAAAACGCGAGCGAGAAGCGGGATTGGTTGCGCTTATACCGCTCGCGCCGTGTTGGGCCGATGACGTTTATTCGGCTGGTGCGGGAACATGGGGACGCGACGGCGGCGCTGGCCGCACTGCCAGATGTGGCGCTGGCATCTGGCGCAAACGGTTACACACCCTGTTCGCTGCAACAGGCCGAGGCCGAGATTGCCGATGCCCATGCGGTTGGCGCGCGAATGTTGTGTCTGGGCGCGCCAGATTATCCAGCGCTTTTGGCCACGATACCTGACCCTCCGGCATTATTATGGGCGCTGGGGAAGGTTCCTGATAAACCCGCCGTGGCATTGGTCGGTGCGCGAAATTCATCGTCGCTTGGGCGACGGATGGCGGCGCGTCTAGCGTTGGAACTGTCCGAAGAAGGGTATGTTGTCGTGTCCGGTTTGGCGCGCGGCATTGATGCCGAGGCGCATCGAGCGGCGCTGAAGGGCGGTACAATTGCGGTGCAGGCCGGCGGCGTTGACAATATCTATCCCCGCGAGAACGAAGAATTGGCCCATGAGATTGTTAAAAACGGGCTGCGCGTTTCCGAAATGCCGATGGGC
>CAZYMT010000229.1:0-3854 GCA_964649035.1 uncultured Rhodobacterales bacterium
CATCACGTTCCAGAGGTGGCCGTTAGGTGTACACTCAGAAGCAGCCGCGGCTGTCGCACGTGCACCTTCTAGACACATATATTGAACGCCGGGCTCCATTAGCTCCAAACGCATATAGACGGTCATACAGACCGAAATCAGACCAATAGCGGCTGATGTGAAAAGATATAGAATTCCGATATCTTTGTGATTTGTTGACATGAACCAACGGGTGAAGAAACCCGGGCGGGCATGTTCATCGTGGGTGTGATCGGCTGCATCTGCCATTATTATTATCTCCTGACACCTGTCGCTATTTTCACGAATCCCCTCGGTATTCGCGATTTACTTTGGAACGGGTGTAACCGCAGTTTTCGGTTTCCTCAACTGTCGTCTGTGCCGCATATGGCACTAATTTCCAAAAACCTGCAAAAAACTTTGTTTTAATGCGATATCAACGTCCTCCATCGTTACAGGAATGCCAAGATCGACCAAACTGGTGACCCCGTACCCTTCGATACCGCATGGCACGATTCCGTTAAAATGGTCTAAATCCGGTTCGACATTAATCGAAATTCCGTGAAAGGTGACCCATTTCCGTATCCGCACCCCGATTGCCGCGATTTTATCTTCGGCGGGGGAGCCATCGGGCAGGTTCGGGCGATCAGGGCGTGCAACCCAGACACCAACCCGCCCGTCACGCCGTTCCCCTTTGACGTTAAACTGATCTAGGGTCTGGATAATCCATTCTTCCAGCTTCCAGACATATTTGCGGACATCCTTTTCGCGCGTGTTTAGGTTGATCATCGCATAGGCGACGCGCTGACCGGGGCCATGATAGGTGTATTCGCCGCCACGTCGGGCCTCGAATACAGGAAAACGGTCCGGGTCTAAAAGGTCAGACGCATTCGCACTGGTTCCGGCCGTATAAAGTGGCGGGTGTTCCAGCAGCCAAACCTGCTCGGGGAGGTCGCCCGATAGAATACCGGCAACACGTGCTTCCATTGCGTCTACCGCTTGTGGGAAATCGACCAATCCGTCCGAGATTTTCCATTCAACCATTATGCCCTCCTTGACGATGCAATTTCGGGAATAGGGCTGGCGTGGTGGCTTTGTAAACTGAAAACTCCTTTGTGAAGGCTTCGTGTAATAATTTATCCTCCAACCCGATCCGGTAAAGGCTAAGGGGGGCAAGGACAAATGCAAGGGCAATTAAACCAAGTGGGCTGGATAGAAGTAAGGGAATTCCCAAACCGATAAGCAACAATCCCAATTCCGACGGGTGACGAATGACCGCATAAATACCAGATCGAAGGAGGGTGTGATCCGCGCGTAATTGAATTTGGCTAAGAAACTGGGTTTTTAGGGTCCTTATAGATATAGTACGCAAGGCTATGCCCGCTATCATCGTGAAACATCCAATAATATTAAGCGCCCAGCCAAAATGATGTGATTGGGTTTGGTAAACAGCCAGCCAGATTAAGCCTAGGAAGGCCAATCCGATGAAATGCGGGTGGTAAGTCGTTGGGCCTGAAACGCTCTGATCGATTTCCGAATTGCTTGACCAAATTTCGGTCATACAGAATAGAGAGATCGTAACGTAGAAAATCAGCGTAGGGGGAGCCAGCCAGATTGTGAATACATCTTGGCGAAATATCAGCGGAACCGAGATAATCAACAAGTTCAGGCTAACCCCGACACATATCTGCCCCGCTTTAGGTGACATCCGCAATCACACCATTCACATGGGCCTTGGTCATGCCTAGATCAGCGCCGATTTGTGCAAGAAGATCCTTTTCCTCTTGCTGGAATTCGCCATCAGCCAACGCAACCATCAGCGCGGCCTTTATGACGGCTTCTTTTCCTTCATCGTTCAAACGCCCCTGCACATGTTTCAAATAATTGGGTAAACTGCCACCACCGCGTTTAACATTGGCGATTTCCTCATGGACGGCGCGAACACCTAAATGAATGCCGGTCAGTTCTTGATAGATTTTGCTGACTTCATCTACTTCTGCATCATCAATGACACAGTCTGCTAACAAAATATGGATCATTACCGATTTGATCGCGATTTGGTATTCGGCTTCCAATTGTTGTTCGATTGCCTCGGGGTCATAATCTAGGATACCTAAATCAAACGTGTCCTTGCAGGTCCGGCATTCCACATATTCACCAAGTTGGTTCAAAGGAATAAGGGGAATGAAATACAGATGAAAAAATCGCCGCACACGCCGGTGCCTAAAATCCTGCTTGGAATTGCAGGTCGGACAATTGAACGCGCCTTTTTCCGGTGTGGTCGTAATGCCCCTAGTGCCAAATATAATCATAGAAACCCCTTTTTTCTGGCATCATAGGGAGGGAGAAAAAGCGTTCAAGTCGTTTCTAGCCTAAATGATCCCGAGGGTTTTAGCCTGCTCGATATATGTACGGCTGATTGGAAAAACGTCTTTGCTTGTCATGGTCACCACAGTTTTACCGTTGCTTTTGCCGACGGAAGCGATTTGGTCAATGACTATCCAGTGGGAGCGGTGGATTTGTAGGCCAATCAACCCTTCGCATTCGCCGATTGCATCAGATAGCCGTATCAAAACGAGCTCTTTCCCTTTTGTTGTCGTAACTTCGACATAGTGGTCGCTTACGGATCGGGAAACCAATGGCGCACGTAGCGTTACATTAATACGGTTCAATATTTTCGGCGGGCTCGGGGGCGTATCTGTCGTGTCACCTTTTGCGTAATAATTTACCAACAATACGACGGCCAAAGCGATTACAAAACAATACCCAAATAGTTCGATCATGTCCCCGTCGGCAAATATTTCTGTCCCAAAGGCAAAATAGTTAATTACGAAGACCACAATCGAAACCAGAACGCCAGAAACGATCCAGCCGATTAGTACCCGTACTAATTTGCGGGTGTTGCCACCCGAAAAAAGATGATCGACAAAGGTCATAGCAAAACTTCCTGCTATGAATGTGAAAATGGTGGTGATGTTCCAGAATACGACGCGCGGGCCAATCCTGAGATGTTCAAATGTTTGAAACGGCCCAATCAGGCCGAGCAGCAAACTGACGGCGGCCAATCCGACAAGGGTCTTTGGCAAGCTAAGAAACGCTCGCATTTCACGAAGCGTGAGTTTCAAACTACTGTCTTTCACGTATCACGCCCTTGTTTTACGTATGTTCAATTGTTGTGCGGACCCGAATTTGGGATGACGCCTTACGATTTAATATCATCACAACATATGAGGTTTCAATGTCTTTAGCACCACTTCTCGCGGCGAGCCCCGCCGTACAGATACACGTAGCCGCGGCGGTTCTATCTATGATCGGGGCGATCGTATTATTGACGGGGCGCAAGGGTACACCGCGCCATAAAATGATCGGAAAATTGTGGGTGGGCGCGATGGCTATCACCGCCATCAGTTCATTTTCTATTCAAGAAATCCGCGTCATCGGAAAATTTAGTCTGATACATTTATTGTCTATCCTAGCGCTAGTTGGATTGGTTCAAATTGTGTATTTTGCCCGCAAACGCAGAATTCGCGAGCACGAAAAAGTTGTGCACAGCCTGGTTTTTGGCGCCTTGGGAATTGCCGGAACTTTGACATTCCTTCCCGGTCGGACAATGAACGCGGTGTTTTTCGATGGTGATAGCGTCGTTGGGTTCGTTTCCGTGGCGCTTGGTGTCGTATTTCTGTGGCTTTTACACCGCGCAGGAACACATAAAATTTCCCGCTTCACATCCTGAAACTCTGGCTATATAGACGCGTTTACCAAGTTCACGTGCGGTCGTGGCGGAATTGGTAGACGCGCAGCGTTGAGGTCGCTGTGGGGTTAAACCCGTGGAAGTTCGAGTCTTCTCGACCGCACCA
>CAZYMT010000230.1:0-3844 GCA_964649035.1 uncultured Rhodobacterales bacterium
TTCGTTTAGCATTGTATGCTGCGTCACACGCGGAACAAATTCATCGAGCTCGGCTGCAGTTGGCAGGTCGCCGTAAAGCAACAAATAACAGACCTCGAGGAAATGTGAATTATCGGCCAATTGATCAATAGGATAACCGCGATATAGCAGTTCACCCTTATCACCATCAATATACGTGATCGAGGATTCACAAGACGCCGTGGAGGTAAACCCGGGGTCAAACGTGAACACATCGCCCTCAGCGTACAGCTTACGAATGTCGATAACATCCGGACCAAGCGTCGGGCTGGTCATCGCAAATTCCAGTTCCTTGTCGCCAAATGTCAGTTTCGCAGATTTTTTGTTGTCCAAAGCCATTCCTTACCTCGTTTGTCGACCCAATGGATCGCTAATAAACCGCACTGCTTACGAAATGGTTACCCGTTTCGTCGCTTACCCAGAGGCATCCTCGAGCCGTGCGATGGTTTCGTCTTGGCCTAGCTGAACCATCATATCGAACACGCTAGGCGAGATCGTGCGGCCCGTAAGCGCCGCGCGCAGAGGTTGTGCAACCTTACCAAGCTTCAGGTCTTCAACCTCAGCAAATTGGCGGATTTCCCTCTCCAAATCTTCTTGGGACCAGCTAACATTACGCAAGCGTGAAGTCAATCGATTCAGCATACCACGGGATACCGTAGTTAAGTGATGGCCCGCTTTCTCATCTGCTTTGAATGGGCGTTCACCAAGGAAATAATACGCGATTTCAAGTAGTTCCGGTAGTGTCTTCGCGCGTTCTTTCAGCCCATCCATGCCATTTGTGAACATTTCTTTTTGGTAGTCTGTCAATTTGTCGCGTTTTTGGAAGGTAAGGAAATCTTCGATCTCGGCCAGAAGATGCGTATTATCGACTGCACGAATATGCTGGCCGGAAAGATTTTCAAGTTTCTTGAAATCGAAACGGGCAGGGGATTTGACAATACTGTCGAGGTTAAACCACTCAACTGCTTGCTTCGTGGTAAAAAACTCGTCATCGCCGTGGCTCCAACCAAGTTTCGCAAGATAGTTCACAATGGCTTCGGGCAGATAGCCCATTTCGCGATAAGCCTCGACCCCAAGCGCGCCGTGGCGTTTCGACAATTTCGCCCCATCAGGTCCGTGGATCAGTGGAATATGTGCGAAAACCGGAATATCCCACCCCATTGCTTTGTAAATCAGGCTTTGACGCGCCGCATTGGTCAGATGATCGTCACCACGAATAACATGGGTCACGCCCATATCGTGATCGTCAACAACAACAGCCAGCATATAGGTTGGCGAGCCGTCTGAGCGCAGTAAAATAAGGTCATCCAGTGTTTCGTTCTTCCAGGTAACCTCGCCCTGAACTTCGTCGACAATCGTGGTTTTGCCGTCCCTCGGCGCTTTCAAGCGCACGACATAAGGTGCGTCGGGGGTATCGTCGTTGTCACGCCAAGGCGATTTGAAAATCGGTGGGCGTTTTTCGGCCCGCGCCTTGGTGCGAAACGCGTCAATTTCTTCTTTGGTCGAATAGCATTTATAGGCCGTGCCATTGGCCAGCATTTCATTGGCCACCTCCGCGTGACGGTCCGCACTTTCAAACTGGCTGGTCGGCTCGCCGTCCCAATCAATCCCAAGCCATTTTAGCCCGTCCAAAATTGCCTCGGCCGCTTCAGGTGTGTAGCGCGCGCGGTCTGTATCCTCGATCCGAAGCAGGAATTTTCCGCCCTTATTGCGCGCATATAGCCAATTGAACAACGCTGTGCGTGCCCCGCCAATATGCAAGAAACCCGTCGGAGACGGTGCGAAACGGGTGACAATTTGAGACATGAGCTTAACCTTTTGGAAACCATAAATCGGATAGAAGTTTAGAGGCTTTCTAGGCCATAACCCCCATGGAGAACAAGGCCCGTGCCGATTTCCTTTATCCGAGAAATGCTGGAATTCCAGCGCGACCGCCTGTTCTTGTGGCTACCGGTGTTTTTTGGCGTTGGCGTCGCGCTCTATTTTTCGTTGCGTATTGAACCAAGCACGTTCCAGTTATGGGCTATTGGCGCTGTTGGCGTCGTTGCGATGTTGGTAATTCGGCGAAGTCGCCTAATTCAAACCGCGATCTTCTCCAGCCTGATGATGGTTGCATTTGGCTATGTTTACACGGCCATCCGCACCGAGATGATCGCCGCACCCGTGTTGTCATGGCATTATTACGGTGCGATTGAGGGCAGGGTGATCAAACTAGACCGCTCCGCCAGCAATGCCCCGCGCGTGTTACTGGACCAAGTTTATTTGCCAGGGTATTCGCGGGAACGCACTCCCGAAAGGGTCCGTTTATCGCTGCACGGTTTTATAGCCGAGGGCGCGTTAACTGCGGGCGAACGCATTACCCTAACGGGCCGTCTATCCCCGCCAAGCGCCCCCGCCGAACCGGGCGGTTTCGATTTCCGCCGCATGGCATGGTTTCTGCAACTGGGCGCAGTTGGGTACACCCGAAACCCCGTCATCCCCGCCGCCAGCCAAGGAAGTGGGGGCTTGCGCTTGTGGCTTTTTCAACAACGCATGCGCTTATCGAAGGCCATCCAAGCCCAAATCCCGGGGCAAAACGGCGCATTCGCGGCCGCGATCCTGACCGGCGATCGATCCGAGATTGACCCAAACGTGCTGGAAAACCTTCGAACAACAAACCTTGCCCACCTATTAGCAATCTCTGGTCTGCATATGGGGCTACTATCCGGGTTTGTCTTTGGGTTTCTGCGGTATGGCATCGCCCTGATCCCCTCGGTCGCGCTGCGCTTCCAAGCCAAGAAATTCGCGGCTGGCATCGCACTGCTCGCAGGCCTCGCATATTTGCTACTGTCTGGTGCCAGCGTCGCCACCCAACGCGCTTTCATCATGACCGCGGTGGTGTTGATTGCCGTAATTCTGGATCGTCCGGCCTTCACCCTGCGCGCTGTTGCCCTCGCCGCATTCCTTGTTTTACTAATCAAACCCTACAGCCTGTTAGAGGCCGGTTTCCAAATGTCATTCGCCGCAACAACCGCCCTGATTGCCACATATGACTGGATACGTAACACTCGTTTCTGGCTGGCCTTGAACACTCCACGCTGGCGGTTTTTGCGTCCGTTTTTTGCGTTACTGCTTACATCCAGCGTCGCTGGCGCGGCCACCGCACCGATCTCGGCATTCTATTTCAACCAAATGTCGCAATACGGCCTGTTGGCAAACCTTATGGCTGTTCCGTTGATGGGCATGCTGGTTATGCCAAGCGCCGCTATTGCGGTATTCCTAATCCCCTTTGGCCTAGAATGGATAGCATTTTACGTGATGGGCAAAGGCATCGGCGGCATATTGGCAATATCCAACTATATTTCAAGCCTTGAAGGCGCGGTAATTCCTGTAAAATCCGGTCCACCAATTGTCTTAACCCTGATCGCCATCGGCGGCCTGATCATTTTCCTTTGGCGGGGCAAAACAAAAACGGTTGGCTTCGCAACCTTTGCCGTCGCAATTGTCATCTGGCTAAACACCCCGCGCCCTGAATTTTTAGTGGCCGAGGATGGCCGAATGTTTGGTGTAATATCCGATAAAAACCGCCTTCTAAGCAAAGAAAAAGGCAATGGGTATGTTGCTGGCATCTGGCTTGAAAATGACGGAGACATAGCAACGCAAACCGAGGCTTTCCTACGGAACGGTATCACGCATGACGAAAAACTATCAGTCATAGACCTGAAATTCGGCTGGCGCGCGGTTCTGTATTCCGGTCCGAAATTTCCCGATGTGGCTGATTACTGCACCGAAAAAACGCTGCTGATATTACCACAAATTGACAAGCCTGCTGGGGATTGCACCTATA
>CAZYMT010000231.1:0-3841 GCA_964649035.1 uncultured Rhodobacterales bacterium
GATCCAGAATGATCGAGCGTCCTAAGATCACACTGTCCTCCTCCAACCGTTTAATCCGCCGCCATGCAGCCGGTTGTGACAGCCCGACGATCCCGCCAATTTCCTTAGCATTCAGCCCACCATCAGCCTGAAAAGCCCGCAGGATGGCACGGTCGGTTTCGTCAAGATCAACGATCATATCGGCAACCTCTCGGTGTTTTTAATCTCGGAGACCTGCATCAGCGCCTCGATATCCGCGATATGAGGCAAGGCCAGAATGCGGGTTTTGTAGATTTCTTGGTAATGGTTCAAGTCGCGCGCGCGGACATCCATGCGAATATCAACACGGCCCAACAGGGTTTGAATGGTCTCCACCTCGGGAATATCGCGGGCCTTGGCAATGAATTCGTCAAACGCATTCCCTTGGGTTTTATCGAGCGTGATCCGCAGGAAAACCAAAACCGTATAGCCCAGTGCAGCGTAGCTAATTTCGACCCTACGCCCTCTGATAACGCCAGCATTTTCAAGCTTTTCGATCCGTCGCCAAACCGGACCAGAGGACATCCCAGCTCGTTCAGCCAATTCGGCAATGGATAACATCGCATCCTCTTGCAAAAGCCGGAGGAGTTTTCGGTCTACGTCGTCAACTTGCATGATTTTTCCGCGTTTCCACAATATTACCAATTTATTTCGCGAATAATTCGCATATTTAGGGAAATTTGAAAAGCATTATATCCTAAACCCGCTATTCTACCCGCAGAAATCAACAAAAGGAAAATACCATGCGCGTATATTATGACCGCGATTGCGACATAAACCTGATCAAAGACATGAAAGTGGCCATCCTTGGCTACGGTTCCCAAGGGCACGCGCATGCGTTGAACTTGCGTGATTCCGGTGCGAAAAACGTTGTTGTGGCGTTGCGCGAAGGTTCGCCAAGCCAAGCCAAAGCTGAAGCCGAAGGCCTGAAAGTTATGGGCATCGCCGAAGCTGCTGCATGGTGTGACCTGATCATGTTCACAATGCCGGACGAATTACAGGCCGAAACATACAAAAAATACGTGCGTGACAACATCCGCGAAGGCGCGGCAATGGCGTTTGCCCACGGCCTAAACATCCACTTCAACCTGATCGAACCAAAAGCCGGCGTTGACATCATCATGATGGCACCAAAAGGCCCGGGCCACACAGTGCGCGGCGAATTCGTTAAAGGCGGCGGCGTTCCTTGCTTGGTAGCGGTTGATCACGACGCAACTGGCAAAGCGATGGAAATCGGTCTTTCCTATTGCGCAGGCATCGGTGGCGGTCGTTCCGGCATTATTGAGACCAACTTCCGTCAAGAATGCGAAACCGACCTGTTCGGCGAGCAAGCTGTTCTTTGTGGTGGCCTGGTCGAGCTGATCCGCATGGGCTTTGAAACCCTTGTCGAAGCTGGTTATGAGCCTGAAATGGCATATTTCGAGTGTCTGCATGAGGTCAAACTGATTGTTGACCTGATTTATGAAGGCGGCATTGCCAACATGAATTATTCCATCTCGAACACTGCTGAATACGGCGAATATGTTTCCGGTCCACGGATCCTGCCATATGACGAAACAAAAGCGCGGATGAAAGCGGTTCTTGCCGACATTCAATCTGGCAAATTTGTACGTGATTTCATGCTGGAAAATGCGGTTGGTCAACCATCGTTCAAAGCAACACGTCGTATCAATGATGAACATCAAATCGAAGAAGTTGGTAAGACCCTGCGTGCTATGATGCCTTGGATTTCGGCTGGTAAATTGGTCGATCAAGCCAAAAACTAGGTTGCAACGTAAGTAAAGACACTTAAAATGGGTTTTACCGAGCTTTTTCGGTAGAACCCAATTTTGAGAGAAAAAATGCGTAAAATTATATTTTTATTCACTGCCTATTTGGCCTTAGCAACATCAGCCCAAGCAGCTAATTTTGAATGCCACATCGACAATTACGGTCGTCCGGTAAATTTCGCTGGTGCATTTCAACATCAAAAAGAACTTATGCGAAGCTGGCTACCCGCAGAAACGTTTTTCCTATATATAAACGAACAAGATGTTATCCTTCATCACAGTGGTGGCGAAGATGGTCGCACCCCGGCTTCGAATATATCTAGCCGTGGGGATTTAATAACCTATCGTTTCCGGGACGAACCGCGTTCCTCGGGAAACAGCATTGTAATACGTGACACAACGTTGGCATTTGATCAGTCGGACTTTAGTTTTTCGATTGTAATGCGGAAGAACAATGGCGCGCGCACAAAGCAATCTGGCGGCTCCGCTTTTGGACAGTGTACCCAGACAAGTTAGAACCGAACGCCAATAGTTTTTGGAGGCTTGTCAGCAAGCTTCCAAATAACACGCCTTGGAAAGACATCATATGACTTGTGATCCCCTTCCGTTTTACGCAATGGGTATTCCCGCCTAGCTGGAATAGCACGTGCGATAAGCGTAGTTTGGCAAGTTATTACTTACCAAATATCCACACCCCAAAAGAAGCCAATTGTGTATAAATAATAAAAGACAGAAACGACGGTTGTTGCCGTAATTGCCACCATCCCGATCACTTGATTCCATAGCCGCCGCCAACGGAGTTTTTTACGAAGAAGTTCGCCGCGCCACCCCTCGCGTTTCACGCGGTACGCAAACCGGATCGAGAATGCCATCACAAGACTAAACGGTCCCGCCAGCATGAAAAGCGCCATAAACAATTCAACACCGAGCACAAAACCAAGTGTCGCAATTGCCGCAAGCATAAACCCAATACCGCCGGCGATATATGCACCAGCTTTATCAAAATAATACGTCAGCCGATATACGTTAATATCGACCAGCGTATCACAATGTTCAGCAAACACACCGCCTTGGCGTTCAGCACGCATTATCACATCGAAAGGCACGCCAATTGTCCAATGAGACGTCATCGACCACGCGACCATCGTTGTTATCCAGTACCACATGCTCCAGAAACTTTTGGTATCGAGAAAATCTAATATTTCCAAACTGTCCTCCGAGTCGGCGCAATCTAACGCTACTCACGTAGGTTACAATCCTTGATTGCGAAAAGCCTTGTTAAATTCAATGAAATCATGGCATTTCAAGGTAAACCAATGATTGAGGCCATGAAATGCATATGAACCCCGCACCCTTCCCTGCCAACCGTTCCCGACGTTTGCGTCGAACACCGTGGATTCGTTCCCTCGTTCAAGAAAACAGCTTAGGCGTGTCCGACCTGATTTGGCCAATATTCATCCGCGAAGGCGAAAATATCCGCGAGCCTATTGAATCCCTACCCGGCGTTGAGCGTTTGAGTATCGACAATGCGGTGCAAGCCGCCGAAGAAGCCGCTACGCTTGGCATTCCGGTTATTGCATTGTTCCCCTATACCGATGCCAAGGACAAATCCCCGGACGCAGCCGAGGCTTGGAACCCAGAGAACCTTGTGAACCGTGCGACCCGCGCAATCAAAGCTGCGGTGCCAGATATCGGGGTAATGTTGGATGTGGCGCTGGATCCATACAATTCGGATGGGCATGACGGAATCGTTCGTGATGGCATCATTGTAAACGACGAAACATTGATGGCACTGGAACGCCAAGCCATAGTGCAGGCAGAGGCTGGTGCCGACATCCTTGGGCCAAGTGATATGATGGATGGACGCATTGGGGTTATCCGTGCCGCGCTGGAAAATAACGATTTTCCAGATGTTGCGATCATGGCCTATTCCGCCAAATACGCCAGCGCGTTTTACGGCCCCTTTCGGGATGCAGTCGGGGCAAGTGGTGCCCTCAAGGACGACAAGAAAACCTATCAAATGGATATTCACAACACCGACGAAGCACTACGAG
>CAZYMT010000232.1:0-3825 GCA_964649035.1 uncultured Rhodobacterales bacterium
TTCTGGTTTCGCATGACCCGCATTTGGTTGAATTGGTTGCCGATCGTCTGTGGTTGGTCAAAGATGGTGTGGTTAAGCCGTTTCTTGAAGATATGGATGCTTATCGGAAACTGTTGCTTTCGCAACGCGGAACTGCCGGTAAATCCGAGACCAAGAAGGTTAAAAAAAAAGAACCCAAAATCCCAGTTGAGACCCTAAAATCCGAGGCCGCGACCTGCGAAGAACGCGTATCAACCCTGTCTGAAATGCGTGACAAGCTTGATCTCAAAATGGCGGACCCAACGTTTTACGAAAAATCGGATAATGCCGAAGTCGAAAAATGGCGCAAAAAGCATGCAGAAGTGGTAGACGGCTTAGAACGTGCCGAGGCAATGTGGCTGGAGGCGCTCGATAAGCTCGAAAAGGCTGGCTAATGGAACTGGAACTCGCGACCACAGCGTTTGTTACGCTTTTTGTGATCATCGACCCAATCGGGCTAGCCCCGATGTTTGTCGCTCTGACTACAGGAATGAACAAACACCAGCGCCGTGTAATCGCCATTCGCTCCTGTTTGATCGGGTTCGCGGTTCTAGCGGCCTTTGGTATCGGCGGCGAGTTTGTCTTAACCAAAGTTGGCATTGGCATGCCCGCCTTCCGCATTTCCGGCGGAATTTTACTGTTCATCACCGCCATGGAAATGCTGTTCGAAAAACGCAGCAAACGACGCGGTGAATCCGCCGAAGCCGAAGAACATCCCGACCCGTCCGTCTTTCCGCTGGCCACACCGCTAATCGCAGGCCCCGGTGCCATGACCACCATGATCCTGCTGATTGGTGAAAGCTCTGGCGAGGTCGCCAACCAAATAATGGTGTTCGCCGTCATGGGCCTTGTCGTTGTGATGGTCATGCTCATGTTCCTCGCTGGGAACGTAATCGAACGCGTTTTGGGCAAAACCGGAACCAACGTCGTCACCCGCCTTTTGGGCATGTTCCTAGCCGCACTTTCGGTGCAATTCGTGCTTGATGGCTTGCGCGAATATGGATTTTTGGGGCTGTAACGTGGATGAATTTGATACTGCAAACCTTATATATCTAGGATTAATCGCCTTTTTCGCTGGATCATACGTTCTATACGCATATCGCGGGCGCATGGGGACAGCACTACAACAAGCGCTTATCTGGGTCATGTTGTTCTTCGCAATGATCATCCTCTACGGCTTCAAGGACACCATTCAGCAACAGCTTTACCCACGCCAAGGCATCGAGGTTTCGGAAAATGTCATCAGCCTGCCACGGGCCCGCGACAATCATTTTTACGTGGATTTATTGATCAACGGCACAAAGATCGAGTTTGTGATCGACACTGGCGCGACCGAAATTGTGCTAACCGAAAGCGACGCGCAACGCGCGGGCATCAGCCTTTTCAAACTGAGTTATATCGGCCGTGCCCGCACCGCAAATGGCGTAGTTCGCACCGCCCATGTCACCCTCGACACCATCAAATGGCTTGACATAACCGATTACAATATTCGCGCATCAGTGAATGAGGGGGACATGGATGTATCCCTTCTTGGCATGCATTATCTGTCCTTGTTCAGCCGTTTTGAAATCGTCGGCGACACCCTATATTTGCACCGCTAGGCTTGTCCTAAATCAAGGTGCCATCAGCGTTTTTTGACTAGTCTTATTGCAACGAAACCCGAAAAAAGGAGGTTGTCATGACTATCAAGAATATTCTCGTCGCCTATAACGGCTCAAAAAGTGCCGAACGCGCCTTGGGCGTCGCTATGCTAATGGCCCGCAAATACGATGCGCATCTGACCGGAATTATCACCCATGGTCTGCCCAATGTCCTGTATTCTTTCGGCGGGCATATGCCGCAATCCGTGATGCAACAACTCGAAGATGCCGATCGTGAACACCGCGCCGAAGTTAAGAAGAACTTCGAGATGGCGACGCGTGATCTTAACACCGAAAAAACCCATTATATGGACGCTTACGGCGACGCCGATACCCGGCTGAACGAGCTGGCGCGGACCTTTGATATTGTGATTATGGGAAGCGCTGACAATGACAGCGAGTTCCAGCATATGGAGGTCCATCCTGACGTTATCGCCAGAAATTCCGGTCGCCCAGTGCTGGTTGTGCCAGCATCCTATGAAACCGAGGAGCTGAATGAACGTGCGGTTCTGGCATGGGACGGACAACGTGCTGCCTCGCGGGCTATGTCGGATTCCATACAAATTCTACAATCCAAAACCGAGGTGGCGGTTCTGACAATTGGCGAGGCCGATGATTTCGAAACCAAGCTGCAACCGATCTTGGAAAACCTGCAACGCCACGGAATTCCCAGCCATCCAGTGCTAAAAGCGCGCGGCAGGGATTCGATTGCCAAGATCATTTTGAACGTGGTCGAAGAAGAAGGTGCCGGAATTCTGGTGATGGGTGCCTATGAGCACCGTAAACTCCGCGAGGACCTGTTTGGTGGTGTCACCAACACCATTTTGTCGAAATCAAAAGTACCAGTATTGCTGTCGCATTAAGGTTTGTATTCGGCCTTTTGCACCCACCGACCGTCATCTTGCGCCCAATATTTGGCAGGTAAGTTGGCCTCGGTGGTGGCTTTCCATTCAAGGCGGGCGGCGGCAACGGCGTCCGCGTCATTACCATCAAATAGCAAGCAAACCCGTTGAAAATCCGCCATTTTATCAACTGGAAATTTTGCACCGTCAACCAGCATCAACAAATCAGGATTATTGGGCTTCTCATCCCCGTCGGTCAGGTAAATCGGCTGATCCTCAGCCTGCTCGCAGCCTTTTTTGCCATGGGGCAAAAACGCTTCGTCGCGGTAGGACCACAGCACATTGTCCAAAAAATCCAACCGCGCAGCGTCGTCCCCCTTCACCAAAACCCGCCACCCACGCGCCAACGACTTTTCCAGCAAATCTGGCAAAGTACGTTCCAACGGTGTTTGCGTCAGATGGTAAAAGAGGACTTCAGCCATGTCTTACCTCTCAAACGTATCTTGGATAAGCCGGTTAAGCGCGCGAACACCCCAGCCAGTTGCGCCTTTCGGTGCCAAATCACTATCGCCTTTCAGCAATGCAACACCGGCAATATCGAGGTGAACCCAAGGCGTGTCATCATTCACAAAACGCTGCAAAAACTGCGCTGCCGTAATCGAACCTGCTGGCCGTCCGCAAGAGTTCTTGATGTCAGCGATCCGCGATTTTAGCAACTTGTCATAAGCTGGCGAAAGCGGCAGACGCCAAGCGCCTTCGTTTTCTTTCTCGGCAGCTTTCAAAAATGCGTTGCAAAGCTTGTTATCATTGGAAAACACACCAGCATTTTCATGCCCCAGCCCAACAATAACCGCACCCGTCAAGGTCGCCAAATTGATCATCCCAACCGGATTGAATTTCTTTTGGGTGTACCAAAGGATATCCGCCAAAACCAAACGCCCCTCGGCATCGGTATTATTAATCTCGACAGTGACGCCTTTCATCGACCGGATCACATCACCCGGGCGCATCGCATCGCCGTCCGGCATATTTTCGACCAAGCCAACAACGCCAACAACATTCGCTTTGGCCTTGCGCAATGCTAGCGACCGCATGACGCCAGCCACGACACCGGCGCCGCCCATATCCATGGTCATATCTTCCATACCGGCCGATGGTTTGATGGAAATGCCGCCTGTATCGAACACAACCCCCTTGCCAACAAGGGCAAAAGGCGCTTCATCGCCGCCGCCGTTCCATTTCATCACCACAACTTTAGAGGGGCTTCGGGACCCCAGCCCAACCGCCAATAATGTTCGCATACCAAGTTTTTTCAGCGCTGATTC
>CAZYMT010000233.1:0-3797 GCA_964649035.1 uncultured Rhodobacterales bacterium
TTTGCCAAAACGTGTCGCGAAATCAACCTTTCCGGCAAAAGGTTTGTCGGCATAGGTGATGCTGCCCTCAAGCGTTTCGTTCAGGTAATCGGCCAAACCGCCCGGGAAATGGAAGGTTGCTGTTGTCGGCGTTTCATCGGTGATGGTTTCGGGCGCACATTTCCAGCGAATTTCAACGCCGGAAAATAGATACGCCTTGGAGCGGACCATTTTCATCAACCGCGCCGGTTTGAATTTCGCCGTAGCCCCGAAAATTTCGGCATCAGGATGGAAGGTTATCGATGTACCGCGTCTATTCTGCGTCGGTCCAACCTTTTCGATCGGTCCTTGCGGAATTCCGCGTGAAAACGTCTGGCGATACAATTCCTTATTGCGCGCCACTTCGACCTCGACATGATCAGACAGCGCGTTCACCACCGAAATACCCACACCATGCAAACCGCCGGAAGTCTGGTAAGCCTTGCCACCAAACTTGCCGCCCGCATGAAGGGTACACATAATGACCTCCAGCGCCGATTTGTCAGGGAATTTTGGGTGTGGATCAACGGGGATACCGCGGCCGTTATCGCGGATGGTGATCGAATAATCAGCGTGTAATTCCACCTCGATCCGGTTGGCGTGGCCTGCGACAGCTTCGTCCATTGAGTTGTCCAACACCTCGGCCACCAGATGGTGCAGTGCACGTTCATCGGTGCCGCCAATATACATGCCGGGGCGTTTGCGGACGGGTTCCAACCCCTCCAACACCTCGATGGAGGAGGCGTCATATTCATTGGAGGCGTCGTCCTCGTTAAAGAGGTCGCTAGGAGATGTCATGATAGGCGCTCGATTCTGTTCTTTTGACTGCATTATGACAGATCAAGCGGGGGAGAGACAATATATAGTGTGCTGACAAAAAAATAACGCCGCGCTAGAAGCACGGCGTTACAAAAAATCCTGAATATCAGGAAAATATTTTCTAGTCGTCAGAAGCTGAAACAGCAACAGCGATCAAAACAATCGCAAGCACTGGAATGATCCAAGCGCCGGAGCTGCCCATGGAGCCGGAAGGTTCCATAACTTCGACCATAGGTGGCGCTACATATTCAACAGTACCAGCGATAGCGGCTGTACCAGCAGCAACAACACCAGCAAGTGCAAGAGAGATAGTTTTCAACATTGGGTTTCTCCAATTAGGTTACGAATTCGTGTGTTCCTACTATATACATGCATTTGGCCTGTCTATAGTGGCAATATTGAAATTCACCATGTGCAACAAATTAGTCACTAAACAAAAAAAATAGCGCCGGACCGTTAAGTCCAGCGCTACATAAATTCCTGAATATCAGGAAAATATTTTCTAGTCGTCAGAAGCTGAAACAGCAACCGCAATCAGAACGATTGCTAGCACGGGAATGATCCAAGCGCCGGAGCTGCCCATGGAGCCGGAAGGCTCTTCCATGACCATTGGTGCTGGTGCTGGTGCAACATATACAGGTGTGCCTGCGAAAGCTGTTGAGCTAACGGCTGCAAGAGCTAGTGCAAGAGAGATTGATTTTAGCATTGGATTCTCCAATTGAGTTACAAATTTGTAGTCACGGTATAGTATAGACGCAAATGCTGTGTCCATACTTATGCACTCACGAATACAGGATGTGTTACAATTTGCACACGGAAACATCCCACAATGTTGAAAAGATTGGGAAAATGTGGCCCAAATACCACATCATTTCCACGCATACTTAACCATTCGCCAAATAAAGAGGCGAATAACCGCTTGCGAGCGGTGGAATTCAGTTTGATATGTACCGAGCAGGTATTAGGCAGTGGGTGATAGCGCCGACAGGTTCGGCGCTATCAAAATTATATGTATTAACGTTCGCCGTCGGTAGAAGACGTTCCGCTAGTCTCTTCTTCTTCTTCTTCTTCCTCTTCTTCAGGCGCTTCGTCTTCTTCAGGCTCATCATCATCGTCGTCATTGTCGCTAGAAGCAATAATGATAGCAATCACGGCAATCGCGATCAACGGAATGATCCACGAGCCGGAGCTCCCCATGGAACCAACAGGTTCCTCGATAATTTCAGCGTCAACCGGTGCATTATAGACAAGCGAGCCAGCATAGGCTGAGCCAGCTACAAAAAAGCTAGCAACCCCGTAGCGAAGTGTTTTGATCATTTGAATCTCCAGTAAATTTTTACAAGCAGTGTGTGGATTTTGTATACATGGATTCAGACATTTGAGTCCACAGTTCAGGGCACCGCGAAGCGCCACTATGTTCGTATTATCACCTAAATGGTCGTATTTTAGGTAAATTGTTGCCATGCGGCCACATATAAGCGACTATTCAGTATAACCGAGGGATGAAAACTGTGCCGATCATCTGCCAACGATTCTTGCCAATACAACCCTGGGCACATCCTCAAACACGAAAATTACCTGGTATTCAGCCGGTGAAACCTGGCGAATGGTTGATCTTCGACGAAGTATATTCCGAACAAATGGCTTACCGCGACGACCTTCTTAGACAGAAACGCGCCGATGTGTTTATGGCCCGAAAAGACAGCCTTGATGCGCAACGGGAACTGTTATCGCTGCTGCTCAGCGAGCTAAATGACGATTACACAATCAGCGACACACGGGTTATTCGCCCAGACGGCCAAAGCATCGAGTTTACAGATGAACCTATCATAACGGCGGCAAAGCTGGTGCAAGAGGATTTGCTAATTCTCGAGGATGGTATCCTTACCGCCGCAGTTTTATGTTTCCCCGCCAGTTGGACCTTATCGGAAAAATTCGGGCGTGGTTTGATTGGAATTCACGACGTTGTGGTTGAATATGATGATAATTTGGCCAAGCGGGTAGGGCGTCTATTTGATGCAATTCGCCCAGAGCAACCCTTATGGCGTGCGAATTATATGATTTACGCTGATCCGGAATTGCACCAGCCGAGGCTCGAATCCGACACCCGCACAGATACATCAGGCGAATTTATACGGGTGGAACGTCAAACGCTGCGCAAGCTTCCGGAAACTGGTGCGGTGGTGTTTGGAATACATACTTTTGTGGCTCCCTTAAGCACTTTAGGCGAACCGGAACGTGCTGAATTGATGGAATGCGTTAAATGAAAATGGTCGATTTTGTTGTTTATTTCGCGGGTGCAGTAGCCGCACTTGTGCTGGCTGGCGGGTATTTAGGCATGCTACATCCGTTTTTCGACAGTATCGCCGTTATTCGCCTGCATTTATTGATTAGTTTGGTCATTGTAACGGCTTACATGTTGCTAAGGCGGGCGCGGCGTGGAGGGGTATTGTTTGGATCTGTCCTTGTGATCAGTCTAGCAACAATGTCGCCCCATTTTTTGCTGCAACCAGATAGCCAGGGAATCACGTTGCTGCAATCGAACATGTTATTTCGAAATGACGCCCGCGAATTGGTGAGTTTTGCACGCGATTCATTGCCGGATATTTTGACATTGCAAGAGGTCACGGACCAAAATCGCCCCAGCCTGATCGCCATGAAAAACATCTATCCAACCCAAAATATTTGTACAGGCAGTGGTGCGACCGCGATATTATCCAAATACCCGCCGATTGATAATCTAGAGGGGTGCGATCGTCGTATCGCGTGGGTGCGCGTCATGACGCCCGACGGCCCCATCACGATCGTTAGCCTGCATTTGCTGTGGCCGTGGCCCTATAACCAACAAACCCACCTAGACACGATCCTGCCGATCCTGGAAAAATTACCCCGCCCGATTATCCTTGCTGGCGATTTCAACACCGTTCCTTGGAGCAACACCGTCCGCCAAATCGAAACCG
>CAZYMT010000234.1:0-3792 GCA_964649035.1 uncultured Rhodobacterales bacterium
ATGTCCGGCCTTACCACCACCGGATCAACCGTATTCACTGGCCTCGACACCATGCCCAAAGGCACACTATTATGGCGCGGTATGATGCAATGGTTTGGCGGCGTCGGGATCATCGTTGTGGCCATGGCATTCTTGCCAGCCTTGAAGGTCGGCGGTATGCAGATTTTCCGCTCGGAAGGCTTCGACACCTTAGGCAAAGTTCTGCCCCGCGCCGCCGAAATAGCCACCTCGATTTCCATCGTTTACCTACTGCTAACCACAACGTGTGTGCTGGCCTACAGCATCGTCGGCATGAACTTTTTTGACGCGGTAGTGCATTCCTTGACCACGGTAGCCACGGGCGGGTTCGCAAATTACGACGACTCCTTCGTGATGTTCACGGGCAACGCTGAATATGTCGCCGTGGTCTTTATGCTGCTCGCCGCCTTGCCGTTTATCCGATACGTCCAAATGTTAAACGGCAGCGCCCAACCCTTTCTGAAAGACAGTCAGATTTGGACGTTTCTCAGCCTCGTTACCATTCTGGTCATCGGCGTTGCCTTCTACCGCTATAATTACGGTGATGTCGGGGCGGAGGCCTCGTTCCGCCAGTCGTTATTCAACGTCACCTCCATTGTCACCGGAACGGGTTACGCCAGCGCCGATTACGGCCTATGGGGATCGTTCCCCGTCACCCTGTTCTTTCTTATGGGCATCATCGGGGGCTGCGCGGGATCAACCAGCTGCTCGATCAAGATATTCCGCTACCAACTGCTGGTCGCGGCCATCCGCAGCCAAATCCAGAAGATCCACAGCCCACGCGGTATTTTTACCCCGCGTTATCAGGGCCACGCGGTTGGCGAGGATATTTTAAGCTCCGTCATGGCATTTTTTGTGGCCTTCATGCTGACACTGGCCACGGTTGCGGTGTTGCTTGGCCTGCTTGGCCTCGACCCCATAACCGCAATTTCCGGTGCCGCCACCGCGTTGGCCAATGTCGGCCCCGGCCTTGGCTCTGAAATCGGCCCATCCGGCAATTTTTCGGGCCTACCATCGCCCGCCAAATGGGTGCTAAGCATCACCATGCTGATCGGACGTCTCGAACTGCTTGCGGTTTACGTGCTTTTCACCGCCGCCTTCTGGCGTCACTGACAAAACCTGTCATTGACCCCAAACCTTTGGCTGCGTATTGAATGGCCCAACCAATCTTATGTAAACGAGCCGACCCATGAGCGATAAAAACCAACCACCGCGCAGTTTTCAGGAGATCATCCTGCGGCTTCAGAATTACTGGGCCGAAAAGGGCTGCGCCATCCTGCAACCCTACGATATGGAGGTCGGCGCGGGCACGTTCCATCCCGCCACCACGCTACGCTCGCTCGGCACAAAACCTTGGGCGGCGGCTTATGTGCAACCCTCAAGGCGTCCAACCGATGGGCGTTACGGCGAAAACCCGAACCGGTTGCAGCATTATTACCAATTCCAAACCATCATAAAACCCAGCCCGCCGGACTTGCAGGACCTGTATCTTGGCTCGCTCGAAGCAATTGGTATCGACATGGACCTGCACGATATCCGCTTTGTCGAGGATGATTGGGAGAGCCCGACCCTAGGCGCGTGGGGCCTAGGATGGGAGGTCTGGTGCGACGGCATGGAAGTTTCCCAGTTCACCTATTTCCAACAGGTTGGCGGCCATGATTGCCATCCGGTTTCCGGCGAATTGACCTACGGGCTGGAACGTTTGGCGATGTATGTTCTGGGCGTTGATCGCGTCATGGATATGCCCTTCAACGATCCAGATTCACCCAGCCCGCTGACTTACGGCGATATTTTTCTGCAAACCGAGCAAGAATATTCCCGCTGGAATTTTGACGTGGCCGACACCGACATCCTGCTAAAACACTTTGAAGATGCCGAGGCCGAATGCGCCCGCATCATTGACCAGCCCGCCATCGATCCAAAAACCGGCAAAAACATCATTATGGTCCATCCGGCCTATGATCAAGCCATCAAAGCCAGCCATGTGTTCAACCTTTTGGACGCGCGCGGCGTGATTTCTGTGACCGAACGCCAAGCCTATATCGGCCGCGTCCGCACATTAACCAAAATGTGCGCCGATGCATTCGTGAAAACCGAAGCAGGTGGATTTGTGGAAGGGGCAGCATAATGGCCGTTGGTATTTGGCAGATATTTGCGGTTCTTCCGTTAATCGTGGCGGTTCCAGCCCCGATCCTTGTTCCGTTACTCCCATTTCTGTTGGTGCTCTGATGAACGGTAAAATTTTCATATCCGGCCTGTTCGCTATTACGGTAATCTTTGGTGCTAGTCTGTGGTATTACCAAACCCGCGCTTATTATTATGATGTCACCGATGTGACCGAAATTTATGTAAATGGTGACGCATTTACTGTGTCTGATTATCGCGGTATTGACGCTGATACTTCGCCGTTAAAAATGCGCGCTTGTTTTACGGTTGATTGGGATTATTGGCCAACGGAAGAATTTGGAGCGATCGTGAAACCTCTTATTGCGCCGCCGCAATTTGATTGTTTCGACGCCAAACAGATCGCTGACGACCTTGCTAGCTACAGCGCAACGCCTATCCTTGCCGCCGAAAACCAGCCCTATGGATTTGATGTTTTCATAGCGGTTTATCCCGATGGGAACGCCTATATGTGGCGTCAAATAAATGCCTGCGGTGACGCAACCTTTTCCGGCGACCCGCTTCCTGACCATTGCCCGCCCCAACCCGAGACATAAAAATGACCGATCTACTTCTTGAAATCTTCTCCGAAGAAATTCCGGCCCGTATGCAAAAACGCGCGGGCGAGGATCTACAAAAGCTGATAACGAACGGCATGGTCGAGGCTGGGATTACCTACGAATCCGCTGCCGCCTTCAGCACACCGCGCCGTCTGTGTTTGACGGTGACGGGGGTTTTAGCCGAGAGCAAACCTGTCCGTGAAGAACGCAAAGGCCCGCGTGTTGGCGCGCCTGATAAAGCGATTGAGGGGTTCTTGCGCTCCACCGGTTTGACCAAAGACCAGCTGGAAATTCGCGACGATAAAAAAGGCCAAATTTACATGGCCGTGATCGAAAAACCGGGCCGCAAAGCCAGCGACGTGATCGCCGAGGTCCTAGAGGCGACAATCCGCAATTTCCCCTGGCCAAAATCCATGCGTTGGGGCAACGGTAGCTTGAAATGGGTGCGCCCGTTACATTCGATCCTGTGTATTCTGACGGATGAAGAGGGCGCTGAAATTGTGCCGCTCGACATTGACGGGATCAAATCCGGCGACACAACTTTGGGCCATCGGTTCATGTCGACGGGCACCATCAAGGTCACCTCGTTCGAGGATTACGAGGCCAAACTGAAAGCCGCTTATGTCATCCTGAACCCAACGGATCGCGCCCAAACCATCTGGGCTGACGCCACCAACGCCGCGTTTGCGCAAGGGCTAGAAGTGGTCGAGGATCGCGGTCTTCTGGCCGAAGTCGCCGGACTGGTTGAATGGCCCGTCATGCTGATGGGCGACATTGCCGAGGACTTTTTTGGTCTACCGCCCGAGGTCCTGCAAACCTCGATGCGCGAGCATCAAAAATTCTTCTCCGTCAGTAATCCCAAAACCAACCGCATAGAAAAGTTCATCACTGTGGCCAACCGCGAGACCGCGGATAACGGCGCGACCATTCTGGCCGGAAACCAGAAAGTGCTATTCGCCCGCCTGTCCGACGCCAAATTCTTCTGGGAAAACGATCTGCGAACCATTGATCGCATCGGCATGGAAGGCATGGCCAAACCGCTGGAAAATGT
>CAZYMT010000235.1:0-3759 GCA_964649035.1 uncultured Rhodobacterales bacterium
TTCATTGTCTTTTCATTGCGGCTACCCAGATTACTGACAGGGCTGCTGGTCGGGGTTGCATTTGGCATATCAGGCGCAATTTTCCAGTCACTGGCGCG
Source organism: uncultured Rhodobacterales bacterium (assembly GCA_964649035.1). Taxonomy (GTDB): domain Bacteria; phylum Pseudomonadota; class Alphaproteobacteria; order Rhodobacterales; family Rhodobacteraceae; genus NORP23. The sequence goes on from CAZYMT010000235.1 coordinate 99, forward strand.
GAACCCGCTGGCCTCGCCGGATATCATCGGATTTAATTCCGGCGCTGCAATGGGGGCGGTGACGATGATCATCGTGTTTGACGCAACGGGCCTGCTGGTAACCCTTGGGGCGACGGTGGGCGGGTTGGCAACAGCGGCGCTCGTTTTCATATTGTCATGGCAGCGCGGGATAAACCCATATCGACTGGTTCTGGTCGGAATTGGTGTCGGATTTACCGCCTATGCCGGTGTCGATTTCCTGATGACGCGGTCTGATATATTTGCTGCTGCACAGGCAATGCAGTGGGTGACCGGAACCCTGAATGCCCGCATTTGGCGTGATGTTTATGTCGTTGGAATTGGGCTGGGGATACTGGCACCAATCGCGTTGTATCTGCAATTATCCCTAAACCGGCTTGAGTTGGGCGATGACACCGCCGCCGCCCTTGGGATCAACATCAATCAAGTCCGAGCGCTGGTTTCCATCGTTGGCGTCCTGCTCGTTTCGCTAGCGGTCTCGGCTGCTGGACCGATTGCGTTTGTCGCCCTTGTTTCGGGTCCAATCGCGCGGCGACTTACAAATAGTTCCAGCCCAAGCCTTGGAACTTCGGCATTGGTTGGCGCGCTTATCCTTATCTCCGCTGACCTTGCTGGGCGGACGTTGTTAGCCCCGGTGCAATTACCCGCAGGCGTGTTTACGGCCATCCTCGGCGCTCCGTTTCTTTTATGGTTGCTTGCCACACAAATTCGAAAGGGCGCATTATGAATAAAATGCCCAAAATCGATCGCCTTCAGGCGCAAGGCGTAACGCTGGCATATGGCGATAACTGTGTCGTGAGTAATCTGTCCCTTACGGTCCCGAATGGGAAAGTTACGATTATCATCGGGCCAAACGCTTGTGGTAAATCAACCTTGTTGCGTGCCCTTTCCCGGTTGCTGAAACCCCGCGCTGGTTCGGTGCTGCTTGACGGTGTTGAAATTGGGAATATCCCGACAAAAGCGGTCGCGCGTGATCTCGGTCTGTTACCGCAATCACCAATTGCACCGCAAGGAATACTGGTCTCCGATCTTGTTGCGCGCGGACGTACGCCACATCAAAGCCTCTTTCAGCAATGGTCGGAAACCGACGAGATCGCCGTACTTGACGCGTTAGAGGCCACCCAAACACTAGAGTTGGCGGACCGGCGCATCGAAGAATTGTCTGGCGGTCAACGACAACGCGTTTGGATCGCGATGGCCCTAGCGCAACAAACGGATTTATTACTACTCGACGAGCCAACAACATTTCTGGATCTTAAGCATCAAATTGAGGTGCTTAACCTCGTGCGATCGCTTAATCGCGATCAGGGGCGGACGGTTGTGGTGGTGTTACACGACCTCAATCTGGCTTGTCGTTACGCCGACAATATTGTTGCAATGCGGGACGGAAAAATTGTCATTCAAGGTTCGCCAAATGACGTGGTCACGCCCGATAATATTGAACGTGTGTTTGGCATTCTAAGTACAGTGATAATGGACCCCGAATCCAACACACCATTGGTGATACCGAAATACGAAGATAAGGCCTGACACACTTAACTGGAAAACCTTAAGACATCTCCATTTCCTTGTCTTTGAGAAGACACTGGTAATGCGGGTCGAAGCGCGCCAAAAATTCCAGTGGTTTCATCGAACATATCGCTTGATAATTTTCCAATATCCGTAAAGATGGCAAACTGAGCTTGCAAGGAGTCGTGCCATGCCCAAACTTTTCCTAGATCACATAACCCAGACGTTGCAGGATATCGATGCGGCGGGGATGTATAAACGCGAACGCCAAATTACCTCACCGCAAGGTGGACGGATTGATGTGCGGCTTGATGGCCAAGATCATGAGCGGGTCGTGAACCTTTGTGCCAATAACTATCTGGGATTGGCGAACAACCCGCGTCTATCCGCCGCCGCGAGAGAGGCGCTGGATCATCAAGGGTTCGGGATGGCCAGCGTGCGGTTTATTTGCGGCACACAAGATCAACATTTACTGTTGGAGCAACGTCTGGCGACGTTTCTGGGCAAAGACGATGCGATCCTGTTTGCTGCATGTTTTGATGCCAATGGCGGGGTGTTTGAACCGCTGTTGACCGCCGAAGATGCGATTATTTCGGACGCGCTGAACCATGCCTCGATCATTGACGGAATCCGGTTGTGCAAGGCCAAACGTTATCGCTATGCGAATTCGGATATAGCGGAGCTGGAGGCGCGTTTGCGCCAGGCAAAATCTGCTGGCGCGCGTCATATAATGATTGCGACAGACGGTGTTTTCTCAATGGATGGGCATCTGGCGAAGTTGCCGGAAATTACGGCATTGGCGCAGGAATATGATGCGATTGTTATGGTAGATGACTGTCATGCGACGGGGTTTATGGGGCCGCAAGGGCGCGGGACTCCGGCGCATTTTGATGTGGTGGACGGGGTGGATATCCTGACAGGAACGCTGGGCAAGGCGCTTGGCGGGGCGATTGGGGGCTATGTTGCTGGACCGCAGCCGGTGATCGATTTGTTGCGCCAACGCGCACGGCCCTATCTGTTTTCAAACTCGCTACCGCCAATGATTGTCGCAGCAGGGTTGGAGGCGATTACGCTGGTTGAAGAAAGCGACGATCTGCGGGTTAAACTGTTTGAAAACACCGCGTTCTGGCGCGCTGGGCTGGAAAAGCTGGGGTTTGATTTGATCCCGGGGGAACACCCCATTGTTCCGGTGATGCTGGGCGAGGCTGAATTGGCGCAAGAAATGGCACGGCAATTGTTTGACGAAGGTGTATTTGTCGCCGGATTTTTCTTTCCGGTGGTGCCCAAAGGCACGGCGCGTATTCGCACGCAGATGAATGCGGCATTGGATCGCAGTGATCTGGAATTTGCACTGGCCGCTTTTGGTAAAGTCGGCAAATCAATCGGGGTGATCTGATGCAGCGATCTAACGGAATGAAAGCACTTGTGAAAGCCGAAGCCCGCGAAGGTCTGTGGATGCGCCATGAACCTGTGCCCGAAATTGGGCCGGATGATGTGCTGATCAAGATCAAAAAAACCGGCATTTGTGGCACTGATATCCATATCTGGAACTGGGATGAATGGTCGCAAAAAACCGTTCCTGTACCGATGATTACCGGCCATGAATTCGCTGGTGAAATTGTTGAACTGGGTGCTAATGTTACCGATCTGACCATCGGGCAGCGGGTATCGGGCGAGGGGCATTTGATCGGCAAGAAAAGCCGTGCCAGTCGGGCCGGAAAGTTCCATCTGGACCCAGAAACGCGTGGGATCGGGGTCAATGAACAAGGAGCTTTTGCCCAGTTCTTGCGCCTGCCCGCGTTTAATGTTGTGCCATTACCGGATGAGATTAGCGACGATATCGGCGCTATTCTGGATCCGCTGGGCAATGCCGTACACACGGCGCTGTCCTTTGATCTGGTTGGCGAGGATGTGTTGATAACCGGTGCCGGACCGATCGGGATTATGGCGGCTGCCGTCGCTAAACATATCGGCGCGCGTCATGTGGTCATCACCGATATCAATCAGGATCGACTTGATCTGGCTAGCAAGGTTGCCGACGTGACGACGGTGAATGTTACCAATACCGACCTGAAACAGATTGCGGCCTCTGTAGGGGTGGTTGAGGGGTGTGATGTCGGCATGGAAATGAGCG
>CAZYMT010000236.1:0-3654 GCA_964649035.1 uncultured Rhodobacterales bacterium
GCATATGCTGCACCGCATAGCGGCGATTATATAGCCCGGTAAGCGGATCAATTACCGCCAGTCGCAATCCGTCCTGAACATTGGAACGCAGTAAATCGGAATATTTCTTCCGCCGCATTTGTGATGCAAGTCGCGCAGACATTTCCACAACATCAAAGGGGGCAAAAATATAGTCGCTGGCCCCAAGGTCTAATCCTTGGGCCGCCGTTTCAATTTTCCCATCCTCTACAACCAATATGACCGCAGCCTGACGGGTTTCTGGATTGGCCCCCAATGCGGAAATAACCTTTAATCCATCGCCTTCATTCATCAGGTTCTGATTGATTACATATGCGTCCGGCAAGTAGGTTTTAGCGTGCTCCAATGATCCTTCTTCGCCGTAACTGACGGAGATATTATACGGGAGCCGTTCGCGAAGGCAGGCCATCCATGACGATCCCTGATCGTATGAAGACGGTGCAAGCAATACACTACTATCTTGGTCCTGCGCCAACCCTTCCAAGTCAAGGCGTTCGGTCAGGCCAAGTTCATGAGTTGTAGATTCACGCAATTTTAGTTCGTCAAACATGATTTTTACGCGCAGCAAGTTACGCACACGGGTGAACAAAGTCATGTCGTCGATCGGTTTGTTCAGAAAATCGTCGGCGCCAGCCTCAAATCCGCGAATACGTTCGGTATGTTCATTGGCTGCCGTGACCATAACAATGGGGATATGTGCGGTTTCCGGCGCGGATTTCAGGCGACGACAAACCTCATAGCCGTCCATTCCCGGCATCATCACGTCCAAAAGAATCATGTCGGGCAATTCGGTATGCGCAATTTCTAACGCTTGTTCACCGCTTTCGGCCAACAGCACTTCGAAATAGGCCGCAGACAATTTTGCCTGTAGAATCAAGCGGTTTGTTGCAATGTCATCAACAACTAAAATTCTACCAGACATGTGTACTCCACCGCAAAAATGAATGACCTCATTGCAATCAACACCAAAGACGTTAACCAATCGTAACGAAGAGGAGGATTTTGTAGAATGAATCGTGAACACGCAGAAATAGTCGGCATAAAAGCGCTGGGTTGGTTGGTCGCCGAGGAAGACCTGATTGGTCAATTCCTGAATATGTCGGGATCCTCCGTCGATGATATGCGAAATCGCGCGCAAGATCCGGAATTTCTTGGCTATGTTCTGGATTTTTTGATGCTGTCTGATGAGACTGTAATTGCGTTCTGCGAAACGGCTAGCCTACCGCCAGATACCTTGATGCAAGCGCGTATGGCCTTGCCTGGTGGGGATATTCCGAACTGGACATGAGGTTGCGCCGCCCAATGGACGGCGCAAAACTGTATTAATCAGTGCTTGTTCCAAGCGCTTCATTCAACGCATCCGTCGCTGTTTCTTCCACAGCTTCCAATGCCTCTTGGGCGGTTTCTTCAACGGTTTCCATTGCGTCTTCAGCAACTTCTTCTACAGCTTCCATTGCGTCATCGGCAGTTTCTTCCATAGTTTCCATTACGTCACCGGCGGCTTCGGTCGCGTCTTCTGTAACTTCTTCGACGGCATCCATTGCGTCGTCGGCAACTTCTTCAACGGCTTCTACTGCGTCATCGGCAGTTTCTTCTACAGCTTCCATTGCGTCATCTGTCATGTCTGTTGTCGCTTCAACAGCTTGATCGGCCATGGCGTCGACTTCGGCGCTGTTTTGTGAATATAGGTAATATCCGATGCCAACAGCGGCGATCAGGACGAGTATGGCAATAATCTTTTTCATTGTATCCCCCAAAGTTTACGTGAATTCTGTATGTACAGAAAGACTTGCGCGCACATTTTACCGGAATTGGGTATGGTTAACCAATGATTCAAATTGCATAGGCGGGAATAGGCTGATTTGATGGGAAAACGCGATTTAAAACAAGGAATCACAGGTGCATAAGGCAATTAAAGGGCTGTTATTCGACAAAGATGGAACCTTGTTCGATTTCCAGAAAAGCTGGGGTGCTTGGTGCGCCTTGACGATTGACGACATGGCAGCCGAGGATCCGGCCATTGCAGCGCGATTGGCTGATGTGCTGGGATTCGATCATGCGGGACGGGTATTTTATCCACATAGCCCAGTGATTGCGGGCACGTTAGATCAGCTTGTCGGTCTGGTGCATTCGGTGTTTCCGGATCGCGATCGGGATGAGTTAAAGGACTATATGGTCGACTCCGCCACCGATGTGCCAATGGTCCCCGTGGTGCCGCTGGTTCCCTTGCTGGACGGGTTTCGGGCGCAAGGCTTAAAAATCGGTCTGGCCACCAATGATGCCGAAATTCCAGCGCGCGCCCATCTAGAAGACGCCGATATTCTAAGCCATTTTGATTTCATTGCCGGCTATGACAGCGGCTTTGGCGGCAAGCCCGAACCCGGAATGCTGCTGGGGTTTTGTGAGGCCATGAACCTCGCCCCGCATCAAGTCGCCATGATCGGCGACAGCACTCACGATTTGTTCGCCGGACAAGCCGCAGGGATGGTCAATATCGGGGTGCTGACCGGAACCGCAACGGCGGCTGACCTGTCGCCACATTCAAACGTCGTCCTCGATCATATCGGCCATATCCCTACATGGTTGAAAACTGGATGAGCGAACCCGCCAAACTTCGCCGTGGCTGGACCACGGGCGCTTGTGCGGCGGCGGCTGGCAAAGCGGCAGCCTCGGCGCTGGCAGGGCAGGGGTTCCTCGATCCGGTGGGGATTACATTGCCAAAAGGTGAGACACCGGAATTTGCATTGGCCGAGACATCTATGGGTGATGGCTGGGCCGAATGCGGGATAATTAAAGATGCTGGCGATGACCCAGACGTAACGCATGGCGCGTTGATATTAACGCGGGTGGCGAGCGGTGTTGCGGGCCAAGGTTTGCGGTTTCATGCGGGCGAGGGGGTTGGCAAAATCACCAAACCCGGCCTGCCTCTGGATGTCGGTGAACCCGCGATAAACCCCGTACCGCGCCTGATGATTGATCAAGCAATTGCTGACGTTGCCGACAGCATGGACCTCGATGTGACGGTCTCCATTCGCGACGGAGTGGAGCTGGCTAAACAAACATGGAACGGTCGCCTTGGCATTATCGGTGGCCTGTCGGTTCTAGGAACCACAGGCATCGTCCGACCGTTTTCCTGCGCGGCATGGATCGCCTCTATCCATCGCGGGATTGATGTGGCGATTGCCACGGGGCGCGGGCATGTGATCGCCGCCACCGGATCGACATCCGAAGCCGCCGCGCGGACGCTATATGGAATGTCCGAGGAAGACTGCCTCGATATGGGCGATTTTGCTGGCGGAGTTCTAAAATACCTGCGCCGCCACCCAATCCCGCGCCTGACCTTGGCGGGGGGCATCGGCAAATTCACCAAGCTGGCGCAAGGGGCAACGGATTTGCATTCGGGCCGCTCGCAAGTCGATTTCGCAGCGTTAGAAGCCATGGGGTTCGCAGGCGTCGCAGGGGCAAATACCGCATTGGAAGCCTATGAAAACGCTGGCCCAAAACTGGCCGAAGCCGTGGCAAGGGATGCCCAAATCAAGGCCCTCGAAATCCTCAACGGTGCTCCGATCAAGGTCGAAGTGATCATCGTGAACCGCGCTGGTGACATCTTGGCACGACAGGATTTTGCATGATTTT
>CAZYMT010000237.1:0-3645 GCA_964649035.1 uncultured Rhodobacterales bacterium
CTACCCGTCAATATGCACGGCTTGTCCGGGATGGGTCAAGTCAGTTGGTTTAGAGCCAAGCGCATATGGCACACATTCAATGCGGCGTACCAAAGTTGCGCAAATCTACAAGAAGACTGGCAACCTACGCGCTGTTCAGCTTTTGCTAGGTCACACAAAGATGGACAGCACCATCAGGTATCTTGGCGTCGAACTGGAGGATGCTTTGGCGATCTCAGAAAGCGTAGAAATGTAATCAGATAGGCCGACTCACGGTCGGCCTATATCTGCTGATAGTGTGTTAACACCATGCTCATTACAGCCGCTCCATGCTCGACATTCAGGATATTTTTCCGATTAAATATTGCCAATGAAATTCAAAATCTCATGCCACATAACCGGCGGGTTTGAATACATCGGGAAATGGCCGCTTTGGGGGATTTCGCATCGCCGCACACCAGATGCCTCGATGTGATCGAGATAGCTAAGGGATGCATTTTGGTCACCGTACATGAACATTTTTGGAGCTGACAGGTTTAAAAACCGTTCCATTAGGTTGCCGTTATCTGACAAATCTACCATCGAGATGAATATTGGTCGAACGGCCTGTGCGCGCACTTTATGACGCAAGCCGGCTGAATATAGCGCGCTTGCGTAGGCGGGCGACTGAAGGGTGCGGGCAACGAAGGCATCCATAAAGGCATCTGGGTCAGGCTCTGCGTGGGCTATGATTTGTCGGCTAAGAAAACAGTCTTCGGGGGCTATGTTACCCTCGATATCGGTAAAGCTCAGTATGCGGTCAGGATGGGCGTCGGCCAGCATCAGCGCAGTTAGTCCCCCCATCGAGTGACCGACAACATGGAATTTCTCGATACCCGCAGCATCGAGCATCTTACGGGCTGTTTTGACAAGAAACGGGATCGAAATGCGGGACAGATCGGCGCAATGTGTATCCCCACAACCCGGTGCGTCATAGGCGAGGAACGGGTGGCCGTTAAAAGCGTGATGGCGGGTGATGTCGCCGTAATCCTCTTTGGTGGAGCCGAACCCGTGTAGGAATAAGATAGGTGCAAGATGCCCTTTGCGCGATATTGCCGCGATGCGAAGCGGTACGTCATCAACGGTGATCTCGTGACACTGGTGCTGAAACTCTACAGTCATCTTATTCTCCTTATGCGAAATTTACTGTGTTCGGGCGCAAAAATCCCCTATTGCGACACACGCTTTACGAAGGGATACGTCATCGAGCGCATAGGCAACACGGAAATACCCAGCCATGCCAAAGGCGCTGCCGTGTACGACGGCCACACCTGCCTCATCCAACAATGCCGCCGCCACATCTTCATCCGTTTCAAGGTTTCTCCCTGCGGGGGAGGTTTTGCCGAGCAGCCCCTTACAAGACGGGAACGCGTAAAATGCCCCTTGCGGGGTTGGGCAATCCAGACCCTTTGCCTCGTTCAACAGTTGCACCACCATGTCACGGCGACGCTGAAATATTTCCCGCGCCGACGTGAGGTAGTCTTGTGGGCCGATCAATGCCGCAAGTGCGGCATGTTGCGAGATTGTGCATGCACCTGAAGTTTGTTGCCCTTGAAGTTTCTCAATCGCTTCGATCAGCCAGGATGGCCCTGCGCCATATCCGATCCGCCAGCCCGTCATGGCATAGGCCTTGGAAACCCCGTTCATCGTCAAAATACGTTCCTTCAGGCGTGGTTCGATCTCGGCCATTGTGTGGAACGGTAACCCGTCGAAGATAAGGTGTTCATAGATGTCGTCTGACAACACCAATATGTTTGGGTGCGCCAGCAACACTTCGGCGAGCGCAAGCAGATCGTCGTGGCTATAAACTGCGCCTGTCGGGTTGGAAGGCGAGTTCAAGATAAGCCATTTGGTCCGCACAGTTATCGCCGCTTGCAAACTGTCAGGGGTCATCTTGAAACCCGACGAGGCCGGACATGGAACGGAAACCGTAACACCGCCGCATAGTTGAACGATTTCTGGATAACTGACCCAGTACGGCGCGGGAATGATCACCTCGTCGCCCTCATCCATCGTGGCGGCGAGCGCATTAAAGATCACCTGTTTACCGCCGGAACAAACAATGGTGTCGCGCCAATGCACGTCCATATTGTTTTCGCCCTGAAACTTTGCCCCGATTGCCTCTCGCAATGGCCGAATGCCCGCGACGGGTGTATACCGCGTATGGCCGGACCGAATAGCCTGCACGCCTGCATCCGCAATATGTTCGGGCGTGTCGAAATCAGGTTCTCCTGCACAAAGGGAGATGATATTTGCACCCTCGGCCCGCTTTTCCGCCACACGCGCCATAACGCCGTAGGTGGCCGATGGTTTCGCCGCCGCTAGGAAACGGTTTAGGCGGGGGTCTTGTGCGCTCATGCCCGATCCCTCCATTTTGATAGGCCCATCAGGTCAAGGGTGTTGTCACCTGCGGCCAGCTTTGCCATCATTACCTCTTCTTTTTCAAAGCGGTGCTGCCCATCCCGAACAACAGCATCCGCATGATCCGAAGGGATTATCACAACACCATCGTCGTCAGCGATCACGAGGTCGCCTAACGCAACAGGCGTTCCTGTCAGGTTGATCGGTTGGCCCACGGACGGCACGCTGGCTTTGATAGTGCCTTTTACCGAAATCCCTTTGGAAAATGTTGGGAAACGGCGGCGTGCCAAGGCTGCCGTATCACGAACGCCTCCGTCGATCACTAGGCCAACAATACCAACGGCTTCGGCATATACCGTCAAAACCTCCCCCCAATAGCCCGCAATGAACCCCTTGGCATCAACCACCAAAACTGACCCGCGTGGGGCGCGTTCCAATGCGATTTGGATGCCTAGGTTATCACCGGGCGCGCATTCCACCGAATAGGCAGGACCCGCAACACAGGCCCCGGGCCAGACGGATCGGATACGGTAATCAACGGCGGTGGTGGCAATGCTTGACGCCTCAAACAACGTCGCCGTGCCCAGCTTGGACGCCTGTTCAAGAAACGCTTTGGTGTATTGGGTCATAGCGTCACTTTCCGCTGCAATGTATGATAGTTCAACGCGTCGCGCGCTTCCCTGATTGTATCCCCTGCAGCGATCCGGTCCCGTATCGCTTGCTCAATAGTTTCGATCTGATGAGCGGTTTTTGCGACGTCTTCAGCGCGGTGACGCGGGATAATTACTACGCCGTTTGCATCAGCCACAACAATGTCACGCGAGGCCACGCGAGCGGTTCCGATGGCTACAGGTTCATTGACCGCCTCAACCTGAACACGGTCCTTGCCCGTGCGCATGAATCGACCAGCTGTGAACAGCGGGTATCCATCCCCGAGCGCCTTGGTCACGTCACGACAAACCCCGTCAATTACGGTTCCGGCAATACCGCGCAGGCCCGCATACTGGGTCATGATATCGCCCCAGACCGTGCAGTCTGTGCGACCGTTGTTGTCAATTACAACGAAATCACCTTCGGATACATCATCAATAAAATCCCCAACCGTTCCCGCCGGATCGCTAACTGGCACATATTTCACAGTGAACGCGGGACCGATCACGGGCAGCGTATAATTATCGAGCGGCATTATTCCCAACGCCTGACCATGCAGCCCCAACTTATCCATAGCGTCGGAAACGGTGGGTGTATCGAGACCTTGAAACAGGG
>CAZYMT010000238.1:0-3615 GCA_964649035.1 uncultured Rhodobacterales bacterium
AACAGTGAGATTACGGCTTAGCGTAGGATTTAGCACTCAGTCGGAGCAGACCCCTATTACTCGTTAATAACAAAATGCTGCCACAACAATATCACAATCAAATCGGAAAATAACAATAAGGGATAAATCCCATCTGTGCTTGAGCTGTGGAATACGTATATGCCAATACTAAATGGTACGGACAATGACGATGTTATCTATGGTAACGTAAATACTGGGCTGTCGTTAAATAACGGTGCAACAGACCAGTATGCGGAAATATCTAACTTTACAGATATGCCGACAAGTGCATTAACAATAGAACTAACGATGACTGGCCCCCCGCCCGCTCATAGTCAGTCGCTGTTGTCCTATGCCGTTGCAGGGTCCAATAACGAGCTATTATTTTGGCACAACGCCTCAACAGGTAATTTTAACGTTTATATCAATGGTGCGGCTATTGATACGGGCATCTCCTCTTCGACGTTTTTAAACGACCAACCTCACCAGTTATCCGTAAGCTGGGACAGCGCGACTGGCGCAATCGAAGTATATGTTGATGGTGCGGTACAATTCTCGGGAACACATCAGACAGGTGCAGCGATCGATTCAGGCGGCACGCTGAACTTTGGCCAAGAGCAGGATTCTGTTGGCGGCAATTACGATGCGAACCAAATCTTTGAGGGTGTTCTGAACGAGGTGCGCATTTTCAATGATGTGCGCACACCTACAGAAATTGCAGATGGTGCGAACCATCAACTGTCTGATCCAACAACCGAGCCGGGTCTGGTTGCAAACTGGCAAATGGACACCACAGGCAACACTGGCGTAACGGATGCTTCTGGAAACGGGAATGACCTGACCCTGAACAACGGGGCTGAAGTCGTCCCTCTGACAGACGCAACAGGTGACGATGTTATCAATGGCGGAGCCGGCAATGATGAAATCCACGGCCTAAGCGGCAATGACACCATCCACGGCAACGATGGCAACGACACGCTTTATGGTGAAGAAAACAACGATACGATCTATGGCGACGGCGGTAGTGACCTCATTGATGGTGGCAGCGGCGATGATGTCCTTTACGGGGACCGAAATCCGGCCCTGTCCCTGAACAACGGCGCAACCGATCAATACGCCGAAATCGCCAATCTGACCGATATGCCAACCGATGCGTTTACCATCGAAATGATGCTAACTGGCTCGGAGCCGGGTCATTCGCAGTCCTTGTTTTCTTATGCGACAGATCCTGGCAACTCGCATAACGAAGTCTTGTTTTGGCACAATGCCAGCACTGGTAATCTTGAAGTCCATATCAATACCGTTGGCTACGCCACCGATATTCCTGTCTCGACCTTTTTGGACGGCACCCCTCACCAGCTTTCTGTAAGCTGGGATAGCGCCAGCGGGGCGATCGAAGTCTATGTAGATGGCGAGCCTGTGCATTCCGGCACCACCCAAGCCGGTAATCCGATCACCAGTGGTGGGACGTTGATTTTAGGCCAAGAGCAGGATTCAGTCGGCGGTAATTTCGATCCCGCCCAGATTTTTGAGGGCAGCTATGAAGATGTTCGTATCTTTAATGATGTGCGCACCGCGGCCGAAATTTACGACAACTCAAATCACGAGCTTGCCTCCCCCACAACCGAAGCGGGCCTGATTGCCAACTGGCAGTTCAACGACATCGGCGCAGCCAGTGCGGTTGATGCCAGCGGCAACGGCAACGATATGACGCTGGTTAACGGGGCGGCCATTACCGACCTGACCACTACCCCGGGCAATGACACCATTCACGGCGGTGCGGGCAATGACGAGATATATGGCGACGCTGGCGATGATGTGCTGTTTGGCGATGCTGGCGATGATGTGATCAGTGGCGGTGCGGGCAATGACACAATTACCGGTGGCACAGGTGCCGACACCTTAACGGGTGGCGATGGTCGCGATACATTCCACGTTGACGCAGGCGATACTGTTGATGGCGGCACGGGCGGCGATGATTACGACACTCTGGATCTGAGCGCGACGGGCACGCACCGCATCGTCGGTCAAACAACAGATGCCGATGGCGATTCAACAAGTGGTACAGTCGAATTTCTGGACGGCGCGGGAAATGTCACGGGCTCGATGACATTCACCGAAATCGAGAACATTATCTGTTTTGCATCTGGTACGTTCATCCAGACACCCAGAGGCGATGTTCCTGTTGAGGATTTGCAAATCGGCGATCTGGTTATAACCATGGATAACGGGCTACAACCTGTCCGCTGGGTAGGCAAACGCACTGTATCAGGGCGTGGTCGCTTTGCGCCGATACGATTTGCAGCCGGATCAGTGCACAACGACCGTGATCTTTTTGTTTCCCCACAACATCGTATGCTGGTTTCCGGTTCTGCGCCCAATTTGTACTTTGGCCGCAATGAGGTTCTGGCGGCTGCGGCTCACTTGGTCAACGGGACCACAATTAAATCTGTTCAGCGCGATTTTGTCACTTGGTACCATATTCTGTTTGACCATCACGAAGTGATCTATGCCAATGGCACAACATCAGAAAGCTATCACCCCGGTGCCACTGGATTAGACGGGATTGACGCCGAAAGTCGCGAAGAATTGTTTGCACTTTTCCCGGAACTTCGCACAAACCCGAATGGTTATGGTATGTCTGCACGTACGATATTAAAGAGACATGAGGCACGTTTGATGGTTCTGTCGCAAAGTTTTCTTAGGCGTGAATCGGGCTGAATTCACCAAATTTATGCAGCCAAGCTCGCAAACTGTTTGAATGGTGAAGTGTGATTTGTCTGGGATTGCTTCTGGTACTGTCGCAAAGTTTCCGTGTTATTTCCTTATTGGTTGTTTTCTGCGATACGCTTGTCAAAAAAAGCTATCGGCAGGACCTATCAAAAATGAGCATTGACTTCAAAGGCAGCCATTACCCGAAAGACGTGATCTTGTACGCAGTATTTTTCTATGTTCGATACGCCGTTTCTTATCGTGATCTGGAAGAGATTATGGCCGAGCGCGGCGTTCAGGTTGATCATGCAACGCTGAACCGCTGGGTAGTGAAATATTCACCGGATATTGCCAAAACAGCTCAGATGAGGAAAATGCCGACAGCCGTATCTTGGCGTATGGATGAGACCTACATCAAAGTAAAAGGAAAATGGACCTATTTGTATCGAGCCGTCGACAAACACGGGAAAACTCTTGATTTCATGCTTTCCAAGCGGTGGGATAAGGCCGTGGCCAGGTTGTTTTTCAGGCGTGCAATTGAAACGAATGGCCTACCTTCAAGAATTGTGATCGACAAAAGCGGAGCCAATCTAACGGGTCTTGAGCGCATAAATGTAGGCCTGAAGCTCTCGCGGACTAAACAACGGATTGAAATCTTGCGTGTTAAATATTTGAATAACATCGTTGAGCAGGATCACCGTTTCATCAAGAAAATCAACCGACCAACTTTAGGTTTTAAGGCCTTCCACTCGGCCACTGCTACTCTAGCTGGCATCGAAGTCGCCCATATGATCCGAAAAAAACAATTCCAATCAAACCACTCGTCGCCATTCAAACAGCTTGGCAGCCTAAACTTGGCAATCTCAGCGCCGTTCGGATCTAGGAAAGCTTTGCGACAAAACC
>CAZYMT010000239.1:0-3531 GCA_964649035.1 uncultured Rhodobacterales bacterium
CGGCCTCTAGCAGTTTTACTTGTTCGCGCAGCATTTCAGTGATCGCCGGATATTCGTCGCGCATGTAGATGTATAATTTGTCAGCCTCGACGATATGGGCACCAATTAATGCGCCCTCAAGAAATCGGTGCGGGTCGCGTTCAAGGTACAGTTTGTCCTTGAAGGTTCCCGGCTCACCCTCGTCGCCATTGATACACATCATGCGGGGTTTGGGTTCGGCGCGCACAAATTCCCATTTTTTAGCCGCCGGAAAACCTGCGCCGCCCAGACCGCGCAGGCCGGATTTGGCCACGGCTTCGCTGATCTGATCATAGGTCACATCACCCTTGCGGAAATTTTTAAGCAAGGTGTAGCCGCCATCGGCAATATAATCGGCGTAGGTTATAATATCAGGGGCATGCGCGTGGGTTTCACCGTTTTCAATGGCCAGTGCCACCGCGTCAAAATCGGCATTCACGACGTGATTATGCCCAACCTCGACCACGGGGGCCTGATCGCAGCGGCCCATACAAGGCGCGCGCATGACGCGGACATTGTCGAGTTTTTCGAGTTTCGGGATTAAGTCTTCGGCCCCAGCCATGCAACAGGTGAGGCTTTCGCAAACGCGCAAAGTGACGGGGGGCAGGTCGGGTTGGCCTTCATCGACGATAGAAAAATGGGCGTAGAAAGTCGCGACTTCGAACACTTCGGCCATCGACAATTTCATCCATTCTGCCAATGCCCGCAGGTGTTTTGTATGCAATTGACCGTAGGTATCTTGAATGCTGTGCAGATATTCAATCAACAAATCCCGACGTGGGGCATCCCCCAGCAGCGCGGAAATCTGTGCCATTGCGGTTTCATCTACTTGCCGTCCTTTGTTGAACTGATGCGCTTTGCGGCGGCCAGATCCAGGGCGGATGCGTGTCTTTGATATTTCGGGCATTCTTCGGTCCTTGCAACAATGTATACATTACTATGGGGCCACTACCCCCAAGACGCAAACCAAGATTCGGACATAATAGTGCCCGAAAACGGCATTATGACAAACGGGTTTCATGAATGCGAGAATTTCGTGCCGATACGAAACAAATTATGGGGCGACAAATTGCGCCGCCCCACGGGGGATTATTCAGCTGGGACCATGTCCGGATGGGTTTCGTCAACATGATGTACTGTCGCCACAGGGCGGATCATCAAGTTGGCAAAGAACCCGACCACCAACAGCGCCGCCATACAATACATTGTCGTATTATATAGTGTCGGTGTTGGATCAATGGTGCCCGCGGGTGCGATCTCCATCAATTGGCTGATCGTTACGGTTTTGGCTTCGACCAACTGTTTCAACTGCGCCACGGGTGCCCCGAATTTGTCGGCAAAAGCTGTCGGATCAACATTGGCTGCCAAATCGGTAATCGCGTTGTTCTTGGAGATATTGCGCAAAAACGTAATCGCGAAAGGCCCCAAAACACCAGCCGTAGACCATGCGGTCAGCAGACGCCCGTGGATACCACCAACATGCAGCGTTCCGAACAGATCGGCCAGATACGCAGGTACGGTCGCAAAACCACCGCCATACATGGTGAAAATCACCATCGTGGCGATATAGAACCCGATTAATGCCCCAGTGCCGCCGGAAGAGGCAAAGAACGGGATCGACATATACAGCGCAATTCCGATCAAGAAGAAGCAGTGATAGGTGTTCTTACGCCCGATAAAATCCGACGTAGACGCCCAGAAAAACCGCCCAACCATGTTGAATACCGAGATCATCAGGACATAGGTTCCCGCGAATGCCAGTGTGACCATTGGCAGGCTGCCAAAGATTTCGTTGATCATTGTTTTCGCCACGCCGATCACGCCGATACCCGCGGTCACATTGAAGCAAAGAACGATCCATAACAGCCAGAATTGTTTGGTCTTCAGCGCTTGGTCGATATGCACATGCTTGGTGGATATCATCCCCTTAGAGGCATCCGCAGGTGCTGGCTCCCATCCCTCGGGTTTCCAGCCTTCGGCAGGAACGCGGTACAGGAAGGATGCGATGACCATGATGATGAAATAGACGATTCCCAAAGTCATGAACGTTGATGCGGCACCTGTGTTACCTGTGCCAACAACGTAAACGCCTGCTTCGGCTGCGCCCGGAAGGGCAGCGGCTTGGGCGGCGGTGGCTATGACAACCTCGACCTGTCCGGCTGCGGTTTCTGCGAAACGACGACCACCTTCGGTGATCAGGGTTACAGCACTTTCTGCGCCCAGAAATTCAGGGGCTTTGGCGTAGATGCTTAACAGCCAAAGTTTAAGGGGCGCGCCAATCATCGCACCGCCGCCAAATCCCATAATCGCCATGCCCGTGGCCATGCCGCGTTTGTCAGGGAACCAGCGAATTAGCGTTGAGACGGGGGAAACATATCCGAGCCCCAAACCGCAACCACCAAGCGCGCCGTATCCTAGATAGACCAGCCATAATTGATGTGTCGAAATGCCGACGGAGCCGACGATAAAACCGCCGCCCCATAGGCAAGCAGCCACAACGCCAACGTAGCGCGGGCCGACTTTTTCCAACCATTTACCGGCAAATGCCGCAGCCAGTCCAAGGAAAACGATAGCAACCGAGAAGATCCAGACAACGCTGGAAAGGCTCCAGTCGTCAGCGGATGACGCGACAACGCCCAGCTGTTTCGTCAGTTGTGGATTGAACACCGACCATGCGTAAACCGATCCGATGCAAAGGTGAATGGCGATAGAGGCTGGTGGTACCAGCCAACGATTAAAACCAGGTTTGGCGACGATATTCTCTTTCATTAGAAACGAGAATGTGCCTGAAGATTCAGTGCTCATAGGAGTCCCCCTAATATTTGGATGAGCAGCCGAGAGAGCGCCCATATCCAAAGTTCCGATTGTTAAGAAATGGGTTGCTGGACGGCTGGCACGCAGTCGTGCCTCCTAGCTTCCTGTGTACAACTATGCGTTGCGAAGGGGGCCGTGAGTCAAGTTAAATATTTATTAGTGATCGAAAAAAAACGGCTAAATCTTTGACAATATGGTCAAATATCAGTTGCTGCTTGACGCACGCACTAAAAGATCTGGTTCAAACAATGTTTCGGTTGGATCGGGCAATGAGCCGTCGGTGTCGATCAAACTTGTCAAATGTTTTACCGCAGCTGTGGCCACGCGCTCGACCGGATAGGCAACCGTGGTGATTGGAACCGTGGCCAACCGCGCGAATTCTATGTTGTCAAAGCCCACAATGGCAATGTCATTAGGCACAGATTTTCCGTTCATGTCGCACCAGCGTTGAACCCCCAAAGCCAGCGAGTCATTTGTCGCCAGAACTGCCGTAGGTCGCGCGCCGCTATCCCACATTTTGACCATCGCGTCATATCCCGCCTCGATACCGGAGCCAGTTACATCAACGCGCAATTCAGGTTTGGTCTCTAACCCAGCCACTTTTAGTGCCGTCAAATGCCCCTCGTATTTTTCGGTGTTCCCCATGAATGAAGCTGCATCCAGAATGCCAATTTCCGTATGGCCCATTTCGATCAAATG
>CAZYMT010000240.1:0-3493 GCA_964649035.1 uncultured Rhodobacterales bacterium
TATAGAACTGATAGTTGGTAAACAGGACATGGTTCTGGAACCACCAAGGGCTGGTTGCGGTATAATGTGACAAACGCGCAAGGGAATAATCAACCCGTTGCGCGGTAAAGGGTGCCAGCGCTTGCGACCCGTCCATTGAGGCAGGTTCCGTACCATTTACGATCTCGTCATTGGTCGTATCAAGGTTCGGCACGTCGAACACATCACGCAGCGGCCGTTTAATCCGGTCCTCGATGGAGCCCTCAATATGGGTGTTTTCCTCCATCGCGAAATGCAGCGGGATGGGGGTGGTTGATGCGCAAATTTCCACCGGAACACGGTGGTTTTCCAGCAGCAGGCTGATTTGTTGTTCAAGATACCCCGCAAACAGATCAGGGCGCGTGACGGTAGTGCAATAGGTGCCGGGTTCCGCAACATGCCCGAACGCTAGACGGCTGTCGATCTTGGCAAAACTGGTCGTGGTCAGCGAAATTTGCGGGTAATAGGCGCGGTAACGCCCCTCGATGTCTTCGCCGGACATAACGTCAGCAAAATTGGCCCGAAGGAACGAGGTCGCCTCGCCGTAAAGGGTTTGGATTGCCGTGACCGCCTCTTTGGCGTCGGTATATTGCTTCGCGGGTACCTCGGCAGGGGTGATTAGCGGCATATTGGTTTGGTTTCCGGTGGTATTGTTGTTCATTCTTTTTCTCCTTCCAGAAATAATGGGGTTTCTTCGAATAATGTGACGTCGATCAGACCGACATCGGAAATGCGCAATTCGGGGATCACGACCAATGCCAGCAGGGAATGCTGCATATAGGCATTATTTAGCGTACATCCACATATCGCCATCGCTGCGACCATTTGGTCAGCGTTTGCGGCGACTTCAACGGCTGGGGCGTCGGACATCAACCCGCCAATGGGCAGCTTGATCAATGCCAACTCTTTGCCGTCTTTCCAGACCGTGACCCCGCCACCAACTTCGCGCAGACGGTTCGCCGCCAGTGCCATATCGGTCTTAGAGGTGCCAACCACGATCATATGGTGGCTGTCATGGGCAACCGTTGAGGCAACGGCGCAATCATTGTCATAGCCAAACCCCGAAACAAACGCGTTAACAACGCCGCCCGTGGCGCGGTGGCGTTCAACCAGTGCGATTTGGCAAACATCCTGCGATATATCCCCAACGGCTAGGCCGTCTTTGACGCCTAAGGTTGCGGTCAGCGCCTTGGTTGGGGCTTGGTTTTCGACCACACCGATAACACGGGCGTTAACCTTATTAGCGCCGTCGGGCGCGGATATGTCAAAATCTGTCGCGCCTAAATCCCGTTTCATATTGACGGTTTGGCGGGCGTTTTCGGGCCATGTGAATGGCGGTTCCTCGCCCAGTAATATTCCGTCTTCGGCAATCACTTGCCCTCGGGCTATCACCACCTCGATTGGCAGCGTTTTAAGGTCAGAACTAAGGATTACGTCAGCTCGACGCCCCGGGGTTATCGACCCCAAATCCCGTTCCAACCCGAAATGGGTCGCGGTGTTTATCGTTGCCATCTGGATCGCGATCAATGGATCAAGACCGCATTCAATAGCGTGGCGGACCACGCGGTTCATATGGCCGTCATTAACCAATGTCCCCGAATGGCTGTCATCGGTACACAGAATAAAATTGCGCGGATCTAAGCCCTTTTCGGTCACCGCCGTCACCTGACTTTCGACATCATACCAAGCCGAGCCAAGCCGCATCATCGCCCGCATCCCTTGGCGAACCCGCATGATCGCGTCGGCCTCACACGTCCCTTCGTGGTCATCCGCCGGACCACCGGCCGCGTAGGCGTGGAAACCGTGTAAATCGGGGCTGGCATAATGCCCGCCGACGGTTTTGCCAGCGCGTTGCGTTGCTGCAATAATTGCCAGCATTTTCGGGTCGTTATTCATCACCCCGGGGAAATTCATCATCTCTCCAAGGCCGATGATATTGGGCCAAGACATCGCCTCGATCACGTCTTCGGGTGTCAATTCCTTGCCGGTATTTTCCAAACCGGGTGCGGACGGCGCACAGGACGGCATCTGCACAAAAACGTTGATACGTTGGTTCAAAGCCTCATCATGCATCAAGCGAACGCCTTCCAAACCCATAACATTGGCAATCTCGTGGGGGTCAACAAACATCGACGTGGTGCCGTGGGGCATCACGGCGCGGCTGAACTGGGTGACTGTCAGCATGCCGCTTTCGATATGCATGTGTGCGTCGCACAGACCGGGTATAATGTAGCGACCATTGGCCTCGATAATTTTGGTATCCGGCCCAATGCAATGGCTGGCGTCAGGGCCACAATAGGCAAAACGGCCATCGGCAATTGCGATGTCGGAATTCGGGATAACCTCGCGCGAATGCACGTTCACCCATTGGCCGCCACGGATAACCATGTCAGCAGCTGCGCGGCCCGAGGCCACATCGATTAAGCGGGGGGCAACATCAGCCCATGTTTTTATGGAAGGTATATTCATGACCGAATTTCGCAAATCGGGCGGGAAGTATCAAGTGAATTATTTGTGGCAGAAAACCTCGGTTAACATGTCAGCCATTTGATCCGCGTCATGTTGGCCGAAAGCATCCGGTTGGTTGCTGTCGATATCAAGTACGGCAATCAGGTTTTTGGCCGCGTCAAAAACTGGTAAAACCAATTCAGATTGGGTGGAGCTTGCGCAGGCGATATGATCGTCAAAGGCGTTCACATCCGCGATTTGCTGAGTTTTTCGTGTGCGGGCAGCCGCGCCACAAACACCGCGCGAAAACGGTATGGTCAAGCACCCGTGGCCACCTTGATAGGGACCGATTTTTAGGATTTCGTTGCCGATATTACGGTAAAACCCAACCCAGTCGAAACGGGCGTCACTGTGAAAAAGTTCGCAAGATATCGTTGCCATATTGGCAATCACATCTGTTTCGCCTTCGCAAAGCGAGGTGATGCGGGCGCGTAAGGCTGGGTAATCCGTGGTCATGGCGCCCTCAAAATACTAATTTTAGTGTCGCCGTATTTGCGTTGATCAAGTGTTGTGAAACCCGCGGGTGCAAGGATATCCGTGCTTTCTTCCCAGATCACCAGTGCTTCGGGGGCCAGCCAACCGCCAGCGGTACAAGCCGCCAACGCCTTTTCGCCTAAGCCTTTGCCATATGGCGGATCGAGGAAGATAATGTCGAAGGGATCACCCCGAAGATCGCCAATGCGGGTGGCGTTTCGCCGATACAGTTTGGTTTCGCGTGCGGCATTTAACAAGCGGATGTTTTGCTTAACCAACGCGCCAGCTTTTGCCCCGTCATCGACAAATTGCACGCTTATCGCACCTCGACTTAACGCCTCAAACCCAAGCGCACCAGTTCCGGCAAACAGATCAAGGACGCGTGCGCCCTCAAATGACGGATAATCGCCGTGTTCCAGAATGTTGAACAGGCTTTCGCGCACGCGGTCGGTTGTCGGGCGCAGATGTGCGGCCTCGTCCCCTTTGCCAACAT
>CAZYMT010000241.1:0-3486 GCA_964649035.1 uncultured Rhodobacterales bacterium
CAAAAGATGCTCGTTGAAATGTTGACAGGTGTTGCAGGCGTTCCAGATGGTCCGTTTACGGCCGAAAGCTATGACGCGGCGGCATTGATTGCCTTTGCAATCCAAGCTGGCGGTTCGGCTGATCGTGCTTCAATTGCGGCGAACATCCTTAACGTAGCAAATGCACCGGGCGAAACTATATTGCCGGGTGAATTGGCCAAAGGTCTGCAGATTTTGGCAGATGGCGGCGAGATCGATTATCAAGGTGCTTCTGGTGTTGAACTAATCGGCCCAGGCGAAGCAGCTGGTTCGTACCAAGAATACGAAGTTATCGACGGCGCGTTTGTAACACAGCGCATCCGCTAATATCTTTATCGCGAAAATTAGGCAGCCCGGATCAATTCCGGGCTGTTTTATTATAGGGACAAGTGAATGATACGAGTTGAAGATTTGCATATGCATTTTGGCGGAATCAAGGCGGTGAATGGCACCAGTCTTGAAATTGCCGAGGGCTCTATCACTGGTCTTATTGGCCCGAACGGCGCGGGAAAAACCACGCTGTTTAACGTGATTGCGGGGCATTATACGCCGACATCCGGCAAGGTGTTTCTGGACGGCGAGGATATTTCCAGTCTGCCACCCCATGAATTATTCGGCAAGGGTTTGCTGCGAACCTTTCAAATCGCCCATGAATTTTCGACCCTTTCGGTTCGCGACAACCTGATGATGGTGCCCAAAGCCCAGTTAGGTGAAACGCTGTGGAACACGTGGTTCAAAGCCACCGAGGTCCGCGCCGAGGAAGAGGCGAACCACGCTAAAGCCGACGAGGTTATCGAGTTCCTCGAAATCAGCCATGTCGCGAACGAGCTGGCGGGAAACCTGTCTGGCGGACAGAAAAAACTGCTGGAACTGGGCCGCACTATGATGGTCGACGCAAAAATCGTGTTTCTGGACGAGGTGGGCGCGGGCGTTAACCGCACCCTGCTGAACACCATCGGCGACGCGATCCTGCGCCTAAACAAGGAACGCGGCTATACGTTTTGTATGATCGAACACGACATGGATTTTATCAGCCGCCTATGTGATCCGGTGATCTGTATGGCTGAGGGGCAAGTCTTGTGCGAGGGCACAATTGACGAGGTGAAAAACAACGAACAGGTGATCGAGGCGTATCTGGGAACTGGCCTGAAGAATAAGCCTAAGGCGAACGCATGAGGGTTTGGCTGTCCTTGCTGATGACCGTGGCGTTCGCGCAGCCGGTTCTGGCACAGATGGACATGAATTCGCGTGAAACTTGCCTATATATCGGTGGCTCGTTTTATATGTGTGACCCGCAGCATGAATGGATAACGCTTAGATTACCCGAAGACCTTGAAGGTATCGGGATCAGTTTTGACAACGGGATCAAGGCCCAGATTGAAGTTATGGTCAGCCCGTGGGTTGGCATTCAACGTCGCGGCGGCGAGAGCATAACCGACTTTGAAGGGTTTATTGCCGAGGAGCTGACCAAGGTTGATCAATTCCCCGCAGCTACCCGTATTACCCACCAGCAGCGAAACGAGCAGGATGGCATACTGGTGGAAACATGGCTGTGGTTGGACCAACAGGTATTTAGCGCCGAAACCTTTCTAATTGACGACAGGTATACTTTGGAACATGCAGCGCAGCATGCGGAAATGCTGGCGGCAGTCACGCATAGCTGGAGCTTCAAATGAGGTTCGCTGTGCGAAAATTGGCAAGTATTTATATGTCCTCGCTGGTCGTAATCCTTTTCGCATCCGCGAGTTACGCGCAGGACGAATGTAGTGATGGTCACGATTTTGCGACCATTATTAATGAACGGTTTGTCATTTGCGACGAACAGAATGATTGGGTCCGATTTAAGCGGGCACGAGATTTTGTCAGCGTCACGGCCAAGTTAGGGAATAACATCACCGCCTATATCGAGGTTGACGTGTCGGTGGGTGTCGAAAATCAGGTGACCGCTTACCGGTTTTGGGAAAGCAGCACCAGAACGGATGCGATCGATAATCTTGGCGCTGAGCGAACATTGCAATTCACCGAAACGCTAACAAAAATCAGCGGATACCCTGCGTTCACATATGTCTATAATGACAGGGTTAATGGCAAAGATGTTGTCCGCGCCGATACAGTTTTACTGTTATTCGAAAAAACCATTCGCGTTCGGACCATCCAGATTAGCGACGGCTATTCCCCCGAGCACGCTTCGCAACATGCTGAAGTTCTTTCAAAAATAACCTATGATTGGGACATGTAATAGTGAGCTTTCTAATTGGCGAAAACATGACGGGTGGGTATGGCGGTGCGGATATTCTGCATGACTGCACTATTGCCGTCGATAAAGGTGAGATCGCGGTGATTGTCGGGCCGAACGGTGCGGGGAAATCCACGGCGATGAAGGCGATTTTCGGGATGCTCGATATTCATACGGGGCGGGTGATGCTGGACGGGGCGGATATCTCAAAGCTGTCGCCGCCGGACCGTGTGAAGGCGGGGATGGGGTTTGTGCCCCAAACCAGCAATGTGTTTACCTCGATGACGGTACAAGAAAACCTCGAAATGGGGGCTTATATTCGAACCGATGATTTTTCCGATACGATGGCGCAGGTGTTTGATCTGTTCCCGATCCTAAAGGAAAAACGCCTACAGCCGGCGGGCGAATTATCCGGTGGGCAGCGCCAACAAGTGGCCGTGGGCCGTGCGCTGATGACCCAACCCAAAGTGCTGATGCTGGACGAACCGACCGCAGGCGTGTCGCCGATTGTCATGGACGAGCTGTTTGACCGCATCATCGAGGTCGCCAAAACCGGCATCGCCATCCTGATGGTAGAACAAAACGCCAGCCAAGCGCTGAACATCGCCGATAAGGGCTACGTTCTGGTGCAGGGTCGCAATCGATTTACGGATACGGGGGAGGCTTTGCTGGCCAATCCCGAGGTTCGTAAGAGCTTTTTGGGAGGGTGATGGGAATGAACTTTACTATGCTTGCGCGTTTTGTTGCGTATCTTCTTCTAATCTTCGGCAGTTTTCGCATTGCACTAGCAATTGGGTTTCGGGACCAACCCGCCGCGATTGCGCGTTACATCGGTCCTAACGCAAACATCGGCGAAGCCATCGATCAAGCTGCGTTGGTAGTATTCATCGGGTTGGCCCTAGGAACGCTCACGGAGATTAGTATTTCATTGAAGAAGATATTAAAGATTGATCGCGAGGAAGTAGAATAATGACCGACTTCCTCAACGCCCTAATCCTCCTTTCGAATTACGTTATTGTTCCCGGCATGGCCTACGGGGCGCAGTTGGCGCTGGGGGCGCTGGGGGTGACGCTGATTTTTGGTATTTTGCGTTTCTCCAACTTTGCCCATGGCGACACGATGGCCTTTGGGACTATGGCGACGATCCTTGTGACGTGGTGGTTTCAGTCGATGGGGATCTCGTTCGGGGTGCTGCCGACGGCGCTGCTGGCGCTGCCTTTCGGGATACTCGC
>CAZYMT010000242.1:0-3469 GCA_964649035.1 uncultured Rhodobacterales bacterium
TAAACGCATACGTAAACCGCGAAAGCCGCGCGTTAAGAAAGAGGTGGAAACACCTGAGGCTGAGGCCGAAGCGCCCAAGCCGGAAACAACCGAAGAATAATGATAAGCCCCGCCTAAGCAGCGGGGCTTATTCGTTAAGCGCCTTGCAAACGGTTGATCAGAACCGTGCAGACAGGTTTCTTGCCAACGACATCATTGCAGACTTGATTACAGATTTTGATGACAGCGGTTTCAATCGCCTCGTCGCTTTTCAGGGTCTTTTTGTTGGCACGATCTAAGATTTTGGTAATCTCTTCCTCAAGCTGACCAGCAAGGCCACCGGATACGCGTGTGTCATCGGGCAGGCCGAGGGTTTCAACCCATGCGCCATCAAGCGGCATATCATCCTCTAGCACTAGCGACACAATCACATGTCCGCGCAGCGCCATCTGGATGCGTTCGCGCACGATACCGTCAAACTGCCCAATAAGGGGTTTTCCATCCAGATAGGTGCGACCGGTTTCGATGTTTTCGACGATTTTCGGTGTATTGGTCAAATCGACCATTGCGCCATTCGGAGCAATCAATGATTTGCCGCCGTTAACCTCAACCAATTCAGCATGTTCACGCAGATGCCGATATTCGCCGTGCATTGGTATGACTGTTTCGGCATTGATCAATTTGTGCATCTGCTCAAGGTCGGGACGGTTCGCGTGACCCGAAACATGGAAATGACCATCATGATGATCGACAACATTCACGCCCTGCTCGGCCAGTTGGTTCAAGATATAGGCCACGGATTTTTCATTGCCCGGAATGGTTTTGGAGGAGAACAAATAGGTATCCCCCTTCTTCAAATTCATCCCACGATATTTCCCGCGCGCCAATCCAGCCGTAGCCGCGCGACGTTCACCTTGCGACCCCGTCGCCAGAACCATCAATTGCGAGCGCGGAATATCTTTGTGATCTTCTAGGTCTATGATTGGTGGGAAATCAGTTAGAACACCGGTGCTGATCGCAGTTTGGATCATGTTACCCATGGCGCGGCCAACAACCACAACCGAACGCCCTTGATCTACGGCGGCTTGCGCCAGCGTTTTCAGACGCGCAACGTTGGATGCGAACGTGGTCGCAACCACCATGCCGGTTGCCTCGGCCATCAATTTGTTAATGTCAGGAGCGAGGCTGGCCTCGGAACGGCCAGCATTCGGGGAAAATACGTTGGTGGAATCGCAAACCAAGGCTTTGACGCCGCCCTTAGCCACAGATTTAAACATCTCAGGATCAAATGCTTCGCCGACCAGCGGCGTCGGATCAGTTTTGAAATCGCCCGTATGCACAATTCGGCCCGCAGGCGTGTCAATGACAATGGCCGAGGCTTCAGGGATCGAATGCGATATTGGCAAGAAGCCGATTTTAAACGGACCTATATCGATTTGGGCTGGCCAGACGTCAACCTCATTGACGTAATCAGTGTCCTGCCCTACCCGTTCCAACTTGTTACGCGCAATCGCTGCCGTGAATTTACGACAGTAAATCGGGGCCTGTAGCTGTGGATATAGCAGGCCAACCGCGCCAACGTGATCCTCGTGGGCGTGGGTGATGATGATGCCATCAAGGCGATCAGCGCGCGCCATAATATAGGACACATCGGCCATGATCAGATCAACGCCCGGGGTCGAATCCATGTCGGGGAATGTCACCCCGAGATCAACCAGAATGTAGCGTTCATTACCTTCGGGCCCATAGCCGTAAAGATACATGTTCATGCCGATTTCGCCGGCGCCGCCTAGGGGCAGATAAATTAGTCTATTACTCATAAGTTTTCCTTGTTGTGACGATGGATCACGGTCAGTCCGTGCAACGTCAAATCTTGTTCAGTTTCGTCGAACAGTTTCTCGCCTTGGGCGAATAACGGGGCCAACCCGCCTGTTCCGATGGTTTTCATGGGGCGGTCATATTCGGCGCGGATGCGTTCCAATATGCCCTTCACCAATCCAATATAGCCCCAAAAAATGCCCGATTGCATACACGCAACGGTGTTGGTGCCTATAACGGCTTGTGGTTTTGTTACATCAACTAAAGGTAGGGCCGCGGCGGCTTGATGCAAGGCCTCGAGGCTTAAATTCACGCCGGGTGCAATGACCCCGCCAATATATGCGCCGTCTTCGGCTACCACATCGAACGTTGTGGCGGTGCCAAAATCTACGATGACCAAGTCGCCGCCATGGCGGTCATATGCGCCTGCGGTATTTACTAGGCGGTCGGGGCCAACGCTGGTGCCCTCATCAACGCGTGGGTCGACGGGCAGTTTGCAATCGGATTTTCCGACGACCAGCGGGCGGCAATTGAAATAGCGATTACAGAGTACGCGCAGGTTAAAAACCACACGCGGCGCGGTTGAGGAAATGATGACCTCGGTAATTGGCACGTCCAGTTTTTGCGCGGCCATCAAGGTCGATAGCCACACGTAATACTGGTCAGCCGTGCGTTGGTAATCGGTGGAGCAGCGCCATTCGCCCAGATTTTCAGCGCCGTCATAGATGGCAAAAAGGGCGTTTGTGTTGCCTACATCGATGGCTAGCAGCATCAGATGGCTCCAAAATGTATGTCGGCGGCTGACAGATGTAATGCGCCTTTGGCTGTTTGTAGTACAATTGCACCAGTTTCGTCCACTGTTTCAAACGTTCCAGTCTCAACGTGGGTTGGTAATTTGGCGGTAATGACCTCGCCCAAGCGGGCGGCGTGTTGCAACCAAGCAGTGCGGATCGGCGCAAACCCGAATTGCTGGAACTGGCCTTCCCAGCGTTGGAATGCTGTTGCAAGGGCTGGCAGGAATTCTTCGGGCGTGACGGTTAGGCCGGTGGCTTCGCGCAGGCAAATTGGGGGCATAGCTGTGTTTTCCAACTGATCCATATTCGGTGTTTGGGCAAGGTTCACACCGATGCCAATACACAGAAAATCGGGGCCGCTTTCCAGCAGGATACCCGCAAGTTTCCGATTATTTAGCAACACGTCATTGGGCCATTTCAGGGTAAAAATATCCTCGCGACCGCACATTTCGATCAAGGCTTCGCGCAAGGCAAGGGCCGCGATGAACGATCTTAGGGCAGCCTCATTCGGACTGCACTCGGGACGCATCAACAGAGAGGCGGAAAAATTTCCGGAAAGATCGCGCCACACCCTGCCCCGTCTGGCTTTGCCAGCGGTTTGTTCCAACGCTAGAAACCAGATCGGTCCGCGCTCACCAGAATTTGCACGGCGAACTGCCTCAGCATTGGTGCTGTCGAGCGAGGGGTGAACCTCTCGCAAGACACCTTCGGGCCAGTGCATCTTAGTTCAGCAACGTAGCAGCGGCTAAGCCCGCGAGGGTTTCAACGCCAAACATATTGATGATCCCAAGGACCATTGCCGCAGCAGAACCACCCAAGAACAGCCAATGCAGCGTTGGCATATTGCCGTTCAGCGCATCGGTGTTTTCGCCAAAATA
>CAZYMT010000243.1:0-3452 GCA_964649035.1 uncultured Rhodobacterales bacterium
CACAATCCCTGCACATTTAATCCCGCAATCGGTGCTGACACTTGATGGCGAAGGCATTCTTGGCGTTCGCTCCGTGATCAACAAAATCGTAGTATTTCACGAAATCACCATCTTGCAGGACACACGTGAAGGCGTTTGGGTGACGGGGTTACCGCCTGTGGTCGAAGTCATCGTTCTTGGTCAGGAATACGTCAAGGCCGGTCAAACGGTTAACGCTGGATATGTAGAATAGGAAATTCCAACATGATCGATTTCATCGAACGAGTTCTACGTATGCCGCGCGTCGTGATGACCGTTATGGTCTTGCTATTGGGCGCTGGCTTTACCGCATATCTTCAAATGCCGAAGGAAAGCTTTCCTTCGATTGATATTCCGTATTTCTACATTTCCGTAAGCCAAGAAGGGATCGCACCACGGGATGCTGAACGCTTGTTGGCCAAACCGATCGAGGATCGGCTTAACGGAATTGTGGGTTTGGAAAACATCACCTCAACCTCAACAACGGGCCACGCGTCTGTATTCCTAGAGTTTGACGTAAATGTTGATAAGGACACAGCCTTGGACGACATTCGCGCAGAACTTGACGGCGTTTCCAGCGAACTGCCTGCGGACGCGGATGAACCCGGAATTTTCGAGATTGCCATAACCGATACGCCAATCATTTCAGTGGCCGTTTACGGTGACGTGCCCGAGCGCACATTGATTGAGCGCGCCAAAGAACTTCAGGACCTGTTGGAAGATATAAACGGTGTCGGCGAGGCCGAAATTTCAGGCACAAGAGAAGAAGTTCTAGAAGTACAAATCGACCTCCTCCATTTGGAAGCATATAACATAACCGCAGGCCAATTGTTTGATGCGCTTGCCAAAAACAACACCATGGTTGCAGGTGGTTCACTGGATAGCGGACAAGGCTCGTTCAACGTCGAAGTTTCCGGACTTATCACCACAGCCGAAGAAATATATAGCCTGCCTCTGAATGCTGTCGGCGACACGATCGTAACATTTGGTGACGTCGCAACAATTACCAAAACATTCAAAGACGCGACCGATTACGCCTATGTAAACGGCTCCCCCGCGATCACCATCGGTGTCAGCAAGGAGCTTGGGCAAAATGTCATCGAGCTGTCTGCTGCGGTGCGTGAAGCAACAAATGAACTGGTCGAAACTTGGCCAGCAGGCATCGAAGTGAGTTTCCTGCTTGATCAGGCAATCAGCACAACCAACCTGTATCGTTCGCTTGAGGCATCGGTTTTAACGGCCGTGGTTCTGGTGCTAATCATGTGTATTGCCACCCTCGGATGGCGTCCTGCATTGCTAATCGGCACGTCCATTCCCTTGTCATTCATGATGGCGTTTATGGTTCTACAAATGATGGGGATGACTATCAATATGATGGTTATGTTCGGGCTTGTTATAGCTGTTGGCGTACTGGTTGATGACCCGATTGTGGTCGTCGAGTATGCCGAACGAAAACTGTCCGAAGGTGTCTCTAAGAAAGAGGCGTTTATCCTGTCGGCCCGCAAAATGTTTGTACCCGTTGTTAGCGCCACCGCGACAACTCTAGGTGCGTTTGTACCATTACTGTTCTGGCCCGGCATCATCGGAAAGTTCATGAGCTACCTGCCCATCGTGGTTATCACTGTGATGGTCGCGTCGCTGGTATCTGCGTTGATCTTTATGCCTGTCATCGGATCTTTCATTGCCAAGCATGAAATGGACGAGGAAGAAAAAGCCAAAGCGGATATCGTGATGTATCCGGATAAATTCGCGATAGACAAAGTTCGCGGTTTGACCGGTATTTACATCCGCATCATGTCCCGTCTTTTGCATCACCCGATACTAACCCTCATCGCGGGTTTTGCCATCATCGGGGGGATTTTTGCATCGTATGCTGCCAATCCGACCGGCATGGAAGCATTCCCCGAAGTTGAGCCAGAATTTGCCACTATTTCGGTTGTCGCACGGGGGAATTTCTCACCGACAGAAATCCGTGATTATTTGCGCGAAGTTGAAGGTGAGGTATTAGAAGTCCCAGGAATCCAAGACGTGATCCTGTCATTTGGCGGCGGTAACGGTTCACCACCCGATACAATCGGCAATCTGCAACTTCAATTCCAACCTTGGGCAAAACGGCATACCTCCGAAGAAATTTTCGCGGATGTACGTTCGCGCATCGGGGACATCCCCGGCCTTGAAGTCCAAATTGCCGTTGAAGAATCCGGCCCGCCCGCAGGTAAAGCCATCAACCTTCGTGTCGAAGCAGTGAATTATGATGACCTAGCGCCAACAATCGCAAAAATCCGCGACTATCTGGAATTTGAACTTGATGGCACCATCGAGGTCGAAGATGGCCGCCCGACCCCTGGTATTGATTGGTCAATTACCGTTGATCGCACCGAGGCCGCAAAATACGGATTGGGCATTCGGGAATTGTCACCGTACATCCAGTTGGTAACTGGCGGCGTGAATTTGGGCACTTATAAACCCGCCAACTCGGCTGACGAGCTGGATATTCAGGTTCGCTTACCCAAAGAAGAACGTACATTCGATGCGCTGGATTCCATCCGAATTGTAACCCCACAAGGGTTGATACCTGTGTCGAATTTCATTACGCGCAAAGCGGTGCCAAAAGTTGGCACAATTACGCGCACGAACGGTCTATATTCGATGGGTGTCGCCGCCAATCTTGAAGAAGGCATTGCAACATCTGATAAGGTCGCAGAGGTTAAAGCATGGCAAGCTGAACAAGAATGGCCCGATGGTTTGACCTTTGTTTACGGCGGAGCAGATGAACAAACCAATGAAACCAACACCTTCATGGCTAAAGCCGGTGCGGCAGCGATCTTTTTGATTTTCATGATTTTGCTACTTGAATATAACAGCTTCTATCAGGTGTTTGTGACCCTTTCGACTGTGGTTATGTCGACCGCAGGGGTGTTGCTGGGTATGTTAATCACCGGCATGGCGTTCTCCGCCATTATGACCGGCCTCGGGATCGTTGCGCTAACGGGGATTGTGGTGAAGAACGGTATCGTTCTGATTGACACTTATAATCACTATACCCGCGATGACGGCGTAGAGCCAATCAAAGCCATGTTGCTGACAACAGCACAGCGCATTCGCCCCGTGTTGCTAACAGCGACAGTTACGGCGCTGGGGGTTATTCCAATGGCTATGAATATCGAGCTGGACTTCATCCGGCGCGAGATAGTTATTGGTGGCCTAGCGGGCGCATTGTTCGTTAACCTCGCAGCGGCATTAGTTTCAGGCCTGCTATTTTCGACGTTGCTGACCTTGGTAATGGTTCCAGTCATGATCACCGCGCCTTCAGTAGTTGGTGCCAGCCTGAAGAAATTCGGCAAATGGATCGGTGCGACCATGCGCCGGAACGAGGAGCCCGAAATTGAGGTGAAAACCGCAATCGAGGAACCTGGTGACTATAATCGAGATGT
>CAZYMT010000244.1:0-3452 GCA_964649035.1 uncultured Rhodobacterales bacterium
ATTGGGTGGATACGGGTATTTGCAAGATTATGGCATCGAAAAACTGGTACGTGATATCCGCGTCCATCAAATTCTGGAAGGCACAAACGAGATCATGCGTCTGATCATCGCCCGCGCCGTCCTAAACACCCGAGGAACATCATGAGTGATCTAATAATTCGCGCGGCAGGCCCTGTTGGTCATGTCACCCTGAACCGCCCGAAAGCGTTGAATGCGCTTGACCTGCAAATGTGTCTAGACCTTGAAGCCGCTATGAAAAACTGGGTGGCCAATGACGATATCAAACTATTGCTTATTGATGCTGAGGGCGAGAAAGCCTTTTGTGCGGGCGGCGATATTGTCGGAATTTATCGCCAAGCGATCGACGGCGATTTCACCACTTCATTGCAGTTCTGGCGTGATGAATACCGGCTGAATTTGGCGATTTCGGAATATTCAAAACCTTACGTCGCGATCATGGACCGGATTGTGATGGGTGGCGGCGTCGGGATTTCCTCGCACGGCTCGCACCGGATCGTCACCGAGCGCACATTGTTCGCCATGCCCGAATGCGGCATTGGCTTGATCCCCGATGTTGGCGGCACTTATCTGTTGGCTAACATGCCCGGACATAGCGGTGAATATGCGGGGCTAACGGGCGCGCGCCTTGATGCTGCTGACTGTATATATGCTGGTTTGGCCGATTATTTTGTCCTGTCGGAAAAGCTGCCGGCCTTGAAGGCGGCCTTGATCGAAACCGGTGACGTGTCCGTGATTGCCGATTTTTCCACCCCTCCGCCCGCCTCGAATTTGGCAGCCCAACAGGGTGATATCGACAAGATTTTTGCCTTGGGATCTGTTGCAGAAATCGAAGAAGCATGTGCCGCTTCGCAAGCCGATTTTGCCCCTATGGCCATCAAAGGCATGTCGCACGGCGCGGCTTTGTCAAAGATTTGTACGCTAAAAGCAATCCGAGAAGCCCGCACTGCCTCACTAGCGCTGGCGCTTCGTAATGAGTACCGTTTTGTCAGTTGGGCCGTAAAAGACGGCGAACTTATCGAAGGGGTACGGGCCGCTGTGATCGATAAAGATCGCGCTCCGAAATGGAAATACGCGTCGTTGGATGCGGTGCCACAAGAATTGATTGATCGCCTTGATCACCCGGCTGCAGGCGGGGATTTCCTGCCTTAGAGAGGATATTGGATGCTCGAAACCATAGAAATTACCCGTGACGGCCCCGTTGTTCTGGTGCGCCTTAATCGTCCAAAGCAGCTAAATGCGCTAAATTCCAAAATGCTCGAGGAAATCATCGCAGCACTTACCCCGCTAGATAATGACCCGACGGTTGGCTGTTTTGTCCTGACTGGCAACGAAAAAGCTTTTGCTGCGGGGGCCGACATCAAAGCCATGGCTGGCATGAGTTATAGCGACATGGTTGCGACAGATTATTTTGCCGACTGGCGGGTTTTCACCGATTTTCGCACACCCAAAATCGCGGCAGTCAACGGTTTTGCCTTAGGAGGCGGATGCGAATTGGCGATGATGTGCGATTTCATTATTGCCGGAACTGGCGCGAAATTCGGTCAGCCCGAGATCAAGCTTGGCGTCATGGCAGGCATGGGGGGATCGCAACGCATGACCAAATTGGTCGGGCGCGCGAAATCCATGGATATGCATCTAACGGGTCGCATGATGGACGCCGCCGAGGCGCTGGAATGCGGATTGGTCGCGCGGGTTGTGGCGGATGAAGCCGTCGTTGAAACCGCGATGGAGGCTGCCAGACAAATCGCCAGCTACTCCAAACCCGCCACAATGTTGATCCGCGACGCCATTAATCGCGCCGAAGAAGTTGGGCTTGCCGAAGGGCTGCTGTTCGAGCGACGCGTCTTCCATTCCCTCTTTGCAACCGAAGACCAGAAAGAAGGCATGGCCGCCTTTATCGAGAAACGGAAGCCGAAATTCACGGGAAAGTAACAGCCGAAATCCTTTACTTTTTCCACCTGTCGGATTAAAAGAACAAACGTTCATTTAATTAGGAGTATCATGGCACGTCGTAAAGGTTCTGTAGGATCAATAACCAAAGCCGAAATCCTGTCGAAAGCCTTGCCGCTTTTTGCGGAATTCGGATATGCGGCGGTATCAACACGGATGATCGCGGATGCGGTGAATTTAAATGTCGGCGCGCTCTATAACCATTTTTCGAATAAACAGCAGATATTGGTCCATCTTTTGTCCACACATATGGATGATTTGCTAACCGCGTGGAACGAAATTGATCTGGCCGACCGGACGGCAGCTCAAAAACTCGACGGCTTCGTGCGGTTTCACATCGCCTATAATATCGAACGCGCCGATGAGGTTTTCATCTCCTATATGGAATTGCGCTCGCTGGATTCCGACGGTCATGCGTTGATTGAAAAGCAACGTCAAGTTTACGAAAATATCGTCCGGGACATCCTGATTGAGGGTCAAAAATCGGGTCAATTCACGCTTAATGACCCTCATATCGCCGCTATGTTTGTCCTTGGATCATTGGTCGGGATCAACACATGGTACCGCGCCAAAGGGCGTTTACCTCAGTCAAAAATCGAAGATTATTACGTTGCGATGTCGCTGCGCAGCGTTGGATTCACCCCCGAAGGAGGCCCCGATGTTTAATGCCACAATGAACTTCAATCTTGGCGAGGACATAGACGCCCTGCGCGAAACCGTCCGCCGTTTTGCCGCTGATGAGATTGCGCCGCGCGCAGCTGAAATTGACGCCAATAACGAATTCCCCATGGATCTCTGGGAAAAGATGGGCGCACTCGGCCTGCACGGAATAACCGTTTCCGAGGAAGATGGCGGCGTGAATATGGGCTATCTGGCCCATTGCATCGCGATCGAGGAAATCAGCCGTGCCAGTGCCTCCGTCGGCTTGTCCTACGGTGCGCATTCCAACCTATGTGTTAACCAGATTAACCGCTGGGGTACGCCCGAACAAAAGGCCAAATATCTGCCGAAACTGATTTCCGGTAAACATGTCGGCGCGCTAGCCATGTCAGAGCCGGGTGCCGGATCGGACGTTGTGTCGATGAAACTGCGGGCTGAAAAACGCAATGACGGGTATTTGTTGAACGGCAACAAAATGTGGATTACCAACGGTCCAGATGCCAACACATTGATCGTATACGCTAAAACTGATCCAGATGCCGGTAGTAAAGGTTTGACTGCATTTTTGGTGGAACGCGGGATGGACGGTTTCACAACCGCACAAAAGCTGGATAAACTGGGGATGCGGGGATCAAACACCTGTGAACTGGTGTTTCAGGACTGCCTTGTTCCCTTCGAAAATATTCTTGCCGAAGAGGGCAAAGGCGTTAACGTTTTGATGTCCGGTCTCGACTATGAACGCGTCACCTTGGCCGCTGGCCCGATCGGCATTATGGCCGCCGCGATGGACATTGTGGTCCCATATATCCATGAACGCGAGC
>CAZYMT010000245.1:0-3438 GCA_964649035.1 uncultured Rhodobacterales bacterium
AAATTCGCCTATTTGGAAAAAATCAAACTATGCTCAATAACTTGACGATACCCATAGCCGAGCCAATCCGTTTCTTTGGCCTAGCCAAAAATCGCGCAGAACGCCGCCGTATCGTCGCCTCCGTCCTTGATCTGGTCGAAATGCCCCAACGCGCCATGCTAAAATTTCCGCACCAATTTTCCGGCGGTCAACGGCAACGTATCGCCGTGGCGCGTGCGCTGGTTGCCCGTCCTGAATTTCTGATCTGCGATGAACCCACATCCGCGCTTGATGTTTCCATTCAGGCACAAATCCTTAATCTATTGAAGGATCTACAGGATAAATTCGGGCTTTCCATCCTGTTCATCAGTCACAATCTGGCGGTAGTGCGCCAGATGTCGGATCAGGTAATGGTGCTAAAACAGGGTCAGATGGTCGAATTCGGTGACGCGGATCAGTTTTTCAACGCCCCGTCCCACAGCTATAGTCAACATTTGCTAAATGAAACGCCATCTTTGGCTGGCATTTCCAAATAATGAATGTTTCCGAAGAGTTTTTGGTAGCGGGAGAGGGACTTGAACCCCCGACACGCGGATTATGATTCCGCTGCTCTAACCACCTGAGCTACCCCGCCAAAGGTGGGGCGTATTTACGGCAGCTTGGCGAGGGCGTCAAGCAGGGAAATGCAGGCGAATTGTTGTGCCGTCCTCGATGTCCAAAATCAGCACTGTCCCGTCAACCGTATCCATCATCGAACGCACAATGCTAAGGCCCATGCCGGTGTCACCAGCGTTCCGGTTTGTGGTAAAAAACGGTTCCATCACTTTGTCCCGATTGCCGGTCGCGATCCCGTCGCCGTCGTCAATAATATCTAGCGTGATGGCATTACCATCGCGTGCAGCCCGCAAAACAACGTTTTGAGCAGAATGTTTCGCTGAATTTTCTAGAAGGTGTTGTAGGGCAATTTGTAATCCACCTGAACTAATCGGCAAGGATTGTTCGGGGGCGACGGTTGTAATGTTCAGGGTCGGGAAAGCATCAACCAACTGCGGATGCAGATCAGCAAGCTTGGTTTTCCCTTCAAAATTCGGCTGCCGCGCCCGCGCCAAATCCCGCATGCTGCCCAACAGATCATCCATACGTTTCGTGTCTTTCAGAATATTTTCCAAGAATCGCTGCCGTTGCTCGGGGTCAATATCCACGCTGTCATCCAGCATCAATTCTGCCGCGCCCTGTACCGAAGATAACGGGGATTTCAGTTCATGCGTCACGTGGGCGGTAAAGGTTTCAACCGTGTCATGGCGTTTTTGCAGGCGCTCGGCCATGGAATGGAAACTTTGGCTAAGGGTCTCAATCTCGCGGGTGCCAAAATGGTTTGATGCGGTCACATTATCGGCGTTGGTTTGTTCGATCAAACGGTGGATCGGACGGGTGATAAAGCGCCAGAACACGAACCCGATAAGCAGCGCCCCGATCAGCATAAACAGGCCCGCTTTGATCAAGCTCCAGCGTTCGGCATAGAAAAACCGGAAAATGTTATTCGGGGTGCGACTAAGATAAATGACGCCGATCACGCCACTCTCAACAATCACAGGAACTGTCACGAATATCCGCACACTGGTCCCGCGGCTAAGGGCGTACACGGCGGGTCCGGGCGTTTCGCGCAGCCTAACCCGTGCTACAGATATCGGGGAGCCCTGCATGGCTGCAGCCACCTCTTTTACATGCGCCAATGACAAACCGATTTCGCCGGTCCCGCCGATCACGGTGCCGAACGGATCGAGTATGCGGTACCCCACAAGCGTTCGTTCCTGCGCGCTTGCCGAAACAATCGACAAATGCCGCCCGATTTCGTGGTACTGCGCGCTTGGCTCTGTACTGGGCAAAATTCCGTCAGGTCGAGGCGGTAAAATTTCGTCATCGGCAATAGAAATTGTGGGGAATAGCGGATAGCGGGTTGCGTTAGTACCGCCCCGCCCATCGTAAAGTACCGCGAATTCTGCGGCAAGCACCGCGGCTTGCCCTTGCAGGCTTTCCTCGGTTTGTTGCACCAGTTGACTGGCGTAGAATTTGAACAGGATCAGGCCTATAAATGGCAAAGCGATAACGGATAGCAGTACGACGCTAACCACAGCCGCCAAAGATGGGCGCCAACGCCGTGTCATACTACACAATCCCCCATCCGTAGCCCAACCCCGTGAATGGTTTTAACCCCGTCTACGCAGCCAGCATTGGCCAATTTCTTGCGCAGATTGCGGATATGGCTGTCGATGGTCCGGTCGGAAACATGGATATTTTGCCCGTAAACCGCATCAACAACCTGTGCCCGCGACAAGACGCTTTCTGGGCGCTGCATCAAACAGTTCAACAACGTGAATTCCGAGGCGGTCAGCGTTACCGCTTGTCCTGAAAACCGACACAAATGCCTGACGGTATCAACCTCCAAGGCACCCCAAACCTTGATGCCCTCCGAAACGGTCACAACCGGTTTCGCCCGCTTCAGGATCGCCCGCACCCGCGCCACCAATTCACGCGGGCTGAAGGGTTTGGTGACGTAATCATCACCGCCAACCTCGAACCCGACGATCCGGTCTATTTCATCATCGCGTGCGGTTAAAAACAGCACTGGCAATTCCGAGGTCTTGCGGATCTCGCGACACATTTCCAAGCCATCCATTTCCGGCATTCCAACATCGAGGACCACCAGCGCAGGGGAATGCGTCGTTACCGCCGCCAGCCCCTCAACCCCGTTGGCCGCGCCGACAACAATATGGCCAGCTTGGGTCAGGGCAACGCTGATCACCTCGCGAATATGCGCGTCGTCATCAACGATTAATATAGTCTGCGCCATCAGCTTTCCTCGGCCATTTCAATTTCTTCAAGATAACGCGCTAACCGCCAGTCGCGAAAGCCCCAATCTTTCAGACCCTCGATGGGGGTGAAGTTGGGTGTATGACGTTCACCACACAAAATTACGTTAGAACCTTCAGAATACCTCATTATTGCTGGCAGCGCCTGTGGCCCAAGGTCGCAAATATACTGAACATCCCTAAGGCTATCATCCGTACGTAAATTATAGTTGGCGATGATCCCTGCGAAATTCACGAAACAACAAATATAGAGGACCGACGCCAAGACCTCTAGATTGCGGATTACCAACCAACCGATACCGTGTTTTCGGACCATTTGCGCAATAATCATTGCCAATCCGACAAAAATTAAGCCCATCCAGATAAACGCTGCGATCCGCATATAGGTCAGCGCATAAGCCTCGATGTAAATTTGCAGGCGGAACATTGCGGCAAAGACCAGCATCAGGTTTTGCCCGATCCACAAAAACATCATCCAACGTATCAATCTATCTTTGGTGAATTGCTGTGTGATCACCGCAAATACCCCTGCCAACAGCGCCGTAACGATCAACGGATACGCCCCGCGATGGGCATAAGAAGCATAGCT
>CAZYMT010000246.1:0-3436 GCA_964649035.1 uncultured Rhodobacterales bacterium
GAATTACGACGAAATCCGTTATGAGGGCTATGGCCCTGCTGGCATCGCCGTGATTGTCGAGGCAATGACCGATAACCGCAACCGGACGGCATCGTCTGTACGCTCGATCTTTGCTAAATCTGGCGGGAATTTGGGCGAAACTGGGTCGGTTTCTTTCATGTTTGATCACAAGGGGTTGGTTGTTTATCCGGCATCCGTGGGCGACGCCGACACCGTGATGATGGCTGCGATTGAAGCGGGCGCTGAGGATGTGGAAAGCACTGACGAGGGCCACGAGATTTACTGTGGTGACACGGATTTGCACGAAGTTTCGACCGCTTTGGAAAAAGAGCTGGGCGAGAGCGAAAGCACCAAATTGGTCTGGAAGCCCCAGAACCTTACCGAGCTTGATCTGGATGCCGCTGAAAAACTGATACGTCTTATCGAGGCGCTTGAGGACGACGACGACGTCCAGAGGGTCACCGCCAATTTCGAGATTTCGGACGAGGTGATGGCGCAGCTTTGATTTCGATCATTTTGCGCTTTGTCTAACTAGTTGTATGCTACCTCCAAACTGGAGGGGTTCCATGACCGATAAACCATCGCTGACGCTTGGGATTGAAGAAGAATATTTGATTGTTGATCTGAAAACCCGTGATCTGGTACAGGAGCCAGACGCGGGTTTTTTTGCGGCTTGTTCCGAGGTGCTGGGGGATCAGGTTACTGGCGAATATCTGCAATGTCAGGTGGAGGTCGGGACGCGCCCGCATCAGCGTGTTGGCGATGCGCGGGATGATCTGGTTGCACTTCGGCGCGGAGTAGCAGATGCGGCGGCGGCTTTTGGCTATGCGCCTATTGCGGCCTCGACCCATCCGTTTGCGAAATGGCGTGAGCAGACGCATACACGCATGGATCGCTATGACACGTTACGCAGTGATCTGGGGCAGGCGGTGCGCCGTCTGTTGATTTGCGGGATGCATATTCATGTCGGGATCGAGGATGAGGATCTGCGGATCGATCTGATGAATCAGGTGACATATTTCTTGCCACATATTCTGGCGCTATCGTGTTCCTCGCCGTTTTGGGAGGGGGAGGATACCGGCCTTGCCTCTTACCGCCTGACGGTTTTTGACGCATTGCCGCGCACCGGTTTACCGGATCATCTTGACTCGTTCGGGGAATATCAACGCCTTGTGGCGCAGCTAGTGAATGCCGGCAGCATTGAGGATTCAAGCAAGATTTGGTGGGATATCCGGCCATCTGGAAAATTTCCGACGGTGGAACAGCGGGTGACGGATGTTTGTTCGCTGGTTGATGATGCTGTGGCAATTGCGGCTGTTTATCAATCGCTTATAGCGTTTTTGTATCGTTTGCGTTGCAACAACCAGCGTTGGCGCATCTATCCGCGGACCCTGATCGCCGAAAACCGCTGGCAAGCGCAACGGCACGGGGCAACGGGGCGGCTTATTGATCACGGCAAGGATGCGATGGCGGATATGCCGGATCTGCTCGAGGAAGTTATAGAACTGGTGCGCGAGGATGCGGCGGAACTGGGCTGTTTGGCCGAATTGCACCATATTCGCAAGATTGGTCGCGAGGGTAGCTCGGCGGATCGCCAACGACGACGGTATGTTCAGGCGGTTGGCGATGGGGCGGAACCGCGCGAGGCCTTTAACGCCGTTGTCGATGGGTTGATTGCGGAGTTTACGCAGTAAGGGGTTATTGCAGTTTGCCGAATTCTTTTGGCGAGATGATTGCAATGCCCTCTTGCTCCAGCTCCTCGACCAAGGATTGGCCTAGGCGATACCAACGGCTGCGGGTTCTGGCCCAGCCCTCGACGTAATGGATGCCGATAACGGGCGAGGTGACGATGCGGCAATCGTTAATTGAGGGGTGGTTTGATACGTCCCCGTGCAGGGTTGAAACACCTTCACCGATGCGGACCAGCACCCAGCCACTAAGCAGCGGGGATTGCGCCAGTTGTTCAGCATTGGGGCCAAGGGCGAGGTCTTTTTCGGCCAGTTTCCACGCCTTTACGCGTTCGATTTCGTCGGGATTTAGTTTGACGCCATCAATTTCATTGATAATTGGCTCATCGAGCATATCGCATTCCTTTCATGCCGCTGGTTAGTAACGGATGTTCAATATTTGAATTTTTGAGGATGCGTGGCGTTAGCTGCGATAGGGCATATTTGCCCGGTTTCCACTAGGGAAGTCAATGCGTGTATGAGGTTAGCCCCATACACGCTGAATTTTTAGAACGGGATTTCGTCGTCCATGTTGCCGGCACCGCCAGCAGGGCCACCATTGCCGCCGCCATTGCCACCGCCACTCGAACTGCCGCCACCGTAGTCGCCGCCATTGCCACCACCACCACCGCCGTAATTTCCGCCGCCGCCTTGGCCACCGCTACCGCCACCTTGGCCGCCGTCACCGCGACCGCCAAGCATTACGAGTGTGCCGCCAAAGTTTTGAAGCACAACTTCGGTCGAATAACGATCTGCGCCGGACTGATCTTGCCATTTGCGGGTTTGCAATTGGCCTTCGATGTAAACTGTAGAACCTTTGCGTAGATATTGTTCTGCAACGCGGACCAGCCCTTCGCTAAAGATAGCGACAGTGTGCCATTCGGTCTTTTCGCGCTGTTCGCCGGTATTCTTGTCACGCCACCGTTCAGATGTGGCAATCCGCAGGTTACAGACCTTGCCGCCATTCTGGAATGTGCGGACCTCGGGATCGGCCCCAAGGTTGCCTACCAAGATCACTTTGTTAACGCTGCCTGCCATTTCTTTCTCCTAAAATACGCGAATCTTTCGCGCTCACATTAACCATAACTGGTGCACATAGACCACAGTCGCCGCTAACAAGTTGTAAACATCGTGCAAATTTCGAATATCCTGTTATAATCGCTACAAAATATAAAAAGCAGTACACGGGCAGAGTGACATGAAAATTTATTTAATCCCCATTTTTTGGGGTGTTATGGTTATGCAGGCACATGCCGACAACTTGATTGAACCTGACGCTGTGCGCCTTGCGGGTGGACTGACGGCAACCGAGGTTTCGGCCGAAGATATTGCGCGGCTTTTCCCATCCAGGCCCGAGACGATAGGGGGCGGAGCAACTGAAATTTCCGGGACAACCGAACTTGAAGCCGCGGGAATTATCGATGTTACCAATCTCGTTGCGGTGAATTCCCTGATCGCACGCTATCATTCGCGCGAAGTGGTGCCGGGCTCTATGCATGATCAATTGCGGGCGTTGCGCCACCGTGTGCTGGCCAATCCGTTCCCGATCCCACCCAAGGTGGAGCATGGTAGCCTGTTTGATATGGCCATCGATATGGCTGCAAAATACGATATTCCGCGGCAATTGTTTTTCAATCTGGTGACCGCTGAATCAAATTGGGATCCGGTAATTACGTCACATCGCGGGGCGATAGGGTTGACGCAATTGA
>CAZYMT010000247.1:0-3428 GCA_964649035.1 uncultured Rhodobacterales bacterium
TTTCTTGATGGCTTTACGCTTGCGAAGAACCTGTTCCAGATGCCAGCTAATTGCCTCGCCCTCGCGGTCAGGGTCGGTCGCGAGGATCAGTGTGTCGTCGTCTTTTAGGGCGTCAACAATGGCGCGGATGTGTTTTTGGGACTGAGTGGCAACCTCCCACTCCATCTCAAAATCATTTTCGGTATCGACGGAACCATTCTTGGCTGGCAGGTCGCGAACATGGCCGTAAGAGGCTAATACTACATAGTCATCCCCAAGGTATTTGTTGATTGTTTTCGCCTTGGCGGGGGATTCAACTACGACAACTGCCATTTTATAAATTCTCCAGAATCACGGGTGGTCCGTTTGGTCGGGGAACATGTGGTGTCGGGCGGGGGCTTGTCAATGGGGGAAATATTTATGGGTGAATCGATACGCGGATTGCGAACGTCAACCCATTCCACAAGAATATTTTGTGAAACTTCTTGCGTTAATAGGCCAGTGACCACATATTCTACATTAAATAGTGGTAAAACATTCGGAGGAAATCATGGCTAATATAGTAATTATGGGTGCGGGTATTGGCGGGCTGCCAATGGCTTACGACCTGAAAAAAGAAATTCGCGGAGAGGACAAAATCACGGTTGTGTCAAATACGCCGTATTTCCAGTTCACTCCATCGAACCCATGGGCGGCAGTTGGTTGGCGTAAACGTGAAGACATCACCATTGATCTGGCACCTGTGCTGGACAAACAAGGTATCGATTTTATTTCGGATGGTGTGACCAAAGTTGATCCGGAAAACAATACGCTGACCTTGGAAAGCGGGCGCGAGCTGGAATACGACTATCTAGTTATAGCGACTGGGCCGGAATTGGCGTTTGATGAAATCGAAGGGCTGGGGCCGGACGGGTTTACGCATTCCGTATGCTCCATCGACCACGCCGTTGACGCTTTTGGCGGTTGGGAGGAGTTTTGCAAAGACCCCGGCCCAATCGTTGTTGGCGCGGTGCAAGGTGCGTCTTGTTATGGGCCAGCCTATGAATTTGCGATGATTATGGACACGGAACTGAAGCGCCGGAAAATCCGCGACAAGGTGCCGATGACCTTTGTGACGGCGGAACCTTATGTCGGGCATCTGGGACTTGGCGGGGTTGGTGACACTAAGGGGTTGCTGGAATCCGAAATGCGGAACCGTCATATAAAATGGATCACCAATGCGCGGGTTGATAAGGTTGAAGACGGCAAAATGTCGGTTAGCGAGATCGCGACAGATGGGTCGGTGGCGGCTGAACATGCGCTCGATTTCAAATATTCAATGATGCTGCCAGCGTTTCGCGGTATTCCGGCGGTGCGTGATATCGACGGCCTAGTAAATCCACGCGGGTTTATCATTGTTGATGATCATCAGCGTAACCCGAAATACAAAAACATCTTTTCCGTTGGCGTTTGCATCGCCATTCCACCGATAGAGCCTACCCCCGTGGCGGTTGGTGTTCCCAAAACCGGCTATATGATTGAAAGCATGGTTGCAGCGGCAGCCGCGAATATCGGCGAGGTTTTGCGTGACAAAGAACCAACGCATGAAGGGACATGGAACGCGTTTTGCCTAGCGGATTTTGGCGATGGCGGGGTTGCGTTC
The DNA here is from genome assembly GCA_964649035.1 of uncultured Rhodobacterales bacterium. GTDB lineage: Bacteria > Pseudomonadota > Alphaproteobacteria > Rhodobacterales > Rhodobacteraceae > NORP23. The sequence goes on from CAZYMT010000247.1 coordinate 1,622, forward strand.
TTGGCACAACCGCAAAACCCGCCACGCAACATGAACTGGGCCGCCGAGGGGCGCTGGGTGCATTGGGCCAAGATCGGGTTTGAAAAATACTTCATGCACAAAGTCCGCAAAGGTCAAAGCGAACCGTTCTTTGAAAAAGCCATCATGAAGATGCTTCAGGTTAACCGTTTGAAACCGAAGTGATCGGGTAATCCACCCATGATATTGATCGACCGCCCCTCCCCCGACTGGGGCAAGGGCGGTCGTTTCCTGAATGATCGTTTTATTTAGCGGCAGCGGCTACCAATTCCGGATTAACCACAGGTTTGGTCAGGTGGTTGATGTAATTCGATAGCGTTTTGATGCTGATGCACAAAATTACTTCCAACACTTGTTGCTGTGTAAAACCTGCCGCGATAAAGGCTTCCAGATCGGCGTCGTCCAGCCAGCCGCGTTTACGGGAAATCTGCAGGGTTAGATCAACCAAGGCGCGGTCTTTGGTATCGGCGATCTCGCTTCCATCCAATATAGCTTCCATAGTTTGACGATTTGCGCCAGCCCCCTTGCCGGTTGCAACATGGGCGACCTGACAGAATTCACATTTATTCTCGACACTTACGGCAAGCTGAACAACTTGCGCTTGGGCAGCTGTTAGCGAAGTTTTTGCGATTAGATCAGCGAGCGCCATATAGGCGTCAACGGTCGTCGGAGCCTCGGCCATGTAGCTAAACAAATTGGGAATAAAACCGTATTTGTTCTGCACGGCGGTTAACGCTTCGGCGGCTTGCGCGTTTGAAGTTTCGAGATCATGTACCGGGAATGTAGTCATTTTCTTTCCTTTGTATTTAATAAGCAAATCGCCAAATCAGAATTTGCTAGCCATATAGATAGACCGCATGTTACGTACGGTGAATGCTATATAATGCGTATAATTTGCTTTTGGGTACATAAATGGAAGCTTTATCAGATCTCATCAGCACTTTTCGGATGCGTGTTGACGTTTATCACAACGCCAAAATTTGCGGGAACTGGCTTTACCGCGAGACCCATCTTGGCGAGACGAGTTTTCATATGGTGACGCTGGGGGAATGCCAGCTGGACATTCCGGGGCATATGAACACGGTACTTCGGCTAGGCGATCTGGTGATTTTCCCACGCGAAATTCCGCATAGTATGCAACCACTGACAGCAAAAACTGGCAAACAGGAGGCCTTGCCCTTTGATCAAGCCATAGATCTGGATGGTACGGGAATGCTATGCGGTCAGGCGATTTTTGATCACCAAGGCAGCTTTCATCTGATCGACGCGCTGCCAGCAGCATTTATTGTCCGCCATTGCGCGAAAAACACTTGGTGTGATGCTTTGGTGAATATGATTATGACCGAAAGCGTTGCGCCTAACATTGCCTCGCAGGCGATCATCAACCGATTGTCCGAGCTGGTGTTTGTGTACGCCTTGCGTCAACATTTACATGAGAGCGATGGGAATATCGGAATTCTAGCGCTTTACGGAGATGCACGGCTAAAGATGGCAATTACAGCGATTCACACAACACCCGACGCTAGCTGGACATTGGAAAGTCTGGCTAATGCTGCAAACATGTCCCGTACAGCTTTTGCGAAGAAATTCCGCCAAATCAGCGGTTGGACCCCCGCGAAATATCTGGCGTGGTGGCGGATGCAGTTGGCCTGGAGAAAATTATCAGAGGGCATGGTAAGCGCCGAGGTCGCCGAACAGGTCGGATATAAATCCGAGGCCGCTTTCTCGCGCGCTTTTCAAAAGCAATTCAATACCACCGCCGGAAAGGTCCGGCGCAAGGAAAGTTTGA
>CAZYMT010000248.1:0-3355 GCA_964649035.1 uncultured Rhodobacterales bacterium
TGGCTGGGACGGTAGGATTCGAACCTACGATCTGCGCTACCAAAAAGCGTTGCCCTACCACTAGGCCACGTCCCAACTTATCGGGTAAATACGATGGACCGAAGGACTCTTCAAGCCCCGAAATGATAAAAATTCGCGCTCTTGGATTATTCCTCTAATGCTTCGCGGTTTAACAGGTCGCCCGCTTCGGTTTCGACGCGCTCGGCTTCTATCATGCGCTCTAGTTCTTCGGTTTCTGATGCGCCGACATTTTCCAGTGACTCTTTTTCGGCTTTCCGTTTGGCGGCGGTTGCGGGCTTTTTGGCGGTTTCCAGCAGTGCATGGCGGATTTGACGGATGGCTTCGCCGCGGGCCAATGATACGTCGGATTCGCGTTGATCGATCCATGCCGAAACCCGCAAGGTTGCGTTATCGGCACTGGCGGAATGAATCCATACGTTGGGGGCCGGGGTTTCCAGCACGAAGGGCAGGGACTTGAGCGTTTCCAACACCACGCGGCGTTGTTCCATCAAACCTTTGCCGGCATCAACTGTCTGATCAAAGGTGAAGCGACGGGATTTATTGCGCGTGTAGTTGATGATCCGGCTTTTGAATACGGTGGCGTTGGGGATGCGGATGTGGTTGCCATCCATCGACAGCAGGATTGTCGCACGGGATGTCAGACGAATGACCTTGCCCACATCGCCCCCAATTTCAATCAGGTCATTGGGGCGAAACGGTTGGCGCATGGACAGCAAAATCGAGGCGATGAAATTTTCAACTGTATCACGCACCGCAAAACCGATGGCCAGACCGATGATCCCGGCGGCCCCCAGAATGGTGGACAAAAGCGCGGTGGCTCCAATGATATCCAGCGCGACAACGATCGCGGCAATGATGGTGGCCACGCGCAAAACCTGCCGCAGGATATCGGCGATAAAGGCGTTCGGGGCCAGCCGGTCCCACGGTTGTTTGCGACGTGCTAGGGCAAAACCGCCGAACACAATCAGCGCAAAGACAGCAATCGCCACCAGCGCCAGCGGGATAAAGGCAACAGCCTGCTGGATACGGGTTACGAACCGTTCGATCGCGGGGTTCAGGCGTTCGACCAGATCAGTGGTTTCAGTGACCTCGTTTTCAATGGTGACCACACCGTCCAGCCGGCTAACCAACTCGCCCAGCCGCGAAATCGACTCGCCGTCAAGTGCTGTGCCACGCAGGGAAACGATGCCCGAGGAAACGGTGACGGTTACATCGTCGTAGCCTTCCAGCTCGCTTAGAATATCACGGATGCGCACGGCCATTGCGGCGTCTTGCTGGGCGCTGTCTTCAACCTCGATGGTGCCGGTGGGTTGGGCCTCGCTATCCTGCGCGGCGGCAGGGAAGGACAATAGAAGCAGGATAAGCAGGCTTTTGATCAGGCGCATCGGGATAATCCGTTCGTTGAATTCTGGCGCGACTGTAGCCGCGCCAAATTCGCATTGCCAGTCAGATATTCCTGACCTGATTAAAAAGTCTGGTCGTAATCGCCAACGCCGGGTTCGGTGCGGATGACCGCGTCGATATCCATAAATATCGCCCGCATTTCGGCATCGCTTTTTGGGCTTTCGCAAACCACCACCAGATTGGGCGTGTTGGATGAGGCCCGCACCAGTCCCCACGCGCCGTTCTCAAGAATAACGCGTGCACCGTTCACCGTGACGACCTGTGTAATCTTGCGCCCTGCGATGCTGCCTCCGTCCTTGTGGAGTTGCACCAGTTTGGCCACCAACCGTTCCAGCACGTCGTATTTTTCGGTGTCCGCGCAATAGGGCGACATGGTCGGCGTGGCCCATGTTTTTGGCAAGGCGCGGCGCAGGTCGGACATGGATTTGTCGGGGTTGCGGTCCAGCAGTTTACACATTTCAACAGCCACTCGCAGCCCGCAGTCATAGCCACGGCCAATCGGTTCGGCCAAGAAGTAGTGACCGGATTTCTCAAACCCCGCCAGCGCGCCAATTTCTTTGACGCGGCGTTTCATGTGGCTGTGGCCGGTTTTCCAGTAATCGGTCTTGGCGCCATATTTTTGCAACTCGGGGTCACTGGCATAAAGACCGGTCGATTTCACATCGGCCACAAAGGTGGAATTGGGGTAAAGCCGTGCGAAATCGCGGGCCATGATCACGCCCACTTTGTCGGCAAAGATTTCCTCGGCGGTGTCATCAACCACGCCACAACGGTCCCCGTCGCCATCAAATCCCATCGCCAGATCGGCGCCGGATCTGGTGACAGCTGCCGCCATATCGTGCAACATTTCCATTGCCTCGGGGTTCGGGTTGTAGTGCGGAAAGGTGTAATCCAGTTCGTTATGAAGCGGCACCACTTCGACGCCAATGCGTTCAAACAGTTCCGGTGCAAAGGCACTGGCGGTGCCGTTGCCCGTGGCACAGACCACCTTAAGCGGGCGGGACATTTTGAAGTCACCGACCAGATCGTCAAGGTACGCCTCTTTCACGCCGTCTACAAATTCATAGCGCCCGCCGTCATGCGGTTTGCCGTGGCCCCCCAACACGATATCGCGCAGTTCGGTCATTTCGTCAGGGCCGTGGGTTAGTGGACGTTCAAAGCCCATTTTAACGCCGGTCCAGCCGTTTGGATTATGGCTGGCCGTGACCATCGCAACAGCAGGGGCGTCCAGATGGAACTGGGCAAAATAGGCCATTGGTGATAGGGCGGGGCCGATGTCTTTGACATGAATGCCGGCCTGCATTAGCCCCAACATCAGGGCGTTTTTGATTGACAGGGAATAATCGCGGTAATCATTCCCAACGGCAATCACGGGTTCAATGCCGCGATTGCGCATCTGGGTGCCAAGGCCAAGGCCAAGTGCTGTGATACCGGCCAGATTAATATCCTCGGGGTATTTCCATCGGGCGTCATATTCACGAAACCCCGTGGGGGTGATCATCGCATCACGCAGGAATTCCCAGGTATTCAGGGCGACTGTCTGGTTTGGCTTTTTCACGTCTCAATCTCGCTTATTAAATAGGTTTGTATTGTTATGCGGTTACTTGTTCCCGCAAGATCGAAGCGGTTAGCGATATCATCAGATAAGCACCGGCAAAGATCAGAAAGGCCAGAATTGTGTTTTCAAATTTCCGCGGGTAGGTGGCCTCGTCCGGCGGTGTCGGGCTAACCCCCATTTCCAGATATCGGGTTTGGCGGTTGGCTGCGATCTGGGCTGTTTCCATTTGTTGCAATGCGGCCTGCATCATCACATTGCGTGTTTCCAGATCCGCCTGCGCGATTGTCAGTTGGCTGGTTAACCGCGCAAGGGATTCCCCGTTTGACGATCCAGCCGTCAGATCATCATAATACCCGGCGATTTTCTTTCTCA
>CAZYMT010000249.1:0-3348 GCA_964649035.1 uncultured Rhodobacterales bacterium
TCTCGAATGCAAAGGTGCAAAGTCATCACGGGTTTTGCTCCGCGCGTAGGCCTGAATCAAATCGAGAATAGTCGCCGAATATTTGACGGTTTTCTTTCGCGAAACAACTTCGGTTTGCCCGCGCGCAAAGAAATCCTTACCCAATTGGTCGCGTGCCATAAGCCGCGCGGCTGAACGGCGCATGGCCTCAAGACGTTCCAACTGGAAAGCCAAATGTGCGGCCATTTCTTCGCCGGACGGGCCTTCATCATTCGGATCAGGTGGCAGTAATAGCCGTGATTTCAGGAACGCCAGCCACGCCGCCATCACCAGATAATCGGCCGCCAGTTCAATCCGCAAGCGTTTGGCTTCTTCAACAAAACCCAAATACTGTTCGGCCAGATCAAGAATAGAAATCGCTCGCAAATCTACCTTTTGCGTACGCGAAAGCGTCAGCAATAAGTCGAGCGGCCCCTCAAACCCGTCGACATCCACCACCAAAGCCTCGGCGGCAATGCGCGCGTCGAGTGTGTCAAAATCATCCGTTTCGGACAGACCTACAATATGATCGTCGGGCATTATACCCTCCTGTATTATCGTTTCGGGCCGACATGACCCAATGCTCTGCTTCACTCAGTTCGGGCCTGCCAAGACCCCGGTACCGCACATAGGCGGCGGATGGCGCTGCGCTTATTGCACAGTCGCCGAAATACAATCCACGTCCCGCGCGTCAAGAGCTGCGCACAATGCACGGGATTCGTTTAAGTCATTAAGCCCAGAGGCGCGAAGGCGATACAAGACCCGCCCGCCTGCCTCGACAGGTTCGATATAGCGTTTCAAATCGCCCAGAAGATCACCGTGGAACTGATTATAGACAATCCATGCAATGTCCGCATCTTCGACACTTTCGTAAGCGCCAAGCTGGATCAGCACATCGCCCGGATCAAGCTGGACGTTGCCATAAAGCGGTTCAGGGCGCGGCAATTCTTCGGTTTCAAACGATGTATCACCTTCCTCGGGCAGTGCTTCGTTTACCAATCCGTCGATGAAATTCGAGACCGGATTATTGGTCGAAAAACTTGGTGGGCGGCGGATCGGTAGGCTCATGCCATCAGCTGCAACGCTTGGCGTTATGTCAACAGGTTCAGGTGTAGGCGTTGGTTCTGGTGTCGTTTCAGTAGGCAAAATTTCGACCAGTAGTGATGACGCATCAACACGCACAGGTTCTGCGCGAACCGCCGGAGCGGTATTGCCCAAATTCGCCATACTCTCGTCCTCGGACGTAAGGCTTTGCGCGTCGGGAGCAAGTGCCGTATCAGTGCTGACCGCTGTGGGTGTTGTTTCGCCAAGAACTTCGTTCACCGCCAGACCTTGATGGTCGGCTTGCGTGCCGCCTGGATCATCCGGTGTGATACGGGCATCGCCAGCCATCGCGCGGATTACCGGCAGTTCGCTGGCGTCGCGTTGCCCCAGAAGAAATGCCCAATAAACGATGCCAAGAACCAACCCTACAGACATGATCGCGCCAGCCCAGCGTATGCCAAGCTTAACCATTCCGCCCGCTTCGATAGCGGCGGTTTTCAAAGATCTCGATTCGTTATGCGAATCCTGCATTGGGTCCTCAGCCTTTCTCGCATACTTTATATTGTGCGTGGCCCCACTCCAACCCCAAAATATGCGATTTTCAACGCATCTCTTTGGCTGGAGTGACGCCGAGGATACCAAGGCCGGCTGCAATAGCAACTGCGGTGGCGCGGATCAGAGCGATACGAGCGATACTCAGCTCGGGTTTATCCGCTTGAATGAAGCGCAATTCGGGTTCAATTTTGCCCAAATGTTGCAGCGAATGAAACTCGGATGCCAGTTCAAACAGATAAAACGCAATCCGGTGCGGCTCATGCGCTTGCGCAGCCGCCTCCAACAGACGTGGCCATTCGCCAAGCTTCTTGGCTAGCCCAAGTTCAGCCGGATGCCCAAGCAATGACATATCGGCGTTTTCTAGCGTGACGTCGGACACATCCAGCCCAGCCTCGCCAGCTTTCTTCAACACAGAATTCACCCGCGCATGGGCGTATTGGACGTAGAAAACTGGATTATCTTTGGATTGCTCTAGCACCTTGGCAAAATCAAAATCGAGCGGTGCGTCGTTTTTGCGGGTCAGCATTACGAACCGTGTTACGTCCGGCCCGACCAGATCGACAACATCTTTCAGCGCCACAAACGTTCCCGCGCGTTTCGACATGGTGAACGGCTCGCCGTTTTTATAGAGTTTCACGAGATTACACAGCTTGATATCCAGTGGAACCGATGCGTCAGATAACGCCGAAACCGCAGCCTTCATCCGTTTGACATAGCCACCATGATCGGCACCAAGCACCAAAATCAGCTCATCGAAGCCGCGTTGAACCTTGTCGTGATGATAGGCAATGTCAGACGCAAAATAGGTCCAGCTACCATCAGATTTCTTGATCGGGCGATCCACATCGTCGCCGTGGGCAGTTGATCTGAACAAAGTCTGCTCACGCGGCTCCCAATTTTCAAGCTCTTTACCTTTGGGCGGTGGCAGCGTGCCTTTATAAATCAGGCCCTTTTTATCCAAAATATCCAGACAGGATTCAATCTTCCCAGTGCCATAGAGGGATTTTTCCGAGAAAAACACATCCATCTCAACCCCCAGCAACGCCATGTCGCTGCGGATCAGATCCATCATCGCATCAGTGGCGAAATTACGGATATCTTGCAGCCAGACACCCTCGGGCTGATCAAGATAGGCATCCCCGACCTTGTCTTTCAGTGCCTGCGCAACCGGGATCAGGTAATCCCCGGGGTAGACGCCATCGGGGAAGGACACCTCTTGGCCATGGGCCTCAAGGTAGCGCAGATAAACCGAGCGCGCCAGCGTGTCGATTTGCCCGCCACCATCATTGATCACATATTCACGCGTCACATCGTAACCGGCAAAATCCAGCAGGCCCGCCAGGGAATCGCCAAAAACCGCGCCGCGGGTGTGCCCAACATGCAGCGGTCCTGTGGGGTTAACGGAGACAAATTCTACATTCACTTTGCGCCCGACCCCAAGGTCAGAGCGCCCAAAACCCTTGCCCTGTTTCAGGGCTGCGGGAATAATCCCAAACCATAACATCGGATCAAGGCGCAAGTTCAAAAACCCCGGTCCGGCCACATCGGCACTTAGCACCCGCGCATCGCTTGCCAGTTTTGCAGCCAGCATTTCTGCAATATCGCGCGGCTTTTTACCTGCAGGTTTGGCCAGAACCATCCCCGCATTAGTTGCCATGTCGCCGTGGGCCGCATCGCGCGGCGGCTCAACCGTGACGTTTGCATAATCCAGCCCGACGGGCAGCGCACCCT
>CAZYMT010000250.1:0-3286 GCA_964649035.1 uncultured Rhodobacterales bacterium
ACCCTCGACCTCTTGCATGCCATGCAAGCGCTCTCCCATCTGAGCTATGGCCCCTAAACTGCGCTACCTCTATGAGGCGACGCAGTTGAATTCAAGTGAAAAGATCAGCTATCGTCGTCTTCCGACGCAACATCCTTGATCTCTTCCAAGTTTACCGTTTCATCATCCTCGTCGTCCAGCAGATCATCATCTGTGGCGGCGTCGCTGTCGTCGTCATCCTCAAGGATCACTTCGGCTTCTTCTGCTGCTGGCGCTTCCGGCTCTGGTTTTGGCTTGGGCTTACCAGCCGACCGGTTTCCCGTGTCCAACAAGCTCGCCAACGTAATTTCCTCGGCACAGGCCGGGCAAGTCATCGGGTCGTTTTGCAAGTCGTAAAACCGCGTCGCGCATTTTGGGCAAAGGCGTTTTACGCCCCATTTTTCGTCGGGCATTAGAATCCCCTGATTCATTGTGAACAATTCAAGATGCCAAATGCCACAAGCCAAAGGGGAATGTCAAAGCCTTTCCGCTTGATCACACCCGATCCCCCGCTTAAAATCCGCTTATGCTCATTATCGGCCACCCCCCAATCGAGGTCCGCCTCAAACGCAATCCGCGCGCCAAGCGCCTGACGCTGCGCCTTTCTCGCCTTGACGGTAAGGCCACTCTAACCATTCCCACACGGATATCCGACGCCAAAGCCCATGATTTCCTCGCCGAGCAAGAACAATGGCTACGCACCCAACTGGCAAAATCGGTAAACCGCCAAAGTGTCGAAATCGGCGGCACCGTCCCATTCCTTGGCCAACCCCACATGCTGCAAGCCGCCACGACAAAACTCATCCGGGCCCAAGATGGCCATATCACCATAAACCCAACGCAGACCGGCCCTCGCCTGCGCGCGTTTATGAAAACCGAGGCCCGCAACGCCCTCGCCCCCCTGATCCATAAATACGCCGCCCAAATCAGCCGCCCGATTAACCGCCTAACGCTACGCGACACCCGCTCCCGCTGGGGGTCGTGTTCTGTTGAGGGTAATCTCATGTTCTCTTGGCGCCTTGTTATGGCCCCGCCCGAGGTGCTGGATTATGTCGCCGCACATGAGGTCGCGCATCTTGCGGAAATGAACCATTCCTCCGATTTCTGGGCAGTCGTGCAGCTGTTGATGCCGGATTACAAAACCCATCGCCACTGGCTGCGCGAACATGGTGCTGGCCTGCACGCGATAGATTTTTCTTGACGCGAAAGCCGTTTGTGATCACAAACACAATATGACAGAAGAACGCCCCACCGAACCCGCCCATGAACGCGTCTATCGCGCACTCAGAACCCGTATCATGCACGGAGAATTGCCACCCGGCCATGCCTTGACCCTGCGCGGCGTCGGTGCAGAATATCAAACCTCGATGACCCCCGCCCGCGAGGCTATTCGCCGTCTCGTCGCCGAAGGCGCATTAAACCTGTCTAACTCCGGCCGCGTTTCGACCCCCCAACTGTCCAATGAACGGATCGAGGAGCTCGCCTCCATCCGCGCCCTTCTGGAACCCGAACTCGCCGCCCGCGCTTTGCCTCGCGCCCATTTCGCATTGATCGAGCGGCTAGAATCCATCAACGCCAATATTGCCGAAAAGATCGTCAAAGCTGACGCCACAGGGTATGTCCGCACCAATCTTGAATTCCACCGAACCCTTTATTTACGCGCGCAATCCCCGGCAATGCTGGCCCTGATCGAAACCGTCTGGCTACAATCCGGCCCGACCATGCGCGCCCTTTACCGCCAATTGCCTGCCAAACGCGCCAGCGAAAAACACCGCACGATAATCGCGGCGCTGAAAGCCGGCGATGAACCCAGCCTGCGCCTATCCATCCGTGCTGACGTGACCAGCGGATTACGCATGCTGCTCACCTAGAAAGGACATCTCGTGAAACATTTCCTACGCTGGACTATCCGCATAGTCCTGACGCTTGCGATCATCCTTGCGGCTGGCGTCGCGTGGAAATGGGACGACATCAACCGTTTATTGGCGGTGAATTCTATGTTTGCCGAAGAAAAAATCGTTAACAATTTCTCCAATATGAACACCATGTTCCACAATGTCGAAATGGACGTCCCCAATGATGATCCCCTCGCCCTGCCACCGATGCCCTTGGACATGCCCGACGGTTTGACCAAATGGGTCGAAGACAGATCCGTAACAAGCATCGTTGTCCTGTTCGCCGGCAATCTTGTTTATGAAGAATACTTCCAAGGTACCGCAGACACCGACCGCCGTATTTCATGGTCCGTTGCCAAAAGTTTCTTGTCCGCCCTCATGGGAATTATTTTGGACGAGGGCGCAATTGACAGCATCGACGACCCCGTCACCAAATACGCCCCAGCGCTGATCGGCAGCGCCTATGAAACCACCACCATCCGCAATGTCCTGAACATGGCCAGCGGCGTTACCTTTAACGAGGACTATCTCGATTTCAATTCCGACATCAACAAAATGGGCCGGATCATCGGCTTGGGCGGCTCGATGGATGGCTTTGCCACAGATCTAACCGAAACCACCCGCGCACCGGGCGAAAGATGGCAATATGTCTCCATCGACACGCACATTTTAGGCATGGTAATCCGCGGCGCCACGGGCCGCAGCATACCCGATTTGATGACCGAAAAACTGCTGACCCCGATGGGGTTGGAGGCAGATCCTTATTACATCACCGACGGCAACGGCGTGGCCTTTGTGCTTGGCGGGCTGAACCTGACCACTCGTGATTACGCCCGTTTCGGCCTGCTTTACGCGCGAATGGGGTTCCTGAACGGCAAACAAATTGTGCCGCGCGAATGGATATTGGAATCCACCCGTGCCAGCGCCCCGAATACACCAGATTCCATCGATTATGGCATGCAATGGTGGATACCTGCCAATGCCAGACCACAAGAATATTTCGCCCGCGGCATTTACGGTCAATATATTTACCACGCGGGAATTGTTACCTCGATCGGTACAGTAATTATCGCCGTCAATTCCGCCGATCGAGGTTTTCGTGAACCCGGTTCTTACGCGCAAAATCTGGCCATGTTTCGTGAAATCACGGAAAGTATTGTCTCGCCTTAGCACTCAAATCGGGGGTGCTCCCGTCGCTTAATGGTCTTGGGTTTTGGAACAGATAATCCGTGCTGTGAGCCAAGGATGAATTTGCTTTAAACTCCTTCGTTAACACAAATCGTATGCATAAGTTGTGCATGCATTGTGCATAGGTTGTGCAGGTATCGTCAAGTTGACGGGTCTTCCTCTGATTTATAAACATGCGTCATGAC
>CAZYMT010000251.1:0-3266 GCA_964649035.1 uncultured Rhodobacterales bacterium
TCGTCTGGAAATATCCGGTATAATCGTAGGAGGTGAAGGCATTATCATTCCCGCCCAGCCCTTCGATAATCCGGCTGAAATCACCCTCGGCAATATCGTTGGTTTCCTTGAACATCAGGTGTTCGAGAAAATGCGCGATGCCGGATTTGCCCAAATCCTCGTCCGCCGAACCAACGCGATACCAAACCATATGGGTGACAACGGGGGCGCGGTGATCCTCGATCACGACGGCCTCCATGCCGTTGGGCAGGGTAAAGCTGGTGACGGGCGCTTGTTGGGCCAAAACCGGACTTGCCAGCAGGGTCAGCGCAAATAGCCGCAATGCAATCATAATATTCCTCCGCGAATTTAGGTATACAGTAAGCAGTGACGCGAAAGGTTCAAGCGGTTCTACGGAACTGTGATGAGGGGGGAAGTTTGCACCGCACAATCCACGAGTTGGATGTCGCCGATGCCAGATGTATCCAATGATACGGATAAGCGTCAGGAAAGCATAACCTCGGTATCTGTGACCAAAAAGCTTACGTCGCTAGTTCTGAACGATGCCGCCATTAGCTCATCCATTCCGTAAAAGAGTAATGTGGTTTGCTTAGGGTCGGAGAAAGTAAAACTTAGGGTGTTTGGAGCGATAAACTGTGCTTCAGCTAACACATTTTCGTCTTTCCCCCATCCATTCAGGATTTCAACGGTTTGGCATAGGCTTAGATGATCCTTAATCTTTTGTTCCGCAAGGTCTTGCGGCCAGTCGGTGATCTCGCTTGTATCCATTCCTTTTGAGCGAAGGTCTACTAAAGTACTGTTCATAGCCGTTGCGTAATGTGTGCTGTCTAGATTCAAACCTGAAGAATTAGATAATTTCCAACCTGATGCCCCGACAAATGTACCATCGGAAAAGCTTAATCTGATCAAACCCGATATATACAAGTCCGCCAGCTCGGACGGATCTCGATCACGTAGGTCAGGATATAAGCTGCCATGCATGTGATGAGCGAGCGTTGAGCCTTTCATGTTCGCAATTCTCTTGGCTAACTGACCAGCAAGATCGCCAGCATCCTCCATGGCCCGGCGTTTCATCCCTTCTTCTGTCTTTGCATTCTCTTGTTTATAAATTTCGGCAAGGGCTGATGTTACCCATGGTCGTAACGCGTCGCCGCTATATTTCTGGTCATTGTCGACCAAAACGACACCTTTGCCCAAAACTGCCAGCGCATAGCTGAGCAACGTGGCTACAGTCGTTTCCAGACAATCACCGAGAACAAGTTCATACCCCATATCGGGTTCCGAATATCCGTGTTTTCCTACATTACTAACATCGAATTCATCGATGTCATCCTGATCCAGAGGGAAAATTTCACAACCCGTTTCCTTTCCGCTTAGGGCGGAGGGAAGGTAGCCTTCGTCGTCCAAAAGGTTCCATTTCCCTTCAATCGTAACGGGGAAACTCTCGGCCTTCAGAAATGCTTCTATCTCGGATTGGGTGGGCAGGTTTTGTTTGCTAATTGCAACGATATATGACTCGGCCATTTTGGAACCTTCTCAACAGAGTGATAAATTACTTGGCACCAAAAACAGTGAAAACTAAATACACGAAATTGAATATTTATGTGATGATAGTCTTTCTTGAACTTTACCGTGAAAAATCACTCGTTGGCAGCCTTATCTGCAAACAAGATCAACCCAATAGCCCCAACAAATATCGCCACATCCGCCACGTTAAACGCGTAAGGGTTATCGATATTACAGCACGAAATATTGATAAAACCGGCTACGGCGCTGTAGATCACTCCAGAACGTTGCCCAATGTGCCGCCGACAATCATGCCTGTGCCAGCGGGGATCAGCCCGCTTAGCAGCCTAGGCAAAAGGGACGAACGGTACCCGTTGGCGATGTGTCGCTAGCGAGACTAGCTCATCTACGACATTTAAGAAATGAGGGGCGTTATTATGTGCTTCCCAGCCAGCTTCATCGATATAAAGCTCATAAATGAAGAATGACAAAGGATCGGTTGGTGAACGGTATGGTACAAAGAATTTTACGCCTTTTTCTGCCATTGTTGGCGCGATCAGTCTTTGCAGAATATTTGCAACGGCATCGCCTTTGCCTTCTTTCGCTACGATATTGATGGCTACGGCGAAGCCATCATTCAGGTTGGTAGCGGCTGGATCGGTATAGGCCATTATGGTTCAACTCCGACTTGTCAGTAGGCGAAGACCTGCAAACGCAAAAAAGGTTCCCAGAGCCCCTTGGATAACACGGCGCGATTTTCCGTATAGACGAACCATCGCTGGGGTCGAAAAAGCCAAGGCATATAATATGTGGATGGCAATCGACATGATAAAGGTACCAACGACGATAGCGGCACCAACCCAAAGTGGCGCGCCTTCCTGTAAACCTAGGGAAATAATGGCTACCCACGCTAACGCAGCTTTTGGATTGGTCATTTGAATTATGTACCCACGCTTATAATATCCAAACGGAGTACGCCGCCCGCCGGCCAATTCTTTCGCTTCAATATCGTGCGAGGATGCAGCAGATTTGAACGATTTATATGCTAGCCATAATAGATACGCACCGCCAAAAACTTTAATCAGTAATAGCGCAGACGCATAGGTTGCCAATAAGGCTGATAAGCCAAACACAGTTAGAAGCGCCCATGTGAACGATCCGCTCGCCACACACAATGCTAAGGAAATTCCGGATTGCCTCCCCACTCCCATTGATGTGCCGATCACCGCAAGAATATTGGGGCCGGGGCTAGCAATCGCCAAAAGAAATGCCGAATACGCGAGAAGTATACCGGGGAGATAGGGCGTGAAATTTTGCATGTAATCCTCGTATGACACAAATGATGTTCACACTATGTTCCATGTCGCGCATGATGGCAATAAAATTATTTTGATGACTAAACTAGCTTGCGCCTTAACGCCGGTTTGGCCCCCAAAAGTAATTATTTACCAACATTCAAATAAGACAGTTTACTCGTTCGCCGCCCGATCCGCAAAAAGGATCAACCCAATTGCCCCCGAAAATATCGCCACATCCGCTACATTAAACGCATAGGGGTTGTCGATATTGCAGCATGAAATATTGATGAAATCGGCCACAGCGCCATAGATCACACGGTCCAGAACGTTGCTTAATGCGCCGCCGACGATCATGCCTGTGCAGGCGGGGATCAGCCAGCTTGGTTTATCGCGGGCCCAGTTGATCGTGCCGATGACGATCACCACGGCCACCGCGATCAGGATGTAGCGGGTGATGTCGCT
>CAZYMT010000252.1:0-3114 GCA_964649035.1 uncultured Rhodobacterales bacterium
CTTAATGGAGCGTTGTCGGATATGCAGGGGCACGATGTCTTGGTTGAATTGCTGGAAAATGCGCTGGTTGCGGAGCCGCCTTTGTTGGCACGGGACGGCGGGTTTGTCGCTGACGGGTATCTAGCCGACTTGGATAGCGCCCGGAAATTGCGCGATGAAGGGCGTAGCGTAATTGCAGGAATGCAGGCGGAATATATTGAGAAAACCGGAATATCACCGCTGAAAATCAAACATAACAATGTGCTGGGGTATTTTGTGGAAACGCCTGCGGGCCACGCAGAAAAGATGCTGTCGGAACCGCTTAGCGAGACCTTTATCCATCGCCAGACCACCGCCAATCAAGTCCGGTTTACCACCCTACCGCTTTCGGAAATGGAAACCAAAATTCTGAACGCTGGTGGGCGGGCGTTGGAGCTGGAAAAAGGTATTTTTGAGGATATACGCCGCGCTATTGTCGAAAAAGCTGCCCATATCGCGCAAGCCGCAAAAGCGCTGGCCGAGGTTGATCTAGCGGCGGCTTTGGCCAACATCGCAACGGGTGAAAATTGGGTGCGTCCGCAGATTGATGGCACTCGAGCATTCGCGATTAAGGGCGGGCGGCATCCGGTTGTTGAACAGGCGCTGCGCCGGACCGGAGCGGGGACGTTTATCGCCAATGATTGTGACCTTGGTGAGCGGCCGGTTTGGTTGCTAACGGGTCCAAACATGGCCGGTAAATCAACGTTTTTGCGCCAGAATGCACTGATTGCTTTGCTGGCGCAGATGGGCGCGTTTGTGCCGGCATCATCGGCGCATATCGGCGTGGTTGAGCAGTTGTTTTCGCGGGTGGGCGCGGCGGATGATTTAGCGCGTGGCCGCTCGACCTTTATGGTCGAAATGGTTGAGACGGCGGCGATCTTGAACCAAGCGGGTGATCGTGCGTTGGTGATCCTTGATGAAATTGGCCGTGGAACCGCTACTTATGACGGGCTGTCGATTGCTTGGGCAACGCTGGAACATCTTCACGATGCCAATAAATGTCGGACGTTATTTGCCACGCATTATCATGAGCTTACTGCACTATCGTCCAAACTTTCTGGCCTGTTGAATGCCACCGTTACCGTGCGCGAATGGGAAGGTGAAGTCATCTTCTTGCATGAAATTCGCGAAGGGGCGGCGGATCGATCTTACGGTGTGCAGGTTGCAAAACTCGCTGGGCTTCCGCCGGCGGTGGTTGAACGCGCGCGAGTTGTACTAGAGGCCTTGGAGCAAGGGGATCGTGACGGTGGCGGTAAAACCGAAACCTTGATCGACGACCTCCCACTGTTCAGTGTTACGCCAACGCCAATAGCCCCAATTAAGGGGCCATCAGAAATTGAAGAGCGTTTAAAAACCGTTATGCCGGACGAAATGACGGCGCGTGATGCGCTCGCCATGCTGTATGAATTGCGCGAATTGCTGGAGGATTAAACCTCGGCAGCTTTTCCGCCGGCCCAATCTTTCGCTTTCTTGGTCATCTTTTGGAACCGTTTGGAGGCGTTACTTAGGTGCCCTTCCCAAACCGGATCAGGTGTTTGATCCTCAATAGCCTCAAAATAAACCTGCATCATGCAAGCGACCGCGAAAGGTTCAAGGAATGCCTGCTTGATCGCCCACGCGAAAATCAGCGCAAAAACGACGCCGCCTGCCGACCAAGTTCCCGGAATTAACCATATCGCTAGTCCCGCTGGCACCAGCATGACAAGGAATATTACGAAGGACAGCACATAGACGATCACCGCCAGAAACGCCGCGTTCTTCAGGATATGCTTGGAATTTTGCGCGTAATACACTAGCGCCTCTTGCGAAGATTCCCACGGATTGTCGGATTTCTTGCGGATGGCGTAGGCGAGAATGATCTCGTCCAGAAAGCCCAATGCGATTTTCAGGAATGCTTTGATCACGCCAACTAGGTTTTGCAAGGCGGGAATTGGGATCAAGGACGCCAACCCCTCCAACATGCCGGTCACCAGCCGGATCACGCCTGCGATCATACGGTCCATCGCGAATAGAACGTTTGCTTCGACAAAACGTTCTTTCACAATCTTGCTGGCATGTGCGATTTGTGGACGACCTTGCGGGATGTCATTGCCATCCATAAGTTCGACCATGACAGCGATATGGCCAGCTTTGACGATATATAAGATGTATTCGCGTAGGAAAAACAGTGCGCCAGCGGCCCCTGTAAATCCCAACAACCCACCCCAACCTGTCGTGCTTGTCTGAAAATCAACATCGCCAAACGCGCCGATGCCCCAGCCAATACCGGCTCCGACGCCGGTCGCCAGAATGAACCCGATTGCGATGCCGAAATACACAAGAACTCGTAAAACAATGAACGGCATTGTCTTCAACATAAGGCCAATGGCCTTGGATACGCTAAAATCCCACATGAATATTTCCCCCAAAATTATTCGCGCCAATATACACAAACATGTTGTGACTTCAACAGCATTGACCTTTCCCCATATTCCGCCATGTTCAATTCCATAAAAGGGATGTTTGATGGCAGAAATCGAGATCAATGTACTACACGGCATGTCTGAAATCGACGCCGAAGTTTGGGACGCGTGTGCCGAGGGTGTACCGCTTGATCCATTTACGACGCATCGATTCCTTCTAGCGTTGGAGGAAAGCGGCTCTGTCGGTGGCAATTCCGGCTGGCAACCCTATCATCTAGTTGCAAAGTTGGGCGATGAAGTCATTGGCGTCATGCCGCTATATGCCAAAGGGCATTCGCAAGGCGAGTATATTTTTGATCACAGTTGGGCGCATGCTTATGAACGGGCGGGAGGGCAATATTACCCGAAATTGCTAGCCGCCGTGCCGTTTACGCCTGCCACCGGGCGACGGTTGCTGGTACGGCAAGAAATCGCCAAATCAGCATTGATCGAAGGGGCGTTGCAGCTGACCGCAGAAAACAGCCTGTCGTCGTTCAACATCAACTTCTGCACCGAGGATGAGCTGACGTTCGGCGAGCATCTGGGTCTAATGTCGCGCGTTGGCCAGCAATTTCATTGGGAAAACGACGATTACACTGATTTCGACGGCTTTCTGAGCGCACTTTCCAGCCGTAAACGCAAAACGATTCGCAAA
>CAZYMT010000253.1:0-3104 GCA_964649035.1 uncultured Rhodobacterales bacterium
CAGTCGATCGTTATCTCCAAAACGGATTTCGTCAGTGGCCACAGTGTCGTTTTCATTCACAACCGGCACAGTGCCAAATTCAAACAGTGTTCCAATGGTTGCCCTAGAATTCAGATAGCGGCGTCGGTTTTGGCTATCTTCCAGTGTCACTAATATCTGCGCGGCTTCGATCCCGAAAGGCGACAAAACCTCTTGATAAGCCCGCGCCAGCCGGATTTGTCCAACGGCAGCAGCAGCTTGCGCCCGTTCCAGACTTAGCACGCCTGCGGGCAGCCCCAAGACAGCACGACCAAGCGCGATAGAACCAGAAGACACAATCGCGACCTCCTTGCCTTGCTCGCGCAGCATCGCGACGTCAGCGGCCAATCCAGCCAGCCAATCTTGGCGCAAATCACCACTTTGAGCGTCAACCAATAACGCCGATCCGATTTTGATAACGATGCGCTTGGCATCCTTGATTAAGGTCGCTGAGTTTAAGGTCGCCATGCCTGAGGCTCCTCAACTTTTGCGACCTCCGCTTCGCGATTTCCATCAATAACCTTGCGAAGAGCACGCAAAGTTTCGTCCAGCCCTTCACGGCTGACACCGGATTGGCGCAGGACCGGACCGCCCGATGCATCTTCCAATTCCTTGGCAAAAGCATCGCGCATTTCATCATCGAGCGCGTCAATCTTGTTTAGCACGGTCACACGCGGTTTTTTGGCCAACTCGCCGCCATACTCATTCAGTTCGTTGATGATTGTGTGATAATCCTCAACAAAATTTTCTGTAGTTGCATCCACCAGATGCAGCAACACAGCACAGCGTTCGACATGGCCAAGAAATTGATATCCAAGGCCAATCCCCTCATGCGCGCCTTCAATGATCCCGGGAATATCGGCAACCACAAATTCAGTGTTATCAATGCCAACAACCCCAAGATTGGGATGTAGCGTTGTAAACGGATAATCCGCAATTTTTGGTCGCGCGTTCGAAGTCGCCGCCAAAAACGTCGATTTTCCGGCGTTTGGCAGGCCCAGCAAACCAACGTCAGCGATCAATTTTAGCTGCAACCAGATGGTGCGCTCAACGCCTTCTTGCCCCGAATTTGCCTTGCGCGGCGCGCGGTTGGTCGAGGATTTGAAACGCAAATTCCCCCAACCGCCATTACCACCAGTGGCCAGACGGACACGTTGCCCAACCACAGTCAGATCAGCGAGGATTTCTTCCTGCTCCTCATCCAGAATTTCAGTACCGACGGGAACCTTCAAAGTAATCTCGTCGCCGTCCGCGCCCGTCATCTGACGCCCCGCGCCACCCTTGCCGTTCTTGGCAAAGTGATGACGTTGAAAGCGGAAATCTATCAATGTATTCAGGCCATTAACGGCCTCCACCCAGACGTCGCCGCCTTTACCGCCATCACCACCATCGGGGCCACCATATTCATTATGGGCCTCACGCAGGAAACTGGACGCGCCATTTCCACCGCTACCTGAGCGGATGATAACTTTGGCGAGATCGAGAAATTTCATAACAATTGTCCTAACGGCTGGCTGCGTCGCAAGCGATACAGGAATAGTTGCGCTTCCTCAAGGCGGCTAGTGGCTTTGTGCACTTTTTGTCCGGTGCGTTCAAAGCCGAGTTTTCCGAGGACACGTTGCGATGCCGGATTATCGGCAAATGCGCCCGCAGTGATTTCATCAAGCGCAAAGGTTTTTGTGACGTGATTGAGGAATGCCAACATGGCCTCGGTGATATATCCCTGCCCCCAAAATTTCCGGCCCAAAGCGTAGGCCACATTCACAGGATCGCCGCCCAATCCGATGAAACCAATCAACGTGCCATCCTTCAGAGAAATCTTCGCGACAAACCCAACCTTGCCTTCAAAGGGGCGTTTGGCAATCCAGTCGGCCGCCTGCACGGGGGTAAAAGGCAGCGGGATTGTTTGCATCATGCGGGTTATGGCTTCGTCGTTCATCAGTTCGGACAATGCGGTCGCATCCGCGTTTTCAAAGGGTTCAATCCGCAGGCGTTCAGTTTCAATCAACAAAGGCTGGTGCGCCGCCCAATCTGCACGAGATAATTCAAAACGGTCGCCAGAAAGCTCGCGATCACGGGCCTTGCAATAGGCCGTGTCCTCCCCAACTTTGCGCAACCCGCTTTTCATCAAAACAGCCGCCGAAGCAGGATTTAGTTGATGCGCGCCCGCCGTAATTTTATCCAACCCATATTCCAAAAAACCTTGCCGAATTTTTGTCCGAGCTGCCCATGTTGCAAGCCCTCGTCCCCAGAAAGGCTTAGCAAAATTGTAGCCGATTCCGCCGTTCACAAGCCCGATAGTCCCTGCCAGCTGCCCATCACATTCCACAACATTAACCATACCAGCCTGCGCTTCAGGCGTGTTCATCCGCATACGCGTGAATTCTGGATCAGCCGGGTAGGGCCACGTACCGAGCATCTTTACGACATCATAATCCGACACTAATGCATGGAAAGCATCAAAATCATCAGCGCGGAAATTCCTTAGTTTGAAATTATCATGCTTCGACATGATCAAAATCCAGTTTGTAATTCCATGAGGGCACCGCATACCCCCGCGCCGCCGACGCGCATTCGCTGTCGCCGATATATTCGAACCCTTCTTTGATCAACACGCGGGCCGATCCTTGGTTGCCTTGGTGAACGCCGGCATCCAAGCCCGCAAACCCCGTTGAGCGACCAAATTTCACCACGGCTTCTAACGCCTCCGGCATATAGCCTGCACCCCATAACTGCGGAGCCAGCCAATAGCCGATATTGCCGCGCCCTGTATCCTGCGGGGATATGGAGATCACACCGATCAGCTCGCCGGACAGATCCAGCGCCCAGATAATCTCGGAATCCTCAACGTTCATTGAGCGCGAAATATACGCCTCGGCAGCGCCGTCTGGGTATGGATGCGGGACGACAGCCAGATGTTCCGCCACACGGATATCGCCAACATATAGGGCAATCAGACCTGCATCGTGATCCGCCAATGGGCGCAATGTCAGGCGTTCGGTTTTCATAACCGCGGGATTTATTTGCTGATCTTTCATTCTCAGCTCCTTTTTTTAACTTGCGGCTGGGCATCCGGAAATGCCCAG
>CAZYMT010000254.1:0-3029 GCA_964649035.1 uncultured Rhodobacterales bacterium
GCGTTGGTCGAATCCTCGGCACGGGCGCGGTTCAGCGAAAATACCACGTCATCGGCGTTCATATCGGTGCCGTCGTGGAATTTGACGCCGGAACGCAGGTGGAACGTATATGTCAGGCCATCCTCGGAAATGTCCCAGCTTTCGGCCAGCGCCGGATTGACGGCACCATCGGGGCCGAAACGGGTCAGGCCTTCGAATACGTTGGCGTAAACCACTTCGTCGATGGCGGCAGCGGCGCCGCCAGTCGGGTCAAGGTTTGGTGGCTCAAGCACCATTCCGATGGTAATCGAATCCTGCGCCGCAAAGGCGGTGCCGGCTGTCAACGCAAGCGCTGCGACAGTCATTTTAAGGCGGTTAAACATGTGATTCTCCCTTTAGGTTCTTCTTAGCTTAGTGCGGTAATAGTAGCTCTGCCAAGGCCAAAGCCATGACCTGCCCGCTATCGACCATATCCTGCACACTGATCCATTCGTCGGGCTGGTGTGCAAGGTCCAGAATGCCGGGGCCATAAGCGATGCAGTTTTTCAATTTGCCAATACGGTCGATGTGTTTTTGGTCATAAGTGCCCGGTGAAACGACGTATTCGGGTCGTTTGTTCATTACGGTTTCAATCGCCTTGGCAACGGTTGTCACCACGGGGGCGTCTTCGGCGGTCATGGTTGGCTGGACCTCGAACAAATCGCGGATGTCGTATTCGAATTCGGGGCGTTCGGCTTTGATTTTCTCCAGCATCTGCGCCACTTCGCCTTTGACCACGTCGATGTCTTCTTCGATCAGGAAGCGGCGATCAATGATGATGCGGCAGCGGTCGGGCACGCAAGGGGCGGGCAGGCCGGTGTATTCGGCGGGCTGTTCGGATGCGCCGCCGTGGATTGAATTGATGTTCAGGGTCGATTGTTTTGCCCCGTCCGGCACCACAGGCATGTCGGTGTGTTTGCTGGCCAAAAGGGGGAAGAGGTGCGTTTCCATTTCTTCCAGCACCGCGCCCATGTGCCGGACGGCACAATCCCCCAGAAACGGCATCGAGCCATGCGCGATACGTCCTTTGGTTTCGATTTCCGCCCACCAGACGCCACGGTGCCCAAGGCAGATGCGGTCTTTGTTCAAGGGTTCCGGAATAATGACATGCTGCACGCGATCAGGGTTGAAATACCCCTTTTCCGCCAGATAGGCGACGCCGCCATAGCCGCCGGATTCCTCGTCTGCAGTGGCGCTGATTTCGATGGTGCCGGCGAAATCGGGGCAGGTGGCGATGAAGGCTTCAGCGGCGATGATCGAGGTGGCAAGGCCCCCCTTCATATCGCACGCCCCACGGCCGTAAATCTTGCCGTCGTCCAGTTCGCCCCCGAAGGGGTCACGGGTCCAGCCGTGGCCGACTTCGACCACATCGTGGTGGCTGTTGAAATGCACGCAATCGCCCGCGCGGGTTCCCTTGCGTCGCGCGATGATGTTCCAGCGTGGGTATTCGTCACTGTCGGCAATCGCCCCTTCGGCGCGGATCAGTTCGATCTCAAACCCGTTTTCGCCCAGGCGTTCAGCCAGAAATGTGCAGATTTCGCGGTACTTTTGCCCGGGGGGATTCAGGGTGGGGATTCGGATCAACTGTTGGGTCAATTCGATCAGCGCCTCGCGCCGATCCTCGACTGCGGCAAGCAATTTATCTGAAATTGATGGGTTATCCGTCATTTTGATGCTGTATCCCCTGATATCAAGGCTGGCGCGCCCGATGATAATAAGAGTATCAATTAAAAGGATGAATTCACACAATACGGTAAAAACACGGTAATGGCGCAAACACTGGACGAATTATCCCTGCTGGCCTTTGACAGTGCGCCGATGGGGTTGGTGCTGACCGAGGATCGCGTGATCCGCACATGTAACGATACATTCTGCCAGATGGTCGGTTATGATAAAAAGGCGCTGCTGGGGCAGTCGTTCCGAATGCTGTATCAAAGTGATGGCGAATTTCGGCAGATCAGGAATATTGGGCTGACGCATCTAAAGGAATCTGGTTGTTATACCGATGAACGGCTGGTGCGCCATCGGGATGGCCGCCAGCTCTGGTGCCGGTTTCGCGCCGTGACACTAACACCGGATGACCCGCTGGCCCGCACGATCCTGAGCTTTGCACGTATTCCCGAGCAAATGCCCGACACCGCCCTGACCAAACGCGAACGTCAGGTTGTCGGTTTTTTAAGTCAAGGTTTGACCAGTAAAGAGATTGCGCGCCGCCTGTCGCTGTCCCCGCGCACGATTGAAGACTACCGCACCAACCTGCGCAAGAAGTTCGGCGCGCGCAACACCACGGAATTACTGGCCTATCTGGTGCGCTTGGAGGCTTGATAAATAACGGGTTTTTGGGGATAACAGCGGGGAAATAGAATGAAACCGCTTTGAAAACTGGTGCGATGCACCCCATATAAAGCTTAATCCATTCATCCATAAGGAGCAAAAATGGCCGATTTTGACGCCCAGATACGTGAATCCCAAGAACAAGTTGCAGCAGCACAAAGCAAAATTTCCGAAATCACCAGCCGCATTGATGCGGCGCGTAGCAAGCTGGACCAAGGCATCAATATTGATGTCGAAAACGCCACGCTTGAGGATGTGCATGCCCATACCGAGTTGATGAACGCCAATATCGCCGATCTGATCATGGGTCTGGATGATGTAACTGCCGGATTTTCCAAAGATTTCGACGAAATGCGCAATAAAACGGGGATGGAGACCTTTATCGGTATCTTCTCCAAGGCCAAGGCGGATTCGATGCGTCAGGAACGTATTCGCGGGGCGTCGGTGGATGAAAAGGTGCAGGATCTGATTTCCAAATCCGACGTGATTGTCAAATTGCTGGAAGGGCAACTGGCGGAACTGAACGTGCAAAAGGACAAGGTTTCCGAGAACCTGACCGAAACGCTGGATGACCGCGAATTGACAGTGGGCGAACTGGAATCCCTGCGGGCCGAAATTTTAGACATGGACCCCAAGATTATCGAGCTCGAGAATAAAATTTCGGTGGAGCAAGACGC
>CAZYMT010000255.1:0-3026 GCA_964649035.1 uncultured Rhodobacterales bacterium
CAATAATTTGAATGTTGAATTTGCCGGGGAAATTGCGCGGACCTCCAACATTCCTGATCTACCGCCTGCAATTATTGCGCAGATTTACGATCTTGACGTCGGCGAAACCGCGATTGTTGAAGATATAAATGGTGTTGTGATTGTGGAACTGGATTCCATCACGCCATTTGATCCAGCGGACGAAGATTCCATTGCGGTTCTGGAACAAGTTGAGGCGCAGCGTGCTGAACAAGTTGGGTTGGATGTCACCGTATATTTCGGTCAAGCACTGGTTAATCAAGGGCAACCGACAATCAACCAATCCCGCATCGACTCGCTACATCTTCAGTTGCAATAATGCAGCTATATCCTGAATTTAGTGAGTTTTCTGACGCCTATTCTGCTGGCAACAATCAAGTAGTCTGGGCGCGGTTAGTGGCTGATCTGGACACGCCCGTATCTTTGATGCTGAAATTGGCACAAGCGCAGAAAGACAGCTTTGTTCTGGAATCGGTTACCGGCGGCGAAATCCGTGGGCGCTATTCAATCATTGGCATGAAACCTGATCTGATCTGGCGCGCAAACGGCGAAAAGGCCGAGATTAACCGTTCGGCCCGTTTTGACGATAATGCGTTTGAACCGATGCAAGCGGATACGCTATCGGCCCTTCGCGAGATCATCGAGGAAAGCCGCATTGATCTGCCCGAAGAGCTGCCCCCGATGGCGGCAGGCCTGTTTGGCTATCTTGGCTATGACACTATTCGGCTGGTCGAACACCTGCCAAACGTGAACCCCGACGTAATCGGCACACCTGACGCGATCATGATGCGTCCGACAATCATTGTGGTGCTGGACGGCGTCAAGGGCGAGGTCACGGTGATCAGTCCGGTTTGGGTTAACGACGGACAGAATGCGCGGGCTGCGTATGCACAGGCGGGTGAACGGGTCATGGAGGCTGTGCGAAATTTGGAACGTGAGGCCAGCGCCGACACGCGTGACCTTGGTGCCGAGAGTTTTGAACTGGCCCCCGTTTCCAACACCACCAAAGCCGAATATTTTACCATGGTCGAAAAGGCCAAAGACTATATCCGTGCCGGCGATATTTTTCAGGTAGTGCCCAGCCAACGTTGGAGCCAGAAATTCGATTTACCGCCTTTCGCGCTTTATCGGGCTTTGCGGCGCACCAACCCTTCGCCTTATATGTTCTTCTTTAACTTTGGCGGGTTTCAGGTGATTGGCGCTAGTCCGGAAATTTTGGTGCAAGTACAGGGTTCCAAGGTCACGATCCGTCCGATTGCTGGCACCCGTCCGCGCGGCGCTAATGAAGCCGAAGATCGCGCGTTAGAGGCTGATTTGCTTGGCGATCCCAAAGAAATGGCCGAACATCTGATGCTGCTTGATCTAGGGCGCAACGATGTTGGGCGTGTGGCCAAAGTTGGCACTGTGAAGCCAACCGAACAATTCATTATCGAGCGCTACAGCCACGTCATGCACATTGTCAGCAATGTCGAAGGCGAGCTGCGCGAGGATTACGACGCGTTGTCTGCCCTGCTCGCAGGTCTGCCGGCTGGCACGGTTTCCGGTGCGCCAAAGGTTCGGGCGATGGAAATCATCGACGAGTTGGAAAAAGAAAAGCGCGGCGTTTATGGCGGCGGGGTCGGGTATTTCTCGGCCAATGGCGATATGGATATTTGTATCGCGCTGCGCACAGCAGTGCTGAAAGACGAGACATTATATGTGCAGGCTGGCGGCGGCGTTGTCTATGACAGCGATCCAGAGGCCGAGTACGAAGAAACTATCAACAAGTCAAAGGCCTTAATGAAGGCTGCCGAAGATGCGGGTCTATTTGTGAACTTTAAAGGCGGGCAGTAACGCCCACCCTAAATTAGTTACGTTTAATGGATGCAGAAACCGGTGCCATCACAACCGATGCAGCACTGGGGCTGGTCAGCCAAGAACCAAGAGCTGCGATTGTTGCATCATCAGCATTGCCATAAATAACCGCAGAACCGGATGTTGAAATACCGCGGGCCGTCCGGTCAAGTTCAGCCAATATTGTGTTTCCATCGGCTACAATGTCGGTACTGATTGATGTCGTAGGCAAACCGGCTTCTCTGGCGACAAGCCCTGCTGGATGTGGCTCGTTGCTATTTGGCGTGATAATCGCATGCCCCCAAGGGGCAAGTACGCGAAGCACTGAATCAACTATTTCCGGATCGCTTGGTACGGCATTGCCGGAAATATCCATGACGCCGATTACTCTAAGATCGTCATGCAACATCTCTTTCAGTTTTTGTTTCACCAATTCCGGTGTGTCCCCGATTTGCAGGGCAAGTTCCCCCGAATCCGGCAATAACAACAAGGATTCACCCCCAACGTTGCGATAGGCGGCAATAATCTGTTGAGCATTCGGATTGTTGGCATCCACGGCCAAGGTAACCGATGCGGCGAGACCTGCAGATGCAGCAGCTTGCGCGATAGAGTCAACATGAAGCACGACCGAGATCAAAGGACGGAAACCTGAATCAGAGAACGCTTGTGCATTTCGCGAAAACGCGCCGTCACTGGGGATCGCGGGCAATGGCGGGAACGGAGAACCGGTAATTGCCACCAACGCGGCAGTTTCGGCGGCTTGTTGTGGTGCAATTGTACCATCTACACTTGGCGCAGAAATAGATTGTGACGCAACATCAAACCCACCCGTCGGGCGTGTAGTTGTCGCATTAATTGCAAGGTTAGCCTGACCATTGGTTTGGGATTCACCCAACAATGTCGGCAAGGTGTTTTTCGGCAAGGTTGGTGCGCCAGCTTGCGAAGTAGTGTTCGTTTGCAGCGTCAATCCAGACGACGTCCCCCCTAAGGAAGGCGCGCGAATGGTTGGGGACAGCGCACTAGGGGCCAAAGTGTCGCCGCCGATTGCGGCGGTTACTGTCGGTTCACCAAATCCGCCAAGGTTAGCTGGCGCAATTGTTGCGGGTGCAAGCGGCGAGGTTGTCGCGGGATTTGCCACAACATTACTTGTTACTACCACCGCTGTGTCATTGGCT
>CAZYMT010000256.1:0-2917 GCA_964649035.1 uncultured Rhodobacterales bacterium
GGAACCATTGTGTCGCCGTGGCCACCCAAAACAAACGCGGTTACGTCTTTTACGGAAACCTGAAACTCGTCAGCAAGGAAGTGACGGAAACGCGCGGAATCAAGGATGCCGGCCATGCCACAAACTTTATTTTTAGGAAGGCCTGAAAATTGTTGCAACGCCCAAACCATCGCATCAAGCGGGTTGGTGATGCAGATAACAAACGCGTTTGGCGCATGGGCAGCAATGCCTTCGCCAACGGATTTCATGACTTTCAGGTTAATGCCCAGAAGGTCATCGCGGCTCATACCGGGTTTGCGCGCGACACCGGCGGTCACGATACAAACGTCAGCGCCAGCAATGGCGGAGTAATCATTTGCGCCTGTCATCTTGGCGTCAAACCCGTCTACGGGCGCGCTTTCTGCGATGTCCAAAGCTTTGCCTTGCGGGATGCCTTCGGCGATGTCGAACATTACGACGTCCCCTAGTTCCTTCATTGCTGCAAGGTGGGCTAGCGTGCCGCCGATTTGTCCGGCGCCGATTAGCGCGATTTTAGCTCTTGCCATGTCCGAGTCTCCCATGAGGTTAAAAATCGCGTTTGGACTACTCCGAATTACCGTTTTTCGCAAGCCTGAAACGATAGTTCCGCTGGTACTGCGACGTAAAGCAGCATATGAAGTGCCAAGTCTTTTAACGGTAATACGAGAGAAAATTCCAATGGTACTTGATCTTACGTTCTTTATGTTCGCCATTCCTGCTGTGCTCTTCGCAGGGGTCTCCAAGGGAGGTTTTGGCTCTGGCGCTGCCTTTGCCGCGACGCCGTTTTTGGCACTTGTGCTGGAACCCGAGGTGGCCGTAGCGATGATGTTGCCACTTTTGATGATCATGGATCTGTCCGCCGTGAAGGCATATTGGCGGAAATGGGATTGGCAGAATGCCAAGATATTGATGATCGGTGCATTGCCCGGGATACTTATTGGTTGGCTGATGTTTCGCACCGCCAACCCCGATGTCTTACGCTTCCTGATCGGGTCTGTTGCCGTTGGATTTGTGCTGTTTCAATTCGCCCGTGCACGTGGCTGGATTGAGGTGGCGCATAAGCCCTTTAACCCAATAACAGGTGGTATTTGGGGCGCGGTTGCGGGGTTCACCAGTTTCATCGGCCATGCAGGCGGTCCACCTGCATCGATCCAACTATTATCACAGCGCCTCGATAAATTCACCTTTCAGGCGACGACCGTGGTCGTGTTCTGGTTCATCAATGCGGTGAAATTCATTCCTTACATGATGCTCGGTATGTTTAGTCGCGAAACTGCTATTGCCGATCTGGCATTGGCACCGGTTGCCATTGCGGGAACCCTTCTGGGAGTGTGGCTGCATAAAAAGATGTCCGACCGCATATTTTTCATGTTGGCCTACAGCTTTTTGCTTATAACGGGGGCCAAGCTGATATTCGACTCGCTCACGTAAGGGAACAAAATGGTTCTACTAATCGCAGGCCTACTCATCTGGACCGCCGTCCATTTGTTCAAACGCATAAAGCCCGAGACCCGCGCAGCCCTGGACGAAAAACTGGGTGCTGGCCCGACACGCGGAATTATATCGCTGATATTGCTAACCTCCATCGTGATGATGGTGTTCGGGTTTCGCAGCGCTGAATACCGCCCAATCTATGCGTTTGGAACATGGGCGATTGGCATTAATAACCTGCTGATGCTGGTGGTGATGTTTCTTTTGGGGGCAGGGTCCTCCAAAGGTATTACACGCCAATGGATACGTCATCCGATGCTGGTTGGTACGATCATCTGGGCTGGGGCGCATCTGTTGGTTAATGGTGACTTGACCTCGATCATCCTGTTTGGCGGGATTGCCATATGGGCGGACGCGTCGATTATAGCGATCAATATCCGCGAGGGGGCGTGGGATCGCCCGACCGGCGGCACCATTCAAGGCGACCGGAAAACCGCGGTGATTGCACTGGTGGTGTTTGTGGTTGTTGCCGCTATCCACTATTTTGCCGGCAGATCGCCCTTCCCATATTAAGGAAATCAATATGCTTGCTTACCGCATGTTAACAGAAGACGACACATCCGATTTTTGCCACAAAGTGACCGAGGCCCTGTCAAAGGGATGGGAACTGCAGGGTCAACCGACAATGGCATTTGATGCCGCGCGCGGCGTAATGCGCTGTGGGCAAGCTGTTGTTAAGGATGTTGATGCAGAATACGCACCAGATGTGAAGCTGGGTTCACTTTAAGACCAGTTGTTCGAATCGCAAGAATGGTGTTTGCTTGAGCAAACGAATTAGGATTTTTGTATGCGTATTATAATGTTAGCTATGTGCGGCTTCCTCGCCGCTTCAGCTGTCACGGCCAAATCGACAGGTAAAGACGTCGGTAAAGAAACCGCGATGGTTGTTGAGGTGGAATATAGCATCGACACCATGACTTACGTCGAGGCCAATGTCCTAGCCACGCTTTACCACGAAATTGGCCATGCGCTGATCGATAAGATGGAGTTGCCGGTCTTTGCCCGTGAGGAAGATGCCGCGGATACGTTTGCTGTCATTGTTACAGATTTCCTGCTTTCGCCGGAGAAAGCTGAATTGGTGACATGGGCAAGCGCCGATCAATATCTGCAATTGAACCACAGCTCCAAAAATTATGACCCGGATTATTCGGATGTGCATTCACATGACTTGGTTCGCTTCTATAATACGATTTGCCTCTATTATGGCGGGGATGTCGAATTGCGGGATGATTTTGCCGAAGAAAACGGGTTGCCCGAAGATCGCGCTGAAACCTGCGAGAGCGAGCGTGAACTTGCCGAGCGTTCTTGGCTTGCCGTGCTAAAACAGATTGAACGCACCGACGACAAAGCCGAAAGCTATGATTGGCTTATTATCGATGAAGTGGCTGAATCTGACAATGAATACGTT
>CAZYMT010000257.1:0-2861 GCA_964649035.1 uncultured Rhodobacterales bacterium
AAACGTCGACAACCAGTGAAACTTCTACCCGGCTAACACCATCCTCGGCCGAGGCCGCCGCAGGCGTTGCAAGGTATTCTACGCGGCCAGATGAGCTCAGGCCAAATGCCTTGCGAATGTCCATCCGTAGAAAAATGGTTTCGATGGTCGGAGTGGTCCCGACGCCGGACATATCCGCGACAACCCGGCGACGAAGGGTCGCTGACGTGTTCCCGGATTCTTCTACCGTTACGGTGGGCGAAATCGAACCCAGGCCGGCTTTTTCAAAATAATCATCCACAACTTCTTGGGCGGGAACCGTTTGTTCCATACTCGCGGCCGCCAAAACGGCACGGTCCAATGTGTACTGGATGCGTGTGCGCCGGTGCTCTGCCCGCATGACGTCAACGGCTAGACCGCCAATGACCAGCATCATCGCGAACAGGTAAAGGGAGAAAATGATCAAGGAGCCACGTTCGTCGTTCTGGAACCTGCGCACCGACGACCAAAAAGGCGCTTGGGCACCCCGGTGTGTTTCTCTCTCACTCGCGTTCAACGTCCCACAAACCGGTGGGTTCAATTTCTTCGTCATAACTAGCCCTTTCCCAAAGCACCACTCCAGATGGCACCTCATGCACGCACTCAATAAGCGCGGGATGATTTATACTGCGTGATGTGGCAGAATTAGGGCGTATTGTGGCCTGAATCTGGTTCGGTAGCAATTTCTTAATTATTATAGCGAGTTGGGGTGCATTATTGTTTCGATTGTCAGGATAGAATTGACCAAATTCCGGGAATTGTGGCGCTCTAATGATCAATGCAAAGCCACTGAATTTTGTGGTTAATAAGAACTCTGATTCGAAAAAGCGATGTATTGTTAACCAAAAGCGGCATATTGTCGGAATATTGCAAAGGGTGCGTGATTCTGTCGCACCACATTTATGGAGGGCAAAATGTCCGCAATAAACGAACCCAGTTTCCGTGAATCCGTCGATATGATGTTCAATCGTGCCGTCGCGCTTATGGATTTGGCCCCGGGGTTGGAAGAGAAAATCCGTGTGGTGAACGCCACTTATACGGTACGTTTCGGTGTCAGGTTACGCGGCGAAATCAAGACGTTCACCGGTTATCGTTCGGTCCATTCCGAACATATGGAACCGGTCAAGGGGGGCATCCGGTTTGCTCTAAGCGTCAATCAGGACGAGGTCGAGGCGCTGGGTGCGTTGATGACTTACAAATGTGCGCTGGTCGAGGCCCCGTTTGGTGGCTCCAAAGGCGGTTTGCGGATTGATCCGCGCGAATACGATGCACAGGAAATGGAGCTGATCACACGGCGGTTTGCCTATGAGTTGGCCAAGCGTGATCTGATCAATCCCAGCCAGAACGTTCCGGCCCCCGACATGGGCACCGGCGAACGTGAAATGGCGTGGATTGCCGATCAATACGCACGGATGAACACCACCGACATCAACGCGCGCGCCTGTGTGACCGGCAAGCCTTTGCACGCCGGTGGGATTGCTGGCCGGGTCGAGGCCACGGGGCGCGGTGTGCAATACGCCCTGCGCGAGTTCTTTCGCCATCCCGAGGACATTGCCAAAACCGGGCTTGAAGGCAAACTGGAAGGCAAGCGGGTTATCGTTCAGGGGCTGGGCAACGTGGGTTACCACGCCGCAAAATTCCTGTCGGAAGAGGACGGTTCGATCATCGTTGGTATTATCGAACGTGACGGATCGCTGTATGATCCCGATGGTTTGGATGTCGAAGCAATCCACGGCTGGTTGGGTAAGCACGGCGGTCTCAAAGGCTTTATGGATACGCATTTTGATGCAGACGGGGCCAAATTGCTGGAACAGGAATGCGATATCCTGATCCCCGCCGCGCTTGAGGCTGTGATCAACCTTGGCAATGCCGCAAATGTCAAAGCGCCGCTGATCATCGAGGCCGCGAATGGTCCGGTCACGGCCGGCGCCGATGAAATTCTGCGCGAAAAGGGCACGGTGATCATTCCCGACATGTATGCCAACGCGGGTGGTGTGACGGTTTCCTATTTCGAATGGGTCAAGAACCTGAGCCACATCCGTTTTGGCCGTCTTGGCCGCCGTCAGGAAGAGGGACGCCACCAGTTGATTATTGATGAGCTGGAACGGCTGGACCGGTACCTTGGCGATGCGTGGTCAATGACGCCGAATTTCAAGATGAAATACCTGAAAGGCGCGGACGAACTTGAGCTGGTACGCTCGGGTCTGGATGACACGATGCGGGCTGCCTACCAGTCGATGCGCGAGGTTTGGCACGGGCGCGATGATGTCGAGGATCTGCGCACGGCGGCCTATATCGTGGCGATTGACCGTGTGGCAAAATCCTACGAGGCCAAGGGGCTGTAAGGCACCCAAGTCGAATAATGCAGGCAAGCGGCGGTTTTTCTGCCGCTTGCCATTGAAAACCTGTCGCGAAATTGCTTGAGTACCTATGAATTATCTCGGGGGTGGTCATGCGGTTTTCAGGTTTGCAGGTGTTGCGGCAGGGTTTGACCGGCAACAAGGGCTGGAAACCCCAGTGGCGCAATCCCGATCCGAAATCCGAATATGACATTATCCTGATTGGCGGCGGCGGGCATGGGCTGTCGACAGCCTATTATCTGGCAAAAAACCACGGGCTGACCAATATCGCGGTGCTGGAAAAGGGCTATCTTGGTGGCGGTAATGTGGGGCGCAACACCACCATTGTGCGGGCCGATTATTCGCTGCCGGGAAATTCCGAGTTTTACTCCCACTCGCTGAAACTTTGGGAAGGGCTGTCGGCGGACCTGAACTACAACGTGATGCTATCGCAACGCGGGGTTTACCGGTTGTTCCATTCCGACGGTCAGCGCGATCATTACG
>CAZYMT010000258.1:0-2738 GCA_964649035.1 uncultured Rhodobacterales bacterium
TGATCGAAGGGGCCAGTCGGTCCGGTAGTCTGATCACCGCAAAAGATGCGCTCGATCAGGGTCGCGAAGTGATGGCTGTACCTGGAAATCCGATGGATGCGCGGGCTTCGGGGTGTAACATGTTGATACGGGACGGAGCGACATTGGTGCGTTCTGCCAAAGATATTATCGAGGTTTTACAACGCCCTAAAGTTGAAATGGACAATGTTGTCGAAATGCACCCGCCCCCCGAAGGCGACTTGACCGAACGGCTTATGTCGCTGCTCGGGCCAACGCCAATTCCCGAAGATATCTTGATCCGACAAACGGAATGGCCCGCTGACGAGGTGCTGTCAGCCCTGATTGATCTGGAATTGGCCGAGAAGGTTGAACGCCATGCTGGTGGAACTATCGCCACGCGGATTTAGATATTAGCCAGCCAATGGCGCAGCAACACCTGCTGTTGTCGTCTGGCTTTTGCGGACCAAGTTCGCGCCCCGCGTGGCTGATCACGTTGTGACGACGCCAGACTGCGGCGTGTCTGTAAATCCGCAGCGAAAATTGCAAAGGCATATTGGCGACCGTTCTTTTCCAGATATCCTGCCAGCCCGCGAATGAAATTCATGCTGCCGGTTTTGGCGATAACACGACGTCCCAAATCCATGGCATTGCCGCTATTATCGGTGACCACAAACGGTTTCAGGATGTGCGAAAGATGTGACCAGGCCCGATTATTTCCCAGCATCGTAACCATATCCATTGACGACACCTCGGCCTTATCGGACAGACCAGAATGATTATCGAAATTTGGACGCGCCCCGCCAAGATTGGCCGTGGCCCAGCGTTCCATATGAGTGCTGGATTGGTTCAGACTGGACGGGTTGGCCCCAAGGCGTTGCGACGCTGCCAGACCAATGCATTCCGCCGTCAAGTTATTGGAATATTTCAATAACCAGCGCAGAACTTCATCCATATGTTCACTGTTGAAACGCACAACTTCGGCGGCACCCCGTGGTACATTTCCATGAGCGTGCGCTGGCAATGTTAGGCCTGCACGGGCGGCGAGGGTTGCAAAAACCTCGCCAACATAATCGGCGGGTTGGCGGACGGGCAGCCAGACGCCACCCTCGGCACCTAACGCGTTTTGGGCAACCGACCAGTGGTCATGGCCGTTGATTACAGCGTGTTGATAAACGGGCAGATCGCGGTTTGCGATGCTGATATCCATCCATTTGACGGCTGGGCGATAATTGTCACTGCGCGCCTCAAGACTGGTGCGATACCGGCCCTCGACCTGCTTCCATTCAAAATAAACCCGATTGAAATTAAGGTTAAGCCCTGAGATTGTCGGATTATAGCCAAGATGGCTGGCTTGGGTCGGGTCAAGCTGGTCAATGCTCGGCAGGGCGGAATTATCGACGTAATAGCGCCCCGTGATGCCGCGAATTCCTTGGGCAACCATGGCGCGGGACAGTCCGGCCAGCTCGTCGGTGTCCAGCGCCGGATCACCGCCGCCAACCAGATAAAGATCGCCTTGGATCAGGCCGTTTTGCACGGGGCCAGTGGCCATAACGCGGGTTGTGAACCGAAAATCCGGCCCCAATGTGTCTCGCGCATAGATCGCGGTGATGGCTTTGGTGACCGAGGCAGGGGGCAGTTTTAGGTTGGGCTGATGCGCATCGACAACTTGTCCGGTTGAGGTGTCGAGCAACACAAATCCGGTAACATTGGCCAACGCTGGGTCTAGATATCGCGCCGAAGATGCCGACACTTGCCGGATGTTTTCAACATTGCGCAGTAGGGGGCGCGTGGCCGTGGTGGGCGGTGTGGCCAAGGCGATGCTTGGCAGGCTGGCGGCTAATCCACTGATAAATAAGCGTCTGTCCAAAATACTATCTTTTCCAATTACCGTTTTCACGAATTTCAGTCGAAGAAATGTCGACCGTAGGCCCACCTAAAAGACACCAAGCGGGCGGCGGTTGCAAAGGCAAAGTTTTCGCACCCGCAAAAGGAATGCGCGCTTGGCTGTATTTCTGTGCCATTTTCGACGTCGCCCCTTGCAGGTATTCCCCGGGTCGCGAGGTGATACCAATCGGCACATTCTCAACGATCCATTCCCATTCTTGCCACTTATGAAAACTCGCCAGATTATCGGCCCCCATAAGCCACACAAAATTCACCCGCGGATAGATTGTCTGCAATTTCTGCAGGGTATCGGCGGTGTAACGTGTGGTTAGTTTGCTCTCCAAATCGGTGATTTCGACCTTTGGATGTTGCATGATTTCACGACATGCTGCCATGCGCCGTTCAAGCGGCGCGGGCCCAACAGGTTTTAACGGATTACCTGGACTGACCAGCCACCAAACACGATCGAGACCAAACCGGCGCAGCGCTTGTTTGGTGATATGCACATGCCCAGCGTGCGGCGGATCAAACGATCCCCCCAGTAGGCCGACGCGCAAACCATCGGTGGCATTTGGAAAACCCAGCAAATTTTGTCCCTTTTTGCCCTTTCTTACGGCACAACTGGCCGCTGTCAACATTGCGCTGGTCGGCTGCATTCGATAAACGGAATGAAAATCATTAATCCGAGGATTCCCGATGGCTGCCTATCAATATGTTTACCACATGGACGGCGTTTCCAAGACCTTTCCAGGTGGCAAGAAACTGTTCGAAAATATCCGTCTGTCGTTCTT
The DNA here is from genome assembly GCA_964649035.1 of uncultured Rhodobacterales bacterium. Taxonomy (GTDB): domain Bacteria; phylum Pseudomonadota; class Alphaproteobacteria; order Rhodobacterales; family Rhodobacteraceae; genus NORP23. The sequence continues at coordinate 2,676 of CAZYMT010000258.1, forward strand.
ACCTGGCGTGAAAATCGGTGTGGTCGGTTCCAACGGCTCCGGTAAATCGACGCTGATGAAAAT
>CAZYMT010000259.1:0-2598 GCA_964649035.1 uncultured Rhodobacterales bacterium
ACGCTGCGGCCATCCCGCCATTGATTTCGAAAACAAATTTGATGTTATTGCCACCCGGAATCGAAGTTTCGTCCAATGGAATCGCATTTTCATGAATTTTCTGTATGACGCCGTTTTCATCAACAAACAGCATATCAAGTGGAATAAGTGTATTTCGCATCCAAAACGCAACATTAGTCGGGGCTGGATAGACAAATAACATCCCCGCGAACCGGCCCATACTGTCACTATTCATCAATCCTGTCGTACGACTCTCAACCGAATCTGCAACTTCGATTTTAAAACGAACACTACTTCCGTTGGAACGAATATCAAGTTGATCGACCGCGCAAACCGAATTTTCGCTTCCCCATGCGGTCACAGGGGAAAGCAATGCTAGTGCTACAAAAAAACGAAAAATATCAATCGTCCCCTTGCTGAACGATATGATCCCATGACTGGACTTCGCCCGCCATCATGCCACGTGGTCCGTCGATAACTTTCACGGACACAGCTTCGCCCGGTTGAAGGTCAGACAGGCCGTAATGGCGCAAAATTTCTACATGCAAAAAGATATCGGCATCGTCGCCAAATACGTTAGCGAATCCAAATCCCTTTGCCTTGTCGAACCATTTCACGCGCGCAGGCTGCAATGGTACGCTCGAATCAACATCAGGAACGTTATGCTCTTCACCATCATCCGCAAACGCACCTTCGGCAGGTGCGCTAATTTCATGAATTTCCGATGCTTGGCGACCCCGGTCGGTCACCTGCACGTCAATCACAATTTCGGACCCTTCGGCCACCGAACTGCGACCAAAGTTCCGCAGTACATTGGCGTGTAAAAGAATGTCGCCATCGTCATCATCACTAACAACGAATCCAAAGCCTTTCGCGGCGTCAAACCACTTGACTTGCCCCTTAATCATATCTGTATATCCATTTTCCTAGATACCGCACGCCTAAATAGTAGCATCCGTTATCAAATTATCAGCCCCAAGTAGGTGTAACTCTTAAGTATTTTCACGAGTAAGGCAAGTTATCCCGATAAAAAAAGTCGCGGGTTGGTGTTTTTTCACCGACCTTTCCGTAAACGTAAGGCTACCACCGTTAGTTGTTCAGGGTTGTAGTCGTTCAATCGCCCAACTTTTCGAATCTAATTGGACCCAGCGAAACCGATCATGTAATCGATGCTGCCCATCCGCCCAAAACTCAATTTCCGTTGGGTGAATCCGGTAGCCCCCCCAAAACGGTGGGCGGTCAGGGTTTATACCCTTGGTCGCAGTTATTCTAGCCACCTTTGCCAACAAATTTGCCCGCGAATCGAGCGGCTTTGATTGCTCTGACGCCCAAGCCCCAAGCCTGCTCGGCAAGGATCGCGATTTGTAATAGGCGTCGGCTTTCGCGCCGTTTTCGCGGGTTACCGTCCCGCGAACCCGTATCTGACGGCGTAGGGATTTCCAGTGCATCACAAATGCAGCTTTACCCGCATTGTCTACTTCAACGGCTTTGGCGCTACCGTAATTCGTATAGAAAACAAAGGCATCGTCCTCGATCTCCTTCAAAAGCACCATGCGCACATTTGGCATTCCATCACTATCAACCGTCGACAAAGCAACGGCATTGGGGTCATTCGGCTCGCTCGCCTCGGCCTCCGCCAACCATGCGCGCGCGATTACAAACGGATCATCGCCCGCGAAAATACCGGTTCTTTTAGTACCTTCAGTCACGTTTCTCTCCAATCTTTGCAACAATCTTGATGCCGCTACGGCAATAGCTTACATAAGCGCAACAATAAAACGAGGGACATAGAATGAGCAACGGAATTATGCAGGGCAAACGCGGCCTGATTATGGGCGTAGCCAATGACAGATCAATTGCTTGGGGCATTGCGAAAGCCTGTCACGAACAGGGTGCAGAACTGGCGTTCACCTATCAAGGCGATGCTTTGGGAAAACGTGTGAAACCATTGGCCGAGAGCATTGGCGCTGACACTGTTCTGGAATGTGACGTAACAAACGCCGAATCTATGGATACGGTTTTTGCGGCACTTGAGGCAAAATGGGGCAAGCTTGATTTCCTCGTCCACGCGATTGGATTTTCCGACAAGAACGAGCTTCGCGGCCGTTATGTCGATACCAGCCCTGAGAACTTTGCCATGACGATGAACATATCGGTTTATTCTTTTACAGCCGTTGCACAGCGCGCCGAAAAACTGATGACAGATGGTGGTTCGCTGCTAACCCTCACCTATTACGGCGCGGAGAAAGTTATGCCGCATTATAATGTCATGGGGATTGCCAAAGCGGCATTGGAAACATCGGTGCAATATATGGCCGAGGATCTGGGCAAGAAAAACATCCGTGTGAATGCTATTTCGGCTGGCCCGATCAAAACGCTGGCTGCCTCCGGTATTGGCGATTTCCGTTACATTATGAAATGGAACGAGCTGAATTCCCCGCTTCGCCGTAACGTCACCCAGACCGAGGTCGGAAATTCTGCCGTTTATCTGTTGTCTGACCTTTCGTCCGGTGTCACAGGTGAAAATCTTCATGTTGACGCCGGCTACCATGTTGTTGGTATGAAGGCCGTAGATGCCCCTGATATTGACGCTAGCTA